>JANOCP010000075.1:0-94514 GCA_031412235.1 Polaromonas sp.
CGTCATGGCGCTTCGAAAGTTGCTTACCGGATTACCCCCTTTGGATCCACTGTGATAGGGCAACTTTCCTGATGGGTGGAAGCTTCGAATCGCTATTGATGAGCGAAAAAAAAGGGGTCTCTCATCGCACCTTGGCATCCACGGAAAACTGCATTCTCTTGTTCGCTATGTTCGATAGCGAACAGAGAAGTTTGATATTCGCCTTTTTCCCCAGTCGGCTATGTACGGTATCGCACATTTATAACTACATTTAAATATTAAAAATTTTTATATGTATTGTAAATAGCATATAAATATATATATAAAATATATAAAATAGTCTTAATATTACGTAAAGGTATAATCCATCGCATTAATTGTATTTTCTGTAACAGAAAGCCATCATCATGAAACGTTCCATGAACCAAATTTATCGCCTCATTTGGAGTCATGTAATCAATGGTTGGGTGGCTGTATCAGAAACCTCCAGAGGTCGGGGCAAAGTATCAGGTAGCAAGCTTGTGGCTGCCGCACTGGCACTTTCTACCGCTTTAATGGCTCATGCTGGTCCGACCAATGGACAGGTTACGGCGGGGACCGGGAGCATCTCGCAGGTTGGCTTAACCACCACAATAAGGCAATCCAGCTCAACCCTTTCGCTGGACTGGAAAAGCTTCAATGTTGGATCCCAGGAGACGGTGAATTTCGTCCAGCCATCGGCCGGGGCGATAGCTGTTAACCGCATATTTGACATTAATGGGACCAAGATCCTTGGAAACCTGAATGCCAATGGGCAGGTTTATCTTGTTAATCCCAACGGCGTACTGTTTGGACAGGGTGCACAGGTCAACGTGGGCGGACTGGTTGCCTCGACGCTGGACCTCAATGATGCCAGCCTGATTGGCAATGTGCGCTCATTTGGCGGTAATGGTATCGGTAGCATCGTCAATCAGGGCACGATTAAGGCGGAAAGTGGCGGGTACATTGCCTTGCTTGGCAATACCGTCGTCAATCATGGCACGCTTACGGCGCACAAGGGTTCGGTGGCAATAGGGGCCGGTAACGCTGCCACGCTGACCTTTCAGAACAACAGCCTGGTAAGCATGCAGATTGACCAGAGCGTGCTGAACAGCATGGTTGAGAACAGCGGCTTGATACGCGCTGACGGCGGCGTCGTCATCATGACTGCGGGTGCGAGGGACAGTTTGCTGGCCAGCGTGGTCAACAATACCGGCGTAATCCAGGCCCAAACGGTTGACAACCAGTCTGGCAGCATCACCTTGCTTGGCGGGATGGCCGCAGGAGCCGTCAATGTTGGCGGTACGCTTGATGCGTCGGCCCCTTACGGCGGCAACGGCGGGTTTATTGAAACCAGCGGTTTGCGCCTGACCTTCACCAGCGACATCAAGATCACCACAGCCTCGGCTACGGGCAAGACCGGCAACTGGCTGATTGATCCCGTGGACTTCACCATTGCTGCTACGGGCGGTGATATTTCCGGTCTGGCACTTGGTGGCTTGCTAGGAAGCAACAGCATCACGATCCAGACCACCGCAGCAGGCGCAGATGCCACGCACCTCGCTGGGGCCACAGGCAGCAAAGGCGATATCAACGTTAACGACACGGTCAGCTGGGCCAGCAATACGCTGACCCTGAAGGCTGAAAACAACATCAACATCAACGCCAAACTGAGCGGCTCCGGGACGGCAAAACTGGCGCTTGAATACGGCCAGGCTACCGTTGCAGCAAGCAACAAGAGCGACTACATCGTCAAGGCCGCAGTGGACCTCGCTGCCGGGCAAAATTTCAGCACCAAACTGGGTAATGACGGCGTGGTCAAAAACTACACCGTCATTACCAGCCTCGGTGCTGCAGGCAGTACCACCGGTACAGATTTGCAGGGAATGATGGGAAGCGCAGCCAACCTGGCAAAAAACTACGCCCTCGGTAGCAATATTGATGCCACAGCGACATCAGGATGGAATGGTGGCCTGGGATTCACGTCGGTTGGCACCACTGGCACGCCCTTCATGGGTTCGCTTGATGGCCTGGGCCACACCATCACCGGACTAACCATCAAGCCGGCTGCCGCCACACCTGACGTGGGCCTGATTGGTGCCGCTGGCGCTGGCACAATGATCGCCAACGTCGGCCTGATTGGAGGTGTCGTTGTCGGCGGTGCTGGCACCGGTGGTCTGGTTGGAAGCAACGCATCCGGGTCTATCAACAACAGCTACAACACGGGCAGCGTGACAGGAGGTGCCGGTACTGGCGGTTTGGTGGGTAGTGACGTGAGCGGACTGATCAGCAACAGCTACGCTACCGGCAAAGTCGTCGGCGGTGCCGGCACTGGCGGGCTGCTGGGTGGCAACACCGTCGGTTCGATCAGCAATAGCTATGCCACCGGCGATGTCGACGGCGCGGCTGGCACCGGCGGTCTGATTGGAGCCATGACCACTGGCAGCGTCAGCAACAGTTACGCCACTGGCAAGGTTACCGGTGCGGCGGGAACCGGCGGAATGCTGGGAGAAATCACCACCGGCAATATCAGCAACAGTTACGCAACCGGCGCAGTCCAGGGTGCAGCCCGAACCGGGGGACTGCTGGGCGGCGGTACCAGTGGCAACATCACCGACAGCTATGCGACTGGAAATGTGGTCGGCCTGGCCAGTGCTGGCGGACTGGTTTCCACCATCACCACCGGCGTCATTAGCAACAGCTACGCCACGGGCAATGTGAATGGCGACGCCAGCTCCGCAGGCCTGGTGGGAACCACCACGGGCGCTGTCACCAGCAGTTACGCCACTGGCAATGTCGTGGGCGCCGCAAGCGCCGGCGGTCTGGTCGGGACCACGACTGCGTCAATTGAGAACAGTTACGCCACCGGCAACGTGACCGGCGCCGCCAGCAGCGGCCAACTGGTCGGCACCAGCACCGGTACCATCATAAAAAACAGCTTTGCTTCAGGGAGTTCCACAGGTGCCACGGTGGGCGGACTGGTTGGAAGTTCTACCACTACTCCCATCTCCGGTGATACGGGAAATTATTGGGATATCACCGCGGCACCCACGCTAACTTCCATTCGTGGTGCGGCCAAGACCACCGCCGAAATGAAAGCCAAAGCAACTTTCAGTGGCTGGGACACCACCATCTGGACCCTGCAGGACGGGACGTTGCCCATTTTGACGGCGCTGATAAAGACCGTCACGGTCACGGCGACGGCCAATAATGTTTTCAAAGCCTACGATGGCCTCGTGTATTCCGGCCCTTACACGGTGACCTATTCAGACCCAACCAAAGCTAATTTGTTCAGCGGTTTGACCTTCAGCGGCGCGTCGCAAAGCGCCATCAATGTTGGAAATTACGCCATTACAGCGGGTGGCCTCAGCTCAAGTAATGCACAGTACATCGTGGTTTACGTTGACGGCTTGCTTACGATCACCAAAGCCCACTTAACCGTGACGGCCAATGACACGAATCGCACTTATGGCAGCGCCAACCCGGCCCTCACGGCCAAGGTGAGCGGCTTTGTCAACGGCGAGACCGCCAGCGTCGTGAGCGGCTCCGGCAGCGCCAGCACAACCGCCAACGCCCTGACCGGCGCGGGCACCGCAGTGATCACGGCAGGCGTGGGCAACCTGGCCGCTGCCAACTATGACTTCACCGTCCTGAACCCGGGCACCCTGACGATCGAAAAGGCTCACCTGACTGTGACGGCCAACGACCAGAACCGGGCCTACGGCGTCGCCAACCCGACGCTGACCACCACCGTGAGCGGCTTTGTCAACGGCGAGACCGCCAGTGTTCTGAGTGGGGCCGGATCCGCGCTCACGGCTGCGAGCACCAGCAGCAACGTCGGCAACTACGCAATCACCGCAGGCTACGGCAACCTGACCGCCAGCAATTACGACTTCACCAGCCTGATCAATGGCACACTGACCATCTCATCGGCATCCCTTAGCGTTCTCGGCATGACAGGCACCCGTGCGTATGACGGCACAAATATTGTTGGCGCCAACATCTTCAACCTGATCGGCCTGGCCAACGGCGATACGCTAACGCTCTCCGGCGCGGGCACGGTGGCTGACAAGAATGTCGGCAATGGAAAGACCGTCACCCTGGGCAGCCTGCTGCTTGGCAACGGCACTGGCCTGGCCAGCAACTACACGTTTACCGGCGGCACGCAGATCGCCAACATCACCCCTCGGGCGCTGACGGTATCCGCCCTCGGCGTCGCAAAGATTTATGACGGCCTGTCTGCAGCCGCTGTCACACTGGGCGACAACCGCATCCTCAGCGACGTGCTGAGCATCAACAGCTCGGCAAGCTTCATCGACAAGAATGCAGGCGCAGGCAAGACGATCAATGTCAGCGGGATCAGCCTGTCGGGTGCGGATGCTGCCAACTACACCGTCAATGCCGCTGCAACCACGACAGCAGATATCACTGCGCGCGCCTTGAACGCCACTGCCCTGGGGGTCAGCAAAATCTATGATGGCCTGACCACGGGTGCGGCCACGATGACCGACAACCGCATATCAAATGACGTGCTGACCGTCAACAGCACGGTCGAGTTCCTGAACAAGAATGTGGGGGTGGGTAAATCGGTCAATGTCACAGGCATCCACCTGACGGGTGCGGACGCACTCAACTATACCGTCAACACGACAGCCTCAAGCACAGCCGATATCCTGGCCCGTGCGCTGACTGTCAGCGCCACAAGCTCCAACAAAACGTATGACGGCCTGACGAACGCCGTCGTGACCCTGGGCGACAACCGGGTAGCCGGCGACGTACTTACTGTGACGAACACAGGAGCCAACTTCTTTGACAAAAACGCGGGATCGGGCAAGTTCGTTTCTGTGAGCGGCATCAGCGCCAGTGGCGCAGACGCAGCCAACTACACCGTCAGCACCACGGCATCCACTTCAGCTGACATTGCCAAACGGGCACTGACTGTGACGGCCTCGTCGCTGGGAAAAACCTATGACGGCTCGGTAGCGGCCACCGTGGCGCTGGGCGACAACCGCGTTGTCAATGACCTGCTGGGAATTAACAGCAGCGCCAGCTACGCTGACAAGAACGCGGGTGTTGGCAAGACCATCAGTGTCAGCGGCATCAATCTGTCGGGCGCCGACGCCGGTAACTACACCGTGAATGCTACGACCTCCACGCGGGCCGACATCGCGGCCAGGGCATTGGCTGTGACCGCCACCGGCGCGAACAAGGTCTATGACGCACTGACCACTGCAGCGGTCGCGTTTGGCGACAACCGCATTGCCAGCGATGTCTTGACCATCAATGGCGCAGCCAACTTTTCGGACAAGCACGCAGCTATTGGAAAAGCCATCAGCGTTAGCGGCATTAACCTCAGTGGAGCAGATGCCGGTAACTACACCGTCAATACCACAGCAAGCACGCTGGCCGACATCGCAACCCGTGCATTAAATGTGACGGCCTCGGGCACGAACAAAATCTATGACGGCCTGACAGCTGCCACCGTAACGCTGGGCGACAACCGCATTGCCAGCGATATATTGACAGTTAACGGTACGGCCAGTTTCTCCGACAAGAACGCAGCCCTTGGCAAAACCATCGGCGTTAGCGGCATCAATCTGTCGGGCGCCGATGCCGGTAACTACACGGTCAATGCCACGGCGAGCACGCTGTGATCGCAAGACCCAAGGGCATTGAAAGAGAGAGCCCGCGGCGGGACAAATCGCTATTACCCACTGACCACTGCAGCGGTCGCGTTTGGCGACAACCGCATTGCCAGCGATGTCTTGACCATCAACGGCGCAGCCAACTTTTCGGACAAGCACGCAGCCATTGGAAAAGCCATCAGCGTTAGCGGCATTAACCTCACTGAAGCAGATGCCGGTAACTACACCGTCAATGCCACGGCGAGCACGCTGGCCGATATCACGGCCAGGGCATTGACTGTGACCGCCACCGGCGCGAACAAGGTCTATGACGGCTTGACAACAGCAGCGGTCGGGTTTGGCGATAACCGTATCAACAGCGATGTCTTGACTATCAACGGCGTAGCCAACTTTTCGGACAAGAACGCAGCCATAGGCAAAACCATCAGTGTCAGCGGCATCAACCTCGGCGGCGCAGATGCTGGCAATTACATCGTCAACCCCACAGCTTCCGCAGCAGCCAATATTGCGGCCCGTGCTTTAAACGTGACGGCCACGGGTACCGGCAAGGTGTACGACGGCCTAACAGCTGCCACCGTGAGGCTCAGTGACAACCGTATTGCCAGCGATGTATTGACCATCAACGGCGCGGCCAGTTTCTCGGACAAGAACGCGGCCATTGGCAAGACCATCAGTGTCAGCGGTATCAGCCTCAGCGGCGCCGATGCCGGCAACTACATCGTCAACACTGCAGTTACTACGACTGCCGATATCACGGCGCGTGCTCTGACAGTGACGGCCGCTGGAGTCAACAAGGTTTATGACGGGGTGACTACCGCAGCGGTTACCTACGGGGATAACCGTATTGCCAGCGATGTGCTGAACGTTAACGGCACAGCCAATTTTATCGACAAGAACGCAGCCACTGGCAAAACCATCAATGTCAGCGGCATCAACCTCAGCGGGACGGATGCAGGTAACTATACGGTCGGTGCTACCACGGCTACTACGGCAGCAAATATTGGGCGCCTCGCCTCCGTAACCTGGGTTGGCGGCGCAAGCGGCAACTGGTTTGATCCTGTCAACTGGGCGGGCGGTGCTGTACCTGACCTTTCCAATGTGGCAAACGTCATCATTCCAACCGGCGTGAATGTCAGTTTTAACAACGCCAACCTGGTCTCGCATGCACAGGGTGGCATGGTTAGCCTTGACACCATCGGAAGCACGGGTTCCATGAGTCTTGTTGCAGGCAACCTGAACATAGCCAACAGCCTTCAACTGGCTGCGCTTTCCCAATCTGGCGGTAGTCTGGTCGGCACGGGTAACGTGGTGGTTGACGGGTTCACCCAGACCGGAGGTTCCGTATCCACCACCGGCAACTTCAACGTCAACAAGGTATTTGCGCAGACCGCTCCGGGGACTGTGGCTGTCACCGGTGATGTGGGTATCACCCAGCTCAGTGGCGACCTCGGCGTCAGCAGCTTGTCCGGTAAAAACGTCGCGCTCGCCGCAATCAGTGGCGTAGCGATTCTCGGCAGTGTTACGGTAACGGGCACGCTGGGTGTCAGCGCCAGTGGCAATATTTCGCAGACCGGCATTGACCCGATTTCAGTTGCAGGCGTCAGCACGTTTGTATCGACAACCGGTGACATCACCTTGACCAACGCGGCCAACAATTTCCAGGGCCCGGTCAATGCCAGCGGCCATAACGTTGCCGTAACCAATGCCAACGCCGTCGCTTTGGGTGCTGTCACTGCGACCGGCACGCTGGGTGTGGTTGCCACCACGGGTAATATCACGCAGATCGGCGCGAGCGTTATTACTGCGGTCGGTGACAGTACGTGGTCGACCGCAGCCGGCAACAACATTGCCCTGACCAGCGCGAACAACAACTTCGTCGGATCGGTCAATGCAAGCGGTAAAAACATTGCATTGACGGATATCAACGGCATCACGCTGGGCACGGTCGCGGCAACCGGAACCCTTGCTGTCATTGCAAAAAATGATATTGCACAGACCGGCCCGGTAACGGTCGTTGGCGTCACAACGCTGACGTCCACCGTTGGCGACATTACCCTGAACAACCCGGCCAATGATTTCACAGGACCAGTTAGTGTCACTGGCAAAAACATCAGCCTGGCAGATGCAAACGCCATTGTTCTGGGTACGGTTGCAGCTACTGGTGCGTTGACGATACATGCCGTAAATGACATCACGCAAACTGGTCCGTTGACCGTAGGCGGCATCAGCACCCTGAGCTCGACGATTGGCGACATCATTCTGACCAACGCGGCGAATGACTTCGTTGGTGCGGTCAATGCCAGCGGAAAAAACATCAAGCTGACTGATATCAACGGCATTGTTCTGGGCACCGTCCACGCGACCGGTACGCTGGACGTGCTCGCCCGGAACGACATCACACAAACAGGCCCAGTCACCGTTGCAGGACTATCCACACTGGTATCTACCCTTGGCGACATCATCCTTACCAATCCGGCGAACGACTTTGTGGGCGCCGTCGACGCCATCGGCAAAAACATCGCGCTGACCGACGTTAACGGCATCGTTCTCGGCACGATAGCCGCGACCGGCACGCTGGCTGTGCTTGCGAAGAACGACATCACGCAGACGGGCCCAGTGACTGTCGCCGGGGTCAGCACGCTGAAATCTACCACCGGCGACATCACGCTCAACAACCCGGCGAACGATTTCGTCGGCGTGGTCACCGCTACCGGAAAAAATATCTCGCTTACAGATATCACCGGCCTTACGGTAGCGCTTAACGCCACCGGAAACAGCGTGCTGGTTGCTGGTGGTGATCTGGTGGTCAGCGGAACCACGCACGACCTTGACACCACAACTACCAATGGTGGCAAAACCATCTTTGGCACAACCATCGTTACCGGAGACCTGGATGTAAACAGTGCAGGCCCAACCAGCCAGACGGGCGTACTCACTGTCACCGGAGCGCCAACCATCATTGTTGCTGGTGTCGATGTCAGTGTTACCCCGCCTGTGACCATCGTGGTCCCACCTCCTGTCGTTATTCCACCGGTTGTGATTCCTCCGGTGGTCATACCGCCAGTAGTGGTCCCGCCTGTCGTAATTCCGCCGGTGGTAATTCCACCTGTTGTGATATTGCCGGTGGTGCCAGTCACGCCACCGGCAGTCGTTCCGGGTGTTTCACCGGAGATAACGGCCCAGACTGTGGTTGCCCAGCTGCAATCAGCGCTTGTCGCCCCATCGCTGGCCAACGCAACCCTTGCAACTGCGGCCCTTTCTCCTGCCAGCGACGGCGTTATGTCTGACGACGAGCGGCGCCTGAAGAGGAGCAGCATGAAGTTGCAGGTTTTGGGCGGCGGCGTGCGTTTACCTGCAAACATCGTTACAACAAATAAATAAGAGTCCCATCGTGAATCAAATCCCACAACACCTGTTGGCGCTGCGTCCGCTTATGGCTGCATTACTCGTAGCTATTCCGTCTTTGGGTTCTGCCCAATCAGTCGGTACAGTCGCACCGGATGCAGGCTCAATCCTCCGCCAGATTCAACCGGTCCCAGTTACTCCGCAAGCCTCCAGCGCCCCAGCGTTGAAGATCGACAAGGAAACGGCTGCAACGCGCCCTGCTGGCGAAGCATTTCCGGTCAGTGCCATCCGCATCACAGGAAACAAGAAAATTGACACAGCCACCTTGCATGCGCTGGTCAGTGAGGGGGAGGGCAAGAGCCTGACGCTGGGACAGCTGGAGCAGCTGGTCGAGCGGATTACTGACTATTACCGCAGCCACGGATATCCGCTGACCCGTGCGGTCATTCCTGCGCAGACCATTAGCGGCGGCATCGTCAACGTCCAGATTATTGTGGCCCGCTACGGAAAGGTTACCCTCATCAACCAGAGCCGCCTTGGCGACCCGTTGATGCAGGCGACGCTTTCGCCGCTTGCACCCGGGAACGACATCGAGCAAAAGAGCCTGGACAAAGCGCTACTGCTGCTTTCAGACATTCCGGGTGTTGTCGTCAACGCCAGGGTCAAGCCGGGTGATGAAGTGGGCACGTCTGACCTTGAAGTCAGCGTAACTTCCGGTGCAGGCGTTTTCGGCAGTGCCATGTTGGACAACTACGGAAATCGCTATACCGGCCGTGCCCGTGTCAGCGCGAGTGTCAACATCGTCGATCCGCTGAACCTGAAATTCAGCAATGTGGTGAGCGTGAGTGCCCTGAGCTCCGGGGCAGGTATGAACTACGGCCGCCTTGCCTATGAGGCCTTGGTTAATGGATCGGGATCCCGAGTCGGGGCTTCCTATTCGGCACTTCGCTACAAGCTGGGTGGATCGCTCGCATCCCTTGATGCGCACGGAACGGCTCAGGTAACGAGCGTGTTCGCGCGACATCCCTTCCTTCGGAGTCAGGACGCGAATGTCTACGGCCAACTCCAGTATGAACAGCTGCAGCTACGGGACCGTATTGATATTTATTCGGGCGCGACAGATAGAAACCTCGCGAACTGGACCCTGGGTCTCGCGGGCGACGGGCGGGACTCATTGTTATCAGGTGGTGTCAATGCCTGGAGCTTGAGCCGTACTGCCGGTCGTGTCGGTTTCAAGAACGACGCAGCGCAATTTATTGATGCGGTCAGCGCGAAAACCCAAGGCAAATTTTCGAAATGGAATGCCAGTTTGAGTCGCCTTCAGTATCTGGGTGCACAAGACGCGCTTTATTTGTCTTTTTCGGGTCAGTGGGCCAACTCCAATCTGGATTCATCGCAAAAAATGTCCATTGGTGGACCGTACTCGGTACGTGCTTATGATGCGGGCACCATTTCAGGCGACACCGGGTCTCAGGCCACGGTTGAACTTCGTCATGATCTAAGTCTGGGTGTGGAAGGGCGATGGCAGGCCGTGGCTTTTGCTGACAGTGCAAATGTGAAGGTCAACAAGAACCCCTGGTTTGTAGCTGCGAACACAGCCTATCTTAGTGGTGTAGGTCTGGGACTGAATTGGGCGGGGGCTCATCAGTGGAGTGCCAAGGCCTACTTCGCCAGGCCAGTTGGGGCAACACCAGAGCTAGTCGGTTCAACCAACTCTACGCGGACATGGCTGGAAATAAACAGGGGATTCTGAGCGGGACGCCTGCCGGTCAGGGCAATGCTGTGCCCTGCCTTTCAGGTTGCCGAACATCTCGCACGGCTGCAGGATTTACTCTGCTTGAGTTGGTTACGGTCCTGGCGATTTCCGCCATCCTGATCAGCCTCGCGGTCCCTTCGCTCTCCCGAATGCTTCAGTCCAACACAAGGTCCAGCGCGGTCAATACCTTTCTGGCTGACATGGGTTATGCGCGCAGCGAATCGATTCGTCTGGGCGGCGGGATTACCATGTGTCGTAGTGACTCTCCGGAAGATGTTGCAGCGACCTGCAGCATTACCTCCGCCCATAGCGGCAGTGGTTGGGCCAGTGGCTGGATTGTTTTTCATGATCTCGACGCCAATGGGTTTCGAGAGACTGCCGACCCTGTACTTCGGGTACAGGCTCCTATTGTTGCGATGGACTCCATTCTTGAAGGTGGAAATGGTCCGCCCAGCATATTTCGCTTCACAGGAACGGGGCGACTCTTCAATCTTGCAGCAGCTACGTCGCTTACCTTTGGTGGCGGCAGTTATGACATTGATGTCAGGCGTATTTTGTGTGTCAGTTTTGGCGGACGTGCCCGAATAGCTGGCGATGGTTCAGCTCGTTGCGACAGTGACAATCTATGAATTCTCTGAAGCGCAAACATCACCACCAGACCGGCACCTCTCTCATAGAAGTGCTGGTCGCCATACTGTTGCTGTCTTTCGGCATGCTTTCCCTGGGTGTGATGTTGTCCTTTGCTGTGCAGATGCCCAAGTTATCTGGCTATCGTGCGACCGCCACCAATATTGCGGCCAATCATATCGAGCGTATCCGGGCAAATCCTGGTGGATTTCGAAATGATGCGTATCGCCTTCCCTTGAGTTACGACGGTACCTCCAAAGAAATGGAACTGTCTGACTGCAGCTATCCCGCTTGCACAGAGGCAACGCTGGCGACCATGGATAACGCCGCTGCCAAACGCACCGTGCGTATCGGGCTGCCCTCGGGAGGCATGCTGGTGACCTGCGACACAAGCCCGTGTGGCAACAACTCCTATGGCAATCTGTGGGTCATCTGGCAAGAGCCCAGCACCCGTGCCGCACTGGATCCGACAGCCTCTGACAACTGCCCGGATCAGGTAACTAAAGCCTACACCAGTCCCAAGCCGCGCTGCCTTTATGTGAGATTCAGGACATGACCGGCCACCGGATCTCTCAGGGATGTCGCCATATGAAAGGCTTCTCGCTGATTGAGTTGATGGTTTCGCTGACCATAGGCCTGCTGCTCGCCACAGCGGCTTTCTCTGCCTATCTGGGTGCTTCAGCCGCCAGCAAAATGTCGGATGCCCAGATCCGCATGAACGAAGATGCACAGGCCGCGCTGGTCATCTTGAGCCAGCAGCTAAAAATGGCCGGCAACAATCCTGATCGCGCCGACCGTATCGACAATGCTGATCCCGCATTCTCGAGCCGCCACAACCCGGTCTATGGTGATACCAGTTTTGCGACGGGTACCTATACAACCAGCGAGTTCTCGGTGCGTGGCTGCGACGGGCGATTCTCCAATATCGCCACCGCAGCCAGCCTCGACCAGCTCACCTGTGCGGGTTCAGTCACTTCGCTACCAGACTCCATTGCTGTCAGCTATGAAGCGGATAGCTTCAACACGATCCCCACCACACAAGCCACCGGAAAGTTGCCTACGGACTGTGTAGGCAAAAAACTTTCGCTGATTACCGCTGCGTTACCCACTGTGGTTGGTGCAGGCACTGCCAGCGCAACCGTTACGTACTTCATCGCAGAAAACAGGTTTTATATTGCAGCATCCCATGCGCTCGCATCTTCCAGTCTGTACTGCAAGGGTAACGGCGAAGGGTCCACGCCCCAGGCGCTGGTGAACAACGTCGAAGATATGCAGATAAGCTATGGTGCAGTCAGCATGGCGACGACCTCCACTGTTGCCACAGTTGCTGGTTATTTGAGCGCAGGCGAAATCGCTGCACTGGGCTCTTCGTCAAACGACCCCCTTCCCTGGGAAAAAGTCCTGGCGGTTCGCGTATGCGTTCTTGTTCGTAGTGAGGGCCAGGTGGTGTCTGAACAGGCTTCTGCGCGGTACCTGAACTGCGAGGGTAGCCTAGCTGCTATCCCTGCAGATCGGCGGCTGCGGCAAGCCTATTTTGCAACGGTGTTGTTGCGAAACCGGCGGCTCTAGATGCTGCCCACAAGCAACCCCATGTGTATGCCCGTCTTCCCCGTCGAGCGTCCAGTCACCGGACAAGGTGTACTAAGTCCTGCATGCCATTCAAATGAGCGCGGCGTGGTACTGGTCTTGACGCTCGTCTTGCTGGTTTTGATCTCTTTGCTTTCCGTCACGAGTTTGCACAATGTTGGTTCTGCAGAAAGTGCGGCAGGTAATGTGCGTACTACCGAGCTGGCGACCCAGGCCTCCGAAATGGCGCTGCGCCACTGCGAGGCGTCAGTCCTGGCCGCAATGACGGTTGAAGCTGGCGGTGTATCTACCTATCCCACCACGTTTGAAAGCGCCAACATTTTGGCGCCCAGCGACCCGCCGCAATGGCAAAACAAGGCACTTTGGGACAGCAGTTCTGCAACGGTTTTTGTGCTGCCATTGATTCTGCTGAACCAGCCCGGTATTGCCACGGTCACTTACCGCCGTTCCCCCGAATGCATGGTGGAGCGTTTGCCCGCTGTGCCGGGGGTGGACCCGTCAAGCTTTTTTGTAATTACCGCGCGGGGATTTGGCCCTGAAGTTCCAGCGGTAGTTGGCACATTTCGCACACGTCCAACCGGCAGTGAGATATGGCTGCAATCGAACATCAGGCTGGAGTCCGAGTAAATCCGGAAACCGGCGGCCCATCCGTCGGCAACTCCAAATTTCGACAAGGAATCCCCATGATCAAGCTTTTCTGGGCCAACCGGGTTTCGGCCCCTTCCAGTAGCATGAAAAACCGCATTTTGCCCGGGCCCACCGCACTTGCTGACGCCGGTTCAGGCGTCAGGCTCCAGGCGCTGCGCTGGCTGTTTGGAGTCACTGGCCCGCTGCTATTAATACTGGTCTGCGTACCTGCGCGAGCGGCCCACTATAACTTTCCAGGCAAGCTGCCTGAAGGCTGTACTGGCAGCAAGGGCAGCTATACCTGCGGCGCACTTGCGCTTGATGCTGGTGACACCATAAGTATTGGTGCTCCCGCTACCATCATCGTCAATGGTGCATTTACTACGGGAGCGGGCACCTACATCAATGCTGGAGGTACCGCCTCAGACCTGTCTTTTGCTGTTTCAGGAACAACCCATATCGGTACCTTGTCGGACGTCACAGCAAACATCGTCGGCGTGGGTGTAGTGACTTTGGGCGCACTTGTAAAGCTTAAAGGCAACATCAGCACCCAGTCGGCAGCGATCAACATCGGCGATTTCAACACCATCAACGGATCGCTTTCTACAGCCGTTGCTGGTGTGGTGAACGTTGGCGCAAATAGCCGGGTGACGGGCAGTATCAGCACCTTGTCCGGTGCTATCAATATCGGGGCCAACACCACTATTGACGGCTCGCTATCCAGTTCGCTTGCCGGTGTCATCACCATAGGTGCTGGTGCGAAAGTCGGTGGCAATATCAGCACCGTGTCTGGTGCCATCAACCTCGGTGCGGGCAGCAACGTCATTGGATATGTCCTGAGCACTATTGCAGGCGCCATAACTTTGGGAGACAAAGCCACTGTCGGTGGCAATATTGCCTCCAACTCCGGCGCCATCACCATTGGCACCGGGAGTAGCGCCGGCGGCTCGGTCTGCACCGGTTTGGCTGGTGCCATCACGCTGAATGACAACACCTCCGTAGGTGGCAATATAACTACTAACGCAGGTGCAATTACGGTCGGTGATTTGAGCCAGGTCGCCGGCTCCATCAATGCCGTTGTGGGCGCAGTGACCGTTGCCTCAAGCTCAAAAGTCGGAAAGTATGCAAGCAAGATCGAATGCCAGTTTGACCCTCGGAACGAAAAGGCGCGTGCAGCGCCCTCAGTCCCCGTCATCAAGTCCCGCGAGTGGCGTCAACTGTTCATGCGCTGATATGAGAAATCACCCCAGCACGAATGGCGCATCCTTCCGTCAATACCTTGGTCCTGCATCGGCAGGACATCGGTACAAGAGGCGAGGATTCACGCTGATCGAACTCGTCATCTCAATGGCAATTGTTGCCATCCTGACCAGTATTGCCCTGCCTGCCTACACCAGCTATATCGCAAAAGCCAGGCGGGCCGACGCCCGGACGCAGTTGGTCCAGGTCGCGCAGTTCATGCAACGCTTTTATGCAGCTAACGACAGTTTTGCCAAAGATCGCGCCAATAACGATGTCATCGGGCAGGTGCCGCCTGGTTTGCAACAGTCTCCCGCCGACAGCACCAAAATTTATACGCTGACCATTCCTGCTGAAACTCTGGCCGCAGGCAGTTTCGAGATCCGCATGAGTCCGGTTGTGGGAGGCTCAATGGCCAACGATCGATGTGGGGCTTTCACCCTGACATCAACCGGGCTGCGTGGTGTTTTGAACGGTGACGTGGTCGGTGATACCAGCTTGCGCGACGCCTGCTGGCGCTAGGATTCGGCCGCGGTTTGCAAGAAACCAACTATCTCAGTCAGGCGGGGTCGTGACTACCGAGCCTATGTGTCATACTTATCTGACATATGACAGTGTCTTTTTCTTTTTCTGCAATTGTGGGCCAGGACGAGATGAAGCTGGCGATACTTATCGCCGCCATTGACCCCAGCATTGGTGGCGTTTTGGTGTTTGGTGATCGTGGCACGGGCAAATCGACTGCGGTACGGGCGCTTGCAGCGCTGCTACCCAAAATGCGTGCAGTTGTCGGTTGCCGATATGGTTGCGACCCGGCGAACAGCAGCGTCAGCTGTGAGGATTGCGCCGCACTTCGTAACGCTGCCAAAGCCCCTCCCAAAAGTCATCTCGTACCTGTGCCTGTGGTTGACTTGCCGTTGGGTGCTACTGAAGACCGCGTGGTCGGAGCGCTCGATCTGGAGCGTGCGCTGTCGCAGGGCGTCAAGGCATTTGAGCCAGGTTTGCTGGCCAGGGCGAACCGGGGGTTTTTGTACATAGATGAAGTCAACCTGCTTGAAGACCATCTGGTTGATCTTCTGATTGACGTGGCCGCGTCGGGCGAGAACGTTGTAGAACGTGAGGGCCTGAGCGTGCGGCATCCGGCACGCTTTGTACTGGTGGGCAGCGGTAACCCCGAAGAAGGTGAGTTGCGCCCCCAGTTACTTGACCGCTTTGGCCTGTCGGTTGAAGTCAAAACGCCGGAAGACCTGGCCTCACGCGTTGAGGTCGTTCGCAGGCGTGATGCTTTTGAACACGACCCGGCAGGCTTTACTGAAAAGTGGAAAAAGGAAGACGAACGCACGCGTCGGCGCATCGTTGCTGGGCGTACACGCCTGAGCACGGTAAACATTCCGGATGCCGCGCGCGAAAGGGCAGCGCAGCTTTGCATGGCGCTGGGTACTGACGGACTGCGTGGTGACCTCACAATGATTCGCGCAGCCCGCGCACTGGCAGCATTGCAGGGGGACGCCGAAGTTACCGACGTACATTTGCGCCGTGTTGCCGCGCCGGCACTGCGCCATCGGCTGCGCCGTAATCCGCTCGACGATGCGGGTTCCAGCGTGCGGGTAGACCGCGCTGTCACCGAGTTGATGGGCACCTGATGAACTCTGATGCTGCAACGGTTGCAGCGTTGCTGGCGGTGGATTCGTCAGGCCTGGGCGGCGTTGCTTTGCGCTCATCTGCGGGCGCAGCGCGTGATGCCTGGCTTGGCTTGCTAAAGCAGCTTTTGCCAGCAAACAAGCCGTTTCGGCGCATACCCCTGAACATCAATGACACCGCCTTGCTTGGCGGTCTTGATCTGGGTGCCACCTTGCACGCAGGCAGGCCGGTTGCACAGCAGGGCGTGCTTGCCCAATGTGATGGCGGCATCGTGCTGCTGGCGATGGCCGAGCGTTTGTCCCTGGGCACCGCCGCCCGCCTGGCTGCCGTGCTTGATACCCACGAGGTTGCCATTGAGCGTGATTCTCTAACGGTGCGCAGGCCTGCGCGCCTGGGCATGGTGGCGCTTGACGAAGGCGCTAGCGACGACGAAAAACTGCCTGCTGCATTGCTCGACCGTCTGGCTTTTCATCTGGTGCTCGATGGGCGGGAAGGTCAGCACCAACCGCATGAGTCGCAGGATCAGATTAACTGGCAGGCCAGCGACGTTAACAACGCACGCGCGCTGTTGCCTCGCGTGCTCGCAAGTGACGAGGCGCTTCAGGCCCTGTGCGCGGCTGCATTGGCCCTGGGTGTTGATTCCTTGCGCGCACCGCTGTTGGCGCTGCGGGCTGCGCGGGCAGCGGCCGCCTTGTCGGGCCAAACCGGGGTGTGTGAAGAACATATCGCCCTGGCCGCCAGGCTGGTGCTCGCACCGCGAGCAACCCGGTTGCCTGCGCCGTCGCCAAGTGACGAGACAGAAGAAACCGATAAAACAGACGAGAACAACACCGAGGACGAGCGGGACCAACAAGCTGGATCCCAACCCAAAGACACGCCGCCCGACCCCAGCACCCCTGACAGTTCTGAGCCACCCGACAATATGGCATCCGATCAAGACCGGTCCGATTCCGATACAGGCAAGTCGCTTGCTGAAACGGTGCTTGAAGCCGCCCAAGCCGCGATACCACCAGGCTTGCTGGCTGCGCTCAAGCTTGGTGATGCTGCCAGGTCGCGCGCGCAAGCTGCAGGGCGTTCAGGCGCGGCCCAAAAAAGCCAGATGCGCGGTCGGCCACTCGGTGCACGCCGGGGGGAGCCGAGGGCTGGCACACGGCTCAATGTGATTGAAACCCTGCGTGCAGCGGCACCCTGGCAAAAGCTGCGCCAGCGCGAGGCGGCCACGCGTACGCCCCAGGCCGGGCCAGCCAAACCGCAGCAGGCCCCATCGGGACAGCGTATTTATGTTCGGCGTGAAGACTTTCACATCACGCGCTTCAAGCAGGTCGGCCAGACCACTACCCTGTTTGTGGTCGATGCCTCGGGCTCTTCAGCCTTAAACCGGCTGGCTGAGGCCAAGGGCGCGGTTGAACTGCTGCTGGCTGATTGCTATGCGCGCCGCGACCGCGTGTCGGTGCTGGCTTTTCGCGGCAAAACCGCCGAGCTCCTGTTGCCACCCACCCGTTCACTGGCCCGCGCCAAGCGCAGCCTGGCGGGGCTGCCGGGCGGCGGCGGCACGCCGCTGGCCACCGCTATTGATGCCGCACGCGAATTGGCGGCTCAAATCAGCCGCCGTGGTGAAAGTCCAATCATCGTCCTGCTGACCGACGGGCGCGGCAATATCGCACGCGATGGCGCCCCTGGCCGGGTAAGAGCCACTCAAGACGCGCTGGCCGCAGCCCGCCAGCTGCGTATCGCTGGCGTTGCCTGCCTGCTCATGGACACCTCGCCGCAGCCCCAGCCCGCAGCGCAGCTGCTGGCGCGTGAAATGGGTGCCGCCTACGTGCCCCTGCCTTACGCGGGCGCGCAAATACTATCGCAAGTGGTACGCGCTGCAACTGGCACAAAGCCGCGCTGACCAGCGAAGCCGCAAGCCATGACTCAGCGCCTGCAATGGGATACCGATGGCCTTGACTGGCCGCATCGCCAAGCCAGCCGTTTTGTGCAGGCTGCCGGGCTGCGCTGGCATGTTCAGCAATTCGGTGATGAGCAGCAGCAGTTACCGCTTGCGCTGCTGATTCATGGCACTGGCGCTTCTACCCATTCGTGGCGCGGTCTGGCTCCCTTGCTGGCACCGCACTTCAGGCTGCTTTCGCTTGACTTGCCCGGCCATGGGTTTACCGACATGCCTACAGGCGGGCCAACATCGCAGCAGCTCTCATTACCGGGCATGGCGCAGGCGATCAGCGCTTTGCTCTCGGATTTGGATCAGTCGCCCGCCTTGGTGATTGGTCATTCTGCCGGTGCCGCGATTGGCGCACGCATGTGCCTTGATCGCCTGATTTCACCAGCATTGCTGCTCAGCATCAACGGCGCTTTTTTACCTTTAGGCGGAATGGCGGGCCAGCTTTTTTCGCCGGTCGCCAGGCTTATGTCGGCCCTTCCATTTGTGCCACAAGTCTTCTCGTGGCGGGCGGCTGACCCGGCTGTGCTGCAACGGTTGATGGACGGCACCGGCTCCAGGCTGGACGCCACAGGCATGGCGCTTTACGGCAAGCTGGTCAGAAACCCCGGCCATGCCGCTGGTGCACTGGGAATGATGGCCAACTGGGACTTGCCGCAGCTGGTTCAAGACATGCCGCACCTCAAAGCCCCGCTATGCCTTGTGGTCGCCAGCCAGGACCGGACTATCTCACCACGTCAGGCCAGCCGCGTCATGGCCATGTTGCAGCCCGCTATCGGGCGAGCGCTGACTACGCTGCCCGGCCTCGGGCATCTGGCGCATGAAGAGCGGCCAGATCTGGTGGCGGCAGTGGTGATGGAGCAGTTTTGCACTGCGGACCAGGTATTCTACAAAGCGTCAGTAGATGCTATAAAATAAATAGCTGCTTATAGCCGTACTCATTGGGCTCAGAGCCCTTTTAATGCTAAAAAAGCTGTTTCAGGGCTGTACGCTGTCAATCACCAGGCCAAGTTTGTCGCTACCGGCCTTTACTGGCCCGCTTTGCCCGACCAGGTCACCGCTTTGCGGCATGGCATTGCCAGATTTTGAAACCCTTGCACCCACCACGACCAGCGGGAATTTTGACAGTTTCAACTCTGCCGACATCGCGGTGCTGTCGTCCAGCGTGAAGCTGATCGGGAATTCGCTGGCTTTGTGCCGCAAAATGGCCAGCGGCATGCGCGGGCCCTCGGCGGCTCTGGCGAAGATGAAAACGGTATCGTCAGGGGCGACTTTGCTTTTTAAGGCGGATGACAAGCTGACGACGCCCTGGATGCTGGCGGTGGCCGCTAAGGGTGTGGGCGCTGACTTGGCGGTCACCTGCGGTGCGCCAGATGCGGCACGTGCCTCGTCCACGCTGCTGGCCAGGCCTTTGGCAAAGTCGCTGCCGGGTGGGGCCAAATCGCGGGCTTTGGTCCAGTACTGAATTGCCTTGAAAAAGTCTTTTTTCTCAAACGCGGCGCTGCCAGCCAGGGCCAGGGCCTTGAGGTTGTTCGGGTCCAGTACCAGCGCACGCTCGTACAGTATGGTGGGTTCGCCCACCATGCTTTGGCCTTGCAGCATGGCCAGCACGTCGGCGTGGTCGGCCATGATTTGGGCATTGCCAGGGTTCAGTTCAACCGCGCGTTTGTAGGCTTTGCTGGCCTCCGGGAATTTTTGCATCGCGGCATAAGACCGGGCCAGCATTTCCCAGGCCTTGGGGTCAGGCGTTTCATGAGCCGGAACGGCCTCCAGCCGGGCGGCAAAGGCGCTGACCATGGCTTCGATTTCTGCGGGAGTCGGCTCGGTTTCAGCCTTGGCGACAAGGTTGGCCGGGTCCAGCGCCTGGATGTTGCCTAAAAAGCCATAAACGCCGAGTGCTAGCAAGGGAATGGTCAAGCCGAGTGCCCAAGCGGTGCGGGTGGACTTGGCAGGGAGATCTTTTGAAATAGCCGCTTCCGGCGTACTTTCTTCATCAAGGGCCCGGCGTTCAATCTCGCTTTTGGCCAATGCCAACTGGTCGACATTGATGCTGCCAGCTGCAAAGTCAGCATCCAGCTGGTTGAGCTGACTGCGCAGGACGGACAGGTTGGCTTGGGCGGCATCGGCCGCTGTTTTGCCTGTATCGCCTTTTGATTTGAGCAAGGCAGGCAACACCAGTGCGAGTGCCAACACCAACAGCAGGGCGGCGGAAATCCAGAAAGCGATCATTTGTTTTTAGTTTTGAGGTGGAGTAGCAAGCAGGGCTCTAGCTTTGGCAGCATCAGCGTCGCTCAAAGCCGCTGGCTGTGCGCTGAGTCTGCGCCGCCTGACATTCAGCACCAGCATCACCAGGGCAATTGCCAGTAGCGTGAACGGCCCCACCCATAACAGCACGGTGGTGGCTTTAAGCGGCGGGCGGTACAGCACAAAGTCGCCATAGCGCTGAACCATGAAGTCCAGAATCTGCCTTTGCGACTGGCCTTCGCTCAGCTTGATGCGAATTTGGTTTTTCAAATCAACCGCCAAGTCGGCGTTTGATGCGGCAATGGTCTCGTTCTGGCAAACCAGGCAGCGCAACTCTTCAGCGATGACCATCATGCGTGCTTCAAGCGCCGGGTCAGCCGATATGTTCGGGGCGACTTTGGCTTGAAGCGCAAAACTCAGGCAGAGCGTGACAGCAAAGAGAAATAACTTCATGACCTAGCTCGCAGAGAGCTTCTTGACCAGCGGCAAAATCGTGTCTCGCAGCGCCTCGGGCGTGACCGGGCCAATGTGCTTGTGGCGAATCACGCCTTGCTTATCGACCACAAAAGTTTCAGGCACGCCGTACACACCCAGTTCAATACCCACCAAACCATCTCCGTCGACCAGCGAGGCAACATACGGATTGCCAAAATTACCCAGCCAGGCAATGGCGGCGGGTGACTTGTCTTTGTAGTTCAAGCCGTAAATCGGCACCTGGTTGGTTTTGGCCAACTCGACCAGCAATGGGTGTTCAATGCGGCAAGCCACGCACCATGATGCCCAGACATTGAGCAACCAGACCTTGCCAGCCAGGTCTTGCGCCGCAAGGGTTTTGTCGGGCTGATTCAAGACGGCCAACTTGAAGGACGGCACAGGTTTATTGATCAGCGGCGAAGGCACTTCACGCGGGTTGAGCGTGAGGCCAATGGCCAAAAATGCGACCAGCACGGTAAAAATGCCCAGCGGCAAAAACCGCTTGATCGTGGCGCTGTTCATCAGACTTCGGCTTTGGCTATTAGTGGCTTGGCAGGCATCGATGTAGGGGGTTGAACCACTGGCGCAGCTTTCTTGGCCGCAACTTTTACCGCCCGATAGCGCCTGTCCAGCACCGCCAGCAAGCCGCCCAGTGCCATCAGCACACAGCCAAACCAGATCCAGTTCACAAATGGTTTGTGGTGCAGACGCACGCTCCAGGCGGTGGCGCTGACGGGCTCGCCCAAAGCGACATACAAGTCGCGGGTGATGCCCCGGTCAATCGCCACTTCAGTCATGGGCATGCTGCGCACGGTGTAAATGCGGCGCTCGGGGCGCAGCATGGCAATCACCTTGTCGCCGTCAAGTACCGTCAGTGTGGCTCTGGCTGAGGTGTAGTTCGGTCCTTTGGCCTGCACCACGCTGTCAAGCTTGAAAGTGAAGCCGCCAACGGTAGCGGTTTCACCCGGCTCCATGCGCACATCGTTTTCGCTTTGAAAGCTGCTCACCACCGTCACACCGACAATGAACACTGCAATGCCAAAGTGTGCCAGCAACATGCCGTAATAGCTGCCAGGCTGAGCCGCAAAGCGGGCCAACCAGCTGGTGGCACGGTTCTCACGAACGCGGGTGATGAGGTTCAGCACGGCGGTACTCGCCACCCACACTGCCAGCAACAAGCCCAGGCCCGTCATGGGTGTCCAACTGCCCAGCAGCATGGGCGCAATGACGGCGCTGGCAACGCTGACACCAATCGCCCAACGCAGGCGCTTGGCCAAGTCCATCACCTCAGCTTGCCGCCAGCGTGTCATCGGACCCACACCCATCAAGAACAGAGCAGGGGCTATCAGCGGCACAAAAACTGCTACGAAATACGGCGGGCCGACTGACAGCTTGCCCATGCCGAGTGCATCAATCACCAGCGGGTACAGTGTGCCCAGTAATACAGCAGCAGCAGCCACAACCAGCAGTACATTGTTGGCTAGCAGCATCGATTCACGCGAGACGGGTTCAAAGCTGCCGCCTAACCCCACGCGCGGCGCGCGCCAGGCAAACAGTGCCAGTGAGCCGCCAACGACCAACGCCAGAAAAATCAGAATAAAGATACCCCGCTCCGGGTCCGTTGCAAAGGCATGAACAGAACTAAGCACCCCTGAACGAACAATGAAAGCCCCCAGCAGTGACAACGAAAAAGTCATGATGGCCAGCAATGCCGTCCACATTTTGAAGCCGCCACGCTTCTCAGTCACCGCCAACGAGTGAATCAGCGCCGTGCCCACCAGCCACGGCATGAAGGACGCGTTTTCAACCGGATCCCAAAACCACCAGCCGCCCCAGCCCAGCTCGTAATAAGCCCAAAAACTGCCCAGCGCAATACCCACGGTTAAAAAACACCATGCCACGGTTGTCCACGGGCGTGACCAGCGCGCCCAAGCGGCATCGAGTCGACCCGACAGAAGCGCTGCAATCGCAAAGGCAAAGGCCACCACAAAACCCACGTAACCCATGTACAGCATGGGCGGGTGAATGATCATGCCCGGGTCTTGCAGCAGCGGGTTCAGGTCTTGCCCGTCAGGCGCAGCGGGGAGCAGGCGGGTAAATGGGTTGGATGTGAGCAGCGTGAACAAAATAAAGCCGCAGCTCACCAAGCCCATCACACCCAGAACTCGGGCAATCATGCGGTCATCAAGCTGTTTGGAGAAAATCGAGACGGCCAGCGTCCAGCCTCCCATAATCAACGACCACAGCAATATCGAACCTTCGTGGTTGCCCCATACCGCCGTGATTTTGTACATCATGGGCAGCATGCTGTTGGAATGTTGCGCCGCTAATTGAACTGAAAAATCGTTGGTAACGAAGGCGTACGTCAGGCAGCCATATGAAATGGCGACAAACAAAAATTGCCCACGCGCAGAAGGCCTGGCCAGCGCCATCCACGCTGCATTCCCTGTGTGCGCGCCAATCAGCGGCAGCACGCTTTGCGACAGCGCCATCATGAAGGCCAAAATAAGGGCGAAGTGGCCGAGTTCACTGATCATGGTTGGGGGCTCAAGGGTAGGGTTTCAATGTCGCGCTGGTTTGCTGCGGCTTGCCTGCAGCAGCGTTCTTTATGGCTTCGGCGGCTTCGGGCGGCATGTAGTTTTCATCATGCTTGGCCAGCACTTGGTCGGCCTTGAAGATGCCGTCAGCCCCCAGCTTGCCTTGCGCCACTACGCCCTTGCCTTCTTTGAACAAGTCTGGCAAAAGGCCGGTATACGTCACGGGGATGGTCTTGGCTAGATCAGTCACCACAAAGCGAGTGGTCAAGCCTTGGGGTTCGCGCTTGATGCTGCCCATCTCGACCAGCCCGCCAACCCGAAAGCTGCGACCCAGTGGCGCTTCTTTGGCCACGACCTGCGTGGGGCTGAAGAAAAACACCAAATTGCTGTTGAAGGCGTTCAATACCAGTGCGGTGGCCACGCCCAAAGCAGCGAGCCCGCAGGCGATGGCAATCAGTCGTTTGCTTCTTGGTTTCATGTTTGAGATTGTCCTGTATCTGCCGCGCCTTGTTCGCGCACTTCGGCCAAAAGCGCACGGCGCTTGAGGTTAAGGGCAATCGGCTCAAGGACGCACACCAAAGCGCAAACGCACAACGAGCCCCACACATACAGGCCGTAGCCACCCATAGCCAGAAAATCGCCAAAACTGGCCCACATTATTTGACCCCCATTTCTGCTTGTGCCCATCCCGTATGGCGTTCGCGGTCAAGAATAATTAGCCGCACCCGCATCAGGGCAAGCGCAATACAGTAGGCCCAAAAAGCCAGCGCCATGACAAGCATGCCCATCAGCATCGGCGTGGCCATGCTGGCCCCTTTGACGGTGATGGATGCGCCCTGGTGCAGCGTGTTCCACCATTGGACTGAAAAGTAAATGATGGGTACGTTGACCACGCCAATCAGCGCAAGCAAACCGGCGGCGCGGTCGGCCCGGCGCACGTCAATCGACGCGTGCAGCGACATGAACCCGATGTATAAAAACAGCAGCACCAGCTCTGACGTCAGGCGCGCGTCCCAGACCCACCAGGCACCCCACGTCGGCTTGCCCCACAACGCGCCCGTCCAAAGCGCTAGAAACGTCATCAGCGCACCTGTGGGGGCCAGGGCGCAAGCCATCATCGACGACAAGCGCGAGTTAAACACCAGCCCGGCGCCCGCCCAACCTGCCATGGCGACGTAAATCACCATCGACATCCAGGCGGTGGGGACATGCACAAAAATGATCCGGTACGCCTGGCCCTGGGTGGCGTCAGTGGGCGCAACCCACAAACCTAAATACATGCCATAAGCGCCCAGCAGGCAAGCTGCCACCGCAAACCACGGCATCAGCTTGCCCGCCAGTGGGTAAAAGCGCTGCGGGGCGGCGAAGTAAAACCAGTTGATATTGCTTGAGCGCACTTTTTTAATCCACAGATGAACACATTATTTTATTCAGTCGCCCAGCGCGCTATTCCATTGAAATCCGCAGTGCGGCCGCCGTGACCCAAGGGGAGACCATCAAACCCACAATCAGCAACGCTCCTAACAATGAGAAGTGTCCCGACACCCCCAGTCCCGCGTTGTGCGCCTCTACCGCGCCCGCGCCAAAAATCAGCACCGGGATTGTGAGCGGCAGAACCAGCAGCGACAGCAGCACACTGGAGCCGCGCAACCCGACCGTGAGCGCTGCGCCCATCGCGCCGACCAGGCTCAAAATCGGCGTTCCCAGCAGCAGCGACAGCACCAACACACCCGTCGCCGACGCGGACATATCAAATTGCAAGGCCAGCACGGGTGACAGCAGCACCAAAGGCAAGCCCGAACCCACCCAGTGCGCCAGCGTTTTCCCCAGCACCAGCAAGGCCAGCGAATGGGTTGACAGCAGCATCTGCTCTAAAGTTCCGTCGCTGTGGTCGTCAGCAAACAAACGCGGCAGCGACAGCATCGAGGCCAGCATGGCCGCCACCCACAACACACCGGGGGCCATGGTGCGCAGCAGCTGTGGTTCAGGCCCCACTCCCAGAGGGAACAAACTGACCACCATGACAAAAAAGATCAGCGTTGAAAACGTATCGCTGCGCCGCCGCAGGGCCACGCGCAGGTCGCGCCGCAGCACCACCAGCAGGCCAGACATCCCCCCTGGCGCTTGTTTCATAGCGCCAGCTCCTTCTGGTCTGACGTGCTGATGGCCATGTCCTGATGGCTAGTCAAAACCACCATGCCCGCGTTGGCAAGATGCGCCTCCAGCAGGCGGGTTAGCCAGGCAGTTGCTGTGCTGTCGAGCGCATTGAACGGTTCATCGAGGATCCACAGTGGAGTTGCAGGGCTCAAAGCCAGCCGCGCCAGTGCGCTGCGTCGTCTTTGGCCTTGCGACAGGCGGCGGACGGGTGTATGTTCGTGGCCACGCAGGCCCGCACCCCGGAGTGCCGCCAGCGCCGCGTTCGCGTCGGGTGGTTGTCCTCCCAGCGTGCAGGCATCCCGCAGATTTTCGAGCGGCGAGAGTTCATCTTTGAGAGCCGCCGCGTGGCCGAGATACAGCAGAGCGCTCCCAAATGCTTCGCGCTGGCTGGCAACAGGCTGTCCTCGCCAGAGTATTTGTCCCTCACTCGGCAGCAACAAACCGCACAACAACCTCAGCAAGCTGGTTTTTCCTGCGCCATTAGCACCGCGGACACGCAACAACTGTCCGGGATGGATGTCCACAGACAGGTTGCTGAACAGCTGGCGGCTGCCCCTGGTGCATGCCAGTTTCTCGACGTGCATGCCCAGACTCATGGATTGGCTCGCAAAAGCTGGTCAGGTTCAACCTGGCCAAAGTGAAAACATGCCAAACCCGGAACTCCTTAAACCCACGATTGTCGCGTGATATCGCCAAAAAAGTCCGGGTGTTAAAGCTGGTTGACGGTTTCTTTTAATGTGTCTATATTAGTTGACAGTAACTAGTGACAATATATGTTTACATAAAAGTTTTACTTGCCAGTCTGACCCCGTAAATTTGTTTTTTTACCTGTACCTCTTGAGGAGCATTGCATGAAAGCCATTACACATATTGAACAATCGCTGGCAGCGGCGCTGGCGTTGGGCGAAGCGCCCGGTTGCCCTCCCAAGCTGGCTTGCGCTGTTCGGCATGCCGTGTTCCCGGGTGGCGCGCGCATACGGCCCCAGTTATGTCTGGCTGTGGCGCAGGCCTGCGGAAATGATGATCCGCTGCTGGCCGATGCCGCAGCAGTGGCCATTGAACTGCTGCACTGTGCCTCACTGGTGCATGACGACCTGCCGTGCTTTGACGATGCACCCACACGCCGTGGGCGTGCCTCGGTGCATTGGGCTTACGGCGAGAGTCTGGCGGTTCTGGCGGGTGACGCCTTGATTGTGCTGGCGTTTCAAACCCTTGGTCTGGCGGGTGGCCAGTCACCAAAACGTATGGCTGAAGTGCTGGGCGTGGTGGCCAGAGGTGTCGGCATGCCCTTTGGCATTGTGGCGGGGCAGGCATGGGAAAGCGAGTCCCGGGTGTCGCTCACTGCTTATCAGCGGGCTAAAACCGGGGCACTGTTTGTAGCTGCAACAGCTGGCGGTGCTTTGGCTGCGGGGGCAGACGCCAAGCCCTGGGTTGCTCTGGGCGAGTGGCTCGGCGAGGCCTATCAGGTGGCCGACGATATTCGTGATGTGATGGCGGACCCAAGCCTGCTCGGCAAGCCGGTGGGCCAGGACGTGGCATTGGGCCGTCCCAGTTCGGCCATTGGCCTGGGGCTGGGTGGCGCCATCGCTTACTTCGAAAAACTGGTGCAGTCGGCGATTGATTCGGTGCCCGAATGCGCGAGCCGCGAGGCGATGAGACAACTGGTGCGCCAGGAGTCAGAGCGCCTGGTGCCCCGCGAGGCCTGCGACAAGTTCAGGCATGTACAGGCGGTGCAAGGTGTTGCATCCCCTGTCAATAGCGTTGCCGCCTGATGCGAACACTCGACCTGGACAAGTCGCCAGACGGTGCTCACAGCAGGCCCGCCTGGCGCGACCGGTTTGACGCCTGGATGGACAGAAAACTGACCGATCCAGGCTTTTCGCGCTGGGCAGCCGGCCATGTTTTTACCCGCTGGATCACGCGACGGCGGGCGCAACAAGTGTTCGATGTGATGGCTGGCTTTGTGTATTCTCAGGTGCTGTTGGCGTGTGTTCGCTTGCGAATTCTTGAGCTTGTCAGCGAGTCGCCACGCACGCTGGACGAACTGGCACATATTTGCCAGGTACCCGCATCTGCTTTGCAGCGTTTGATCAATTCTGCGGTTGCATTGAAATTGCTGGCGCTGCGCGGGCAGCGACGTTACGGTCTGGGCGCTCTGGGTGCGCCGGTGGCAGGCCACGCAGGCATACGCGCCATGATTGAGCACCACGCTGTGCTGTACCACGACATGCAAGACCCGGTAGCCTTGCTGCGCGACCAGCTTGGCGAAGGTCAGATGGCTGCATATTGGCCCTATGCGGCAGATGGGACAACCGAGGGGGCAGCCTCTGACCGGCCGCGCCACTGGCAGGGCGAGAAGGTGTCGCGCTACTCACAATTGATGTCCGCCTCACAGCCTTTTGTGGTGGACGAGGTGCTGGCGACCTATGACTTTGCGCGGCACCGCTGCGTGCTCGACGTAGGTGGCGGCCAGGGTACGTTTGTAGGGCGCATGGCAAGGCAATGCCCTCAGCTCAAGTTGCAATTGTTTGACTTGCCGCAGGTGGCTGAACTGGCTCGAGAAAATTTCATAAAAAATGCCATCGACGACCGTGCGACGGCCTTTGGCGGCGACTTTCTGAGAGACCACTTGCCGACAGGGGCCGACCTGGTGACGCTGGTCCGTGTTGCACACGACCACCCGGACAGGCATGTCAAGGCCATCCTGCGCGCCATCTACCAAGCTTTGCCCGAGGGCGGAACCCTGCTTTTGGCGGAGCCCATGGCGCAGCCGGCCAATGAGCCCCCGCTGGGAGATGCGTACTTCCATTTTTATTTGCTTGCCATGGGTGCGGGCCGTCTGCGTACCGCGGCTGAGCTGGGCGACATGATGGCCGAGGCCGGTTTTTTCAGGATTGAAACCCTGAACAACCCGATGCCCCTTCAAACAAGGATCCTGCTTGGCAGGAAATCTAAGTAGTTACCCGCTATTTACACTAAAAACGTAAATAAGAATTGACACTTTATTTTGTAAATATAAACTGACAGTCATGCAAGCACAAGCTATCGTCTTCCAAGCGCCCCGGCAACTGCTGGTCAAAGCGCTGGATTTGCCCCAAGCGGGTGCAGGTGAGATAGAAGTTCAGGTCGAATTCAGTGGCATAAGCACCGGTACAGAGCGCTTGTTGTGGGATGGCACCATGCCCGCTTTCCCTGGCATGGGCTACCCGCTGGTACCGGGTTACGAGTCAGTCGGCCGCGTAGTCGGTAAAGGCCCTGATGTTGACCTGCAATTGGGCACACGGGTGTTCGTACCCGGCGCTCAATGCTTCGCAGGTGTTCACAATTTGTTTGGTGGCTCTGCCTCCCGGCTGGTGGTTCAGCAGTCGCGCACCGTGGCTGTGCAGGAATCGCTGGGCGCAGAAGCTGTGTTGATGGCTCTGGCTGCCACGGCACAGCACGCGCTGGCGGGTGGTACACCACCCGATTTGATCATTGGGCACGGTGTCATGGGTCGTTTGCTGGCCAGGTTGACACTGGCTGCAGGCCATGCAGCACCCACCGTGTGGGAGCTCAACCCCGCCCGTCAGGCTGGCGCTCAGGGGTACAGCGTATGCAGTCCCCATGATGATCCTCGCCGTGATTACCGCGCTATTTATGACGTCAGTGGCGATTCCAGCATTCTGGACAAAGCGATCGCCCGTCAAGCCCCAGGCGGCGAAGTGGTGTTGGCGGGCTTTTACAAAGAGTCACTGAGCTTCGCGTTCGCTCCGGCTTTTATGCGAGAGACACGAATTCGCATTGCCGCCCAGTGGAAGCGTGAGGATTTGCTCGTCACTGCGGATCTCGCCCACGGCGGCAAACTGTCCCTTGATGGCTTGATCACCCATTCTGAGTTGCCTGGGAAGGCCGAGGCTGCGTATCACACGGCTTTCGGCGATGCGGCTTGCTTAAAGATGATTCTGGATTGGAAACACAGCACATGAACCCGACGACCATCATGATGAGAGATCTTCGCGCAGAGGCCGCAATTGAGCCTGCGCCAATAAAGACTGGTGAGGCCAACAAAGAAACGCAGATCATTGCCATCTATGGCAAAGGCGGTATTGGCAAAAGCTTCACCCTGGCCAACCTCAGCTACATGATGGCGCAGCAGGGTAAAAAAGTTTTGCTGATTGGCTGCGACCCGAAAAGCGACACCACCAGCCTGTTGTTTGGTGGTCGGGCCTGCCCCACGATTATTGAAACCTCGTCCAGGAAAAAACTTGCTGGCGAGGCTGTTGCGATTGGCGATGTCTGCTTCAAGCGCGACGGCGTTTATGCCATGGAGCTGGGTGGTCCTGAAGTCGGACGTGGCTGTGGTGGCCGCGGAATCATTCACGGCTTTGAGTTGCTCGAAAAACTCGGTTTTCACGACTGGGGCTTTGACTACGTGCTGCTCGATTTTTTGGGTGATGTAGTGTGTGGCGGTTTCGGATTGCCGATTGCCCGTGACATGTGCCAAAAGGTCATCGTGGTGGCCAGCAACGATTTGCAGTCCCTTTATGTGGCTAACAACGTCTGTTCTGCGGTTGAATATTTCCGCAAGCTGGGCGGCAACGTCGGCGTGGCGGGCATGGTTATCAACCGTGATGACGGTACCGGCGAGGCATCGGCATTTGCTGAAAAAGTCGGTATTCCCGTGCTGTCGGTTATTCCGGCCAATGATGACATTCGCCGCAAAAGCGCCAGCTACGAGATCATTGGTCGCCCCGATTCAGTGTGGGGCCCAATGTTTGCGCAGCTCGCAGAAAACGTCGGCACGTCGCAGCCGATTCGTCCAAAACCGATGACGCAAGACCAATTGCTGGGCTTGTTCTCGGCTGATGTGGTGGGCCGTAATGTGGTGCTCGAGCCCGCCACGCAGTTTGACATGTGCGGCAAAAAAGAAACCGCTAAAGAAACGCTTGAAGTCGTTTACGACGAAGTCTGAATTGAATAAGAAATCATGAGCACAGTTATTCCGATCATCCCGATGCCTTCCTTGACGGATAGGGCGCCGATCGCTACGGCGCTTGAAGGTGACGGCATGGGTTGCCATAGCGGTGGCGATGCAATGCTGGCGGCGGCGAAAACTGCAGGCAAATCAGAAATCCTGGACCAGTACGCCAAGGATTACCCAAAAAACCCCAAAGCTGGCCCGCATGACCAGCCGCAAAGCATGTGTCCGGCATTTGGCTCATTGCGCGTTGGCTTGCGAATGCGCCGCACCGCCACTATTTTGTCGGGCTCGGCCTGCTGCGTATATGGCTTGACGTTTACTTCGCATTTTTACGGTGCCAAGCGCAGTGTGGGTTATGTGCCATTCAATTCTGAGTCGCTGGTGACGGGGAAACTGTTTGAAGACATACGCGAAGCGGTGTTTCAGCAAGCTGACCCTGCGCTTTACGACGCGATTGTGATCATCAACTTGTGCGTGCCAACAGCCAGCGGTGTGCCGCTTCAAATTTTGCCAAAAGAAATCAACGGTGTGCGCATTATCGGTATCGACGTGCCAGGTTTTGGTGTGCCGACCCACGCGGAAGCCAAAGACGTCTTGGCTGGTGCGATGCTGAAGTATGCGCGCACCGAAGCATTGGCTGGCCCGGTGCAAGCGCCGCGTAATGGTAAATCCGACAAGCCCACCATCACTTTGCTGGGCGAGATGTTTCCGGCTGACCCGGTGATCATCGGCATGATGCTGGATCCCATGGGCCTGGCTGCTGGTCCGAGCGTACCGACCCGCGAATGGCGCGAATTGTATGCTGCGCTTGACTGCGCTGCAGTCGCTGCCATTCACCCGTTTTACACCGCTAGCGTGCGAGAGTTTGATGCAGCTGGTCGCGCCATTGTGGGTTCTGCGCCTGTCGGTTATGACGGTACAGAGGCCTGGTTGCAGGCTATTGGCGAGGCGACCAACATTGCACAAAGCGATATTGATGCAGCCAAGAACAAGTTTTTGCCCGCAATCAAGGCAGTGCTTGCGAAGACTCCCATCAAAGGCCGTATCACCTTGAGTGGTTATGAAGGCTCTGAATTGTTGGTGGGCAGATTGCTGGTGGAAAGTGGCGCTGACCTGCGCTATGTCGGTAGTGCCTGCCCAAGGACCGCCTGGAACGAGGCTGACGTGCAGTGGTTAGAGGCCAAAGGCGTGATGGTGCAGTTCCGCGCATCCCTGGAGCAAGACCTGGCAGCGGTGCATGAGTTCAAACCTGACTTGGCCATTGGCACCACGCCAGTAGTTCAAGCGGCCAAAGAGTTGACGATTCCTTCGCTGTACTTCACCAACCTGATTTCAGCCCGCCCCTTGATGGGCCCGGCGGGCGCTGGTTCTTTAGCTACGGTGGTCAACGCGGCAATCGGCAACAAAGCCCGCTTTGAACAGATGAAAGAATTTTTCGGCACTGCAGGTACCGGCCACTCCACTGGCGTGTGGGAAGCAGCTCAAGGCTTGCCGCAAGACCGCCCCGAATTCAAGGCCGAGCAACGCAGACTGGCCGCCAAGATGGCCAAGAAGCGCAAAGCCGAGGAAATGATCTGATATGTTAGTTCTAGACCACGATCGTGCAGGCGGCTATTGGGGCGCGGTGTATGTGTTCACTGCCATCAAGGGCTTGCAAGTGGTTATTGACGGCCCGGTAGGCTGCGAGAATCTACCTGTCACGTCGGTACTGCATTACACCGATGCATTGCCCCCGCATGAGTTGCCGATTGTGGTCACCGGTTTGGCTGAAGAGCAATTGGGTCGTGAAGGCACGGAAGGTTCCATGCGCCGTGCCCATGCCGCGCTTGACCCGGACCTACCGTCGGTTGTGGTGACTGGCTCCATAGCCGAAATGATTGGTGGCGGCGTGACGCCGGCGGGCACCAACATCCAGCGGTTTTTACCTCGTACGATTGACGAAGACCAGTGGCAGTGCGCCAACCGAGCAATGTTCTGGTTGTGGTCAGAGTACGGCCTCAAGCATGTTCCAGCACGCAAACCTGCGTCTGAGCGCGCGCCGGGTGAAAAGGCCAGGGTCAACATCATTGGCCCGAGCTACGGTACGTTTAACTGCCCCAGTGACCTGGCGGAAATCCGCCGTTTGGTGCAAGGCATTGGCGCGGAGATCAATATGGTCTTCCCTCTGGGCAGCCATCTGGCCGACGTGTCGCGCCTGGTTGAGGCCGATGTCAACATTTGCATGTACCGCGAGTTTGGCCGCATGTTATGCGAGGCTCTGGAACGGCCATACCTGCAAGCGCCGATTGGCCTGCACAGCACCACGAAGTTTTTACGCAAGTTGGGCGAGCTGCTTGGTCTGGATCCCGAACCCTTCATTGAGCGCGAAAAGCACACCACCATCAAACCGATTTGGGACTTGTGGCGCTCGGTGACCCAGGACTTTTTTGGCACCGCCAACTTTGCAGTGGTGGCTAACGAGACTTACACACGCGGCATTCGTCACTTTCTTGAGGACGAAATGGGCTTGCCGTGCAACTTTGCAATTTCGCGTTGCCCAGGTGCCAAAACCGACAACGCAGAAGTCCGCCGCTTGACCACCACAAAAACACCTTTGGTGATGTACGGCAGCTACAACGAACGCATGTATTTGGCCGAATGCGGCGGTGGCGGCATGATGAAAGCGACGTTTATTCCCGCCTCATTCCCACTGCCCATCATTCGCCGCCATACCGGTACGCCTTTCATGGGCTACGCCGGTGCAACCTACCTCATCCAGGAGTTTTGCAACGCGTTGTTTGATGCGCTGTTTCATATTTTGCCCCTGGGGACTGATCTGGACAAGATTGATGCGACACCCAGCCGGGTCAATGCCGACAAGCCAATAACGTGGAGCGCCGATGCGCATGCGCTGCTTGAAGACTTGATTGAGGCCGAGCCGGTTCTGGTTCGTATTTCAGCCGCCAAACAGATGCGGGATCGCGCCGAGCGGGATGCGCGCCAAGCTGGCCGGTCAAGTGTTGAAGTTGATCGCCTTTCAGAATTGTTCGGGCATTCAAAAGCGGGGTTGGCTGCATGACCTGCAACACGACCGCCTCGAGTTCCCCTACAAGTATTCAGGCCTGCCTGAATACAAGTTCGCTGAAGCAGACCTGCTGCAGCAATTCGTTCCTTGCTCTCGGGCAAGGTGTTGGCCGCAAGGCTTTTTAAGTGAGGTATTGACTATGAATCAAAGTACAACTCCATCGGGATTGTCTGACTCAGAGTGCCAGGAATTTCACAAGTACTACATCCAGGGTTACCTGATGTTTGCTGCGGGTGCATTACTTGCGCACAGCTTGACTTGGATCTGGCGTCCCTGGTTCTAAGAACCCCTAGAACCTACTCACGGAGATAAATATGGCTTATTTACATGCTCAACAGTCGGACAGTGTTTCGCAAACACCTCTCAAGGAGTTTCGATACCTGTATGTTGTTCTCTTCTGCGTCTTTTTGTTGCTTGCAATGATGGGGCAGATGCTGTTCATGGATTGGCGTAACTGGCTGCCAGGGGCAGAAGGGACGCGTCCGATGTTGGGCAGCGTGAAGTCGGCTGTGTACACCGTGATTTCTCAACTCAACTAAAGGAAATATTATGTGGCGTATTTGGCGTATTGTTGATCCCCGCAAAGGCATCATCTTCACAGGCTTGATCATTGCCTTTACATGCACGTCGATCCATCTGGTTCAACTTAGCACTGATCGCTATAACCTCAACACGTGGCACCCAGACACGGTGAAGGCTGCAAAGGCTGCGCAAAACGCAGCGATGCCACCTTCAAAATAACGGCGGCGCTTTTGCTGCCGATGCGGTGAGCGAAGTCAGGCTGATACGGCCTGCTTCGCGCACCCCTCAAGTACAACTATTTATTTCTGGCAGCGTCTAGCCACGCGTACCGGATGCGAGGAGCCAATATGGCCATGCTGAGTTTTGAAAGAAAGTACCGTATTCGCGGCGGCACCCTGATTGGGGGCGACCTGTTCGATTTCTGGATGGGCCCGTTTTACGTTGGTTTTTTTGGAATAACCACAGCTTTTTTTACTCTTGTTGGCACAGCCATGATTTTATGGGGTGCCGCCATGGGACCGACCTGGAATCCATGGCAAATCAATATTGCGCCGCCAGACATTTCAAATGGATTGAAGATGGCTCCGATGATGGCCGGTGGCTTGTGGCAAATCATCACCGTTTGTGCGTTGGGCGCATTCGTTTCGTGGGCGCTCAGAGAGGTCGAAATTTGTCGCAAACTGGGAATGGGCTTGCATGTCCCGGTTGCATTTGGTTTTGCGATTTTTGCGTACTTCACCCTGCAGGTCATCCGCCCGGTGCTGATGGGTTCCTGGGGTCACGCTTTCCCCTACGGCATTTATAGCCACCTGGATTGGGTTAGCAATACGGGTTATCAATACCTGCACTTTCACTACAACCCGGCGCACATGATTGCGGTGACGTTGTTCTTCGCCACCACCTTGTCACTGTCGCTGCACGGCGCGCTGGTGCTGTCGGCCACTAACCCTGGCAAAGGCGAAGTTGTTAAAACACCTGAGCATGAAGACACTTTTTTCCGCGACGTGATTGGCTACTCGGTTGGCACGCTTGGCATTCACCGCTTGGGCCTGTTCCTGGCGCTCGCAGCAGTCTGGTTTTCAGCGCTGTGCATTGTTATCAGCGGGCCGTTCTGGACGCGCGGTTGGCCCGAATGGTGGGGCTGGTGGCTGAACATGCCAATCTGGGGTCATTAAAAGAACACGAGGAAAGAACAAGAGGTGAATCAACATGGCTGAATATCAAAATCTTTTTACTACGGTGCAGCCCATCGGGCCTGCATCTCCGGGTGTCCCTTTGCCGCCAGGCGACTCTGAACGAATCGGCACGCCGTTTTTTCTTCACCTCGCCGGGCGGCTGGGCAATGCGCAGATCGGCCCGATTTACCTAGGCTGGCTGGGGCTTGCCTCGCTGCTGTTCGGCACACTTGCGTTCAACATCATTGGCTTTAATATGTTGGCGCAGGTGGACTGGAATCCCATGCAAATGATTCGTCAGCTGTTTTGGTTGGCGCTTGATCCGCCAGCGCCAAAATATGGTTTAAGCATTCCTCCGCTTAACGACGGTGGTTGGTGGAATATCGCTGGCTTCATGCTCACGATTTCTCTCCTCTTGTGGTGGGCGCGTATGTACCGCCGCGCGCGACAACTGGGGCTGGGGACGCACGTGGCATGGGCTTTTGCCGCAGCTATCTGGCTTTATCTGGTCGTTGGGTTCTTCCGCCCTGTGCTGATGGGTAGCTGGGCTGAATCGGTACCCTTCGGTATCTTTCCGCACCTGGACTGGACGGCGGCCCTGTCACTGCGCTACGGCAACCTCTTCTACAACCCTTTCCATGCATTGTCGATTGTTTTTTTGTATGGCTCTGTCTTGCTGTTTGCCATGCACGGCGCAACGATTCTTGCCGTCGGCCGTTATGGTGGTGAGCGCGAGATTGAGCAAATCATTGATCGCGGAACGGCGTCCGAGCGCGCAGGCCTATTCTGGCGCTGGACGATGGGCTACAACGCGACGATGGAGTCGATTCACCGCTGGGCGTGGTGGTTTGCCGTACTCTGCCCGCTGGTAGGTGGCATTGGAATATTACTCACCGGCACGGTGGTAGACAACTGGTACTTGTGGTCTGTCAAACACCATGTCGTACCAAGTTATCCTGCTGTGTACGTGCCCACCCTTGACCCCGCTTTGCTCGGAGTGAAACCATGATGACGCACATCGCCCTTAAATTATTGCTTGCAAGCATTGCTGCACTGCTCATCACTGGCTGTGAAAGGCCGCCGATTGCGGTGTCGCAAACCGGCTTTCGCGGTACCGGCATGGAGCAGGTTTACAACCCGCGCACGCTGGCTACACAGGCGTCCCTTAATAAAGCGCCTGCAGCTGCCGATGCGATTGTTGACGTACCTGGTGCACCCAAAGCCGGTGCGATTTACCAAAACGTTAAAGTGTTGGGTGACCTGAGCGTAGGCGAGTTTGCCCGTACTATGAGCGCCATCACAGAGTGGGTAGCGCCCCAGCAAGGTTGCAACTACTGCCACGTGGCTGGCAACTTTGCTGACGACAGCGTGTACACCAAAGTCGTCGCGCGCAAGATGTTACAGATGACACAAAAAATCAACTCGGGCTGGAAGCAGCACGTGGCTGAAACCGGCGTGACCTGCTACACCTGCCATCGTGGTAACAATATCCCCAAAGAAATCTGGTTTGCACCTGCAGCTCAAAAATTTGCCGGTGGCAATCTGGGTAATGATGCCGGGCAAAATCGCGCTGCCAGGTCGGTGGGTCTGTCGTCTTTGCCGTATGACCCTTTCACGCCATACTTCCTGGACAGCAAGCCCATTCGCGTTAATGGCAAGGAAGCGCTGGCTTTGAAGGGTACCGCTGCCAACCGCAGCTCCATCAAGCAAGCTGAACACACTTACGGCACGATGATTCACTGGTCTGAATCGCTGGGCGTGAACTGTACCTACTGCCACAACACGCAGTCTTTTTCGAGTTGGGGGGCCAACGCCACACCGCAGCGCGCTACCGCCTGGTACGGCATCCGCATGGCGCGGGAACTCAACAATGAGTACATGGTGCCCATCACCAATGTTTTTCCTGCGAACAGACTGGGACCTACCGGCGACGTGGCTAAGGCCAACTGCGCGACCTGCCACCAGGGCGCTTACAAACCTCTGTATGGCGCGGCTATGGCCAAACACTACCCTGCGATGTACGCACCGGTCAAAGCGCCTGATGCGCCAGTCGCTGTGCCCTTAGCTGCTGCTGCGCAAGCTGCACCTGTTGCTGGTAAGGTTGAGGTTTCAGCCAAGTAAATTGCTCTGGCCTATCAAGCCCCCACTGCGCTTTGCGCGCAGTGTCTGGGCGGTCACTTTTTGTATGCCGCCCACTGATTTAACGACCCCATCAGCCGCCGAAGCCTCACAGGCTAAACCTGTGGGCACGGTGGCCGTGTTTTTGCTGGCCGACATTGCGCCCCAACACCGCTGGTGGGGTTATGCCCGGTTTGTGATTGGGCGTTTTATCATGCGCGGTGTACCAGGGCTGGTGATGTACAAGGTGATGGGTAGCGGTGATGGCGGCGGCTTTGGCCTCAGGCCCAGCAGTTCGCGGCAGGCGTTGTTTTGTTTGTTCGCCGACGAGGGCTGCGCCGACGCATTTTTAAAATCATCGACAGCACATAGGTATGAGCAGCGATCGCGAGAGTTTTGCTCTGCAAAGCTGCGGGCTTATGCTTGCAGGGGCACTTGGTCGGGTCAAGCGATTGCTGTTACGGCTACTGCGCCAGAAGAGGGGCCGATTGCTACGCTGACCCGAGCGTCTATCCGGCCCACCCGCGCCCTGCGCTTTTGGCGCATGCAGCCCGCCAGCGAGGTGTCGCTAAACGCTGCAAGTGGCTGCCTGATGGCTACAGGGGTAGGGGAAGCGCCTTTTTTCCGGCAAGCGACGTTCAGTTTGTGGACCAATACTGCCGCCATGGACGCTTATGCGCGTACCGGTGCGCACCTGGCCGCAATACGCGCTGCGCATGAAGGTGCTTTCTTTTCAGAATCGATGTTTGTACGTTTTGTGCCGTACAGCTTGACGGGCAGTTGGCGTGGGCGGCGCTATGGCTGAGCGAGCTGTGCTGAAGGGTCAACACGTCATTGTGGTGGGCGCGGGCGTGGGAGGTCTGGTCAGTGCTTTGCTTCTGGCACACAGCGGTGTGCGGGTCACGCTGGTGGAGTCAGCCAGCGCACCCGGCGGAAAAATGCGGCAAATCAACGTCGGTGGCGCGCTGGTGGACTCAGGCCCGACGGTGTTCACCATGCGTTGGGTATTTGAGCAAATCTTTGCGCAGGTCGGCTGTAACTTGGCCGATGTGGTCAAGCTGGAGCCACTGGACATCTTGTGCCGGCATGCCTGGCGCAGTACCGATCAACGACTGGATTTATTCACCGATATAGCGCGCTCGGCTGACGCCATCTCGCAATTCAGCTCACCCCAAGAGGCGCAGCGCTTTGTCGCCTTCTGCAAAAAAGCCAAGAAGATTTACAACCATCTCGAAGGCCCTTACATCCGATCATCCCGCCCAAGCCTGAGTAGCATGGGTGCCGACCTGGGTGTCAAAGGCATGGCCGCTCTCGCCAGCCTCGGGCCATTTGCGTCGCTGTGGCAGTCGCTCGGAGCTTATTTTCAGGACCCGCGTTTGCGTCAGTTGTTTGGCCGCTACGCTACCTATTGCGGGGCGTCGCCCTGGGCTGCGCCCGCGACGCTGATGTTGGTCGCGCATGTCGAACTCGATGGCGTGTGGTCGGTCGATGGTGGTATGCACGCGCTGGCTAAAGCGATAGCCGCGCAAGCCGCGCGCCGGGGCGCTACGCTGCGCTATTGCTCGCCATGCCAGCGCATTTTGGTCCGTGATGGCAGAGCCTGCGGCATTGAGCTGGCGGGTGGTGAGCAACTGGAGGCTGATGCGATTATTTTTAATGGTGATGCAAGCGCGCTTGCGCAAGGTTTGTTGGGCGCTGATGCGCAGCAAGCCGCAAAAAATACGCCGTTACACAAGCGTTCGCTGTCAGCCGTCACATGGTCTGTCAAAGCAAAGACATCAGGCCTTCCGCTCGTCAGGCACAACGTGTTTTTTGATGACGATTACCAACTTGAGTTTGACGAAATTTTCAAACGGCACAAGCTGCCCAGTCGCGGTACCGTGTACGTTTGTGCACAAGACCGGACAGACACCGCTAAACCTACTGATCAAAACGAACGCCTGCTGTGCTTGGTCAATGCACCGGCCACAGGCGACTCACATGCTTTTAACTCGCCGGAGATTCAATCATGCCAGGAGCAAAGCCTCAAGCTGCTGGGCCAATGTGGCCTGGTGCTGGATTTGGCCTCAAAAACAGCCCAGTCAGTCATCACCACTCCGGGGGACTTCAACCAGCTGTTTCCGGGCACGGGCGGGGCGCTCTACGGCCCGGCATCGCACGGGTGGATGACGCCCTTTCAAAGACCGAGCTCGGTCAGCAAACTCCCGGGGCTGTACCTGGCGGGGGGCAGCGTACACCCGGGGCCGGGCGTACCGATGGCGGCGCTGTCGGGCCAACTGGCGGCCGCCACAGTTCTGGCGAGCCTCGGTTCGACCAGGCCGTCGGGCCGGGTGCGTATCTCTGGTGGTACGTTGACGCCATCAGCGACGACGGTCAGCACGCCCTGAGCATCATCGCCTTTGTAGGCAGTGTTTTTTCGCCCTATTACGCGAGCGCATTTGCAAAGCACAGCGCTGCGGTACAAGCCGGTAACCATTGCGCTATCAACGTTGCGCTGTACGGCCCTGGCCGCCGCCGCTGGACCATGACCGAGCGTGGTAGCGCCCGCGTTCAGCGTAGTGCCGAACAATTGGTGATCGGCCCCAGTCAGCTCAAATGGACGGGCGGCCATTTGCAGATTGATCTGGACGAAATCAGCGTGCCCGTCCCGCAGCGCGTGCGCGGCATGGTACGTGTGTACCCGGATGCGCTGTGCACCTACTCGAACGCGCTGGACGATGCAGGCAAGCACCGCTGGGGGCCCATTGCGCCTTGCGCGCGGATTGATGTTGATTTGCAAAAGCCTGGCCTCAAGTGGCAGGGCAACGCTTATTTGGACAGCAATGAGGGCGACGAGCCTGTCACCGTGCCGTTTAAAGCCTGGGACTGGTCACGCGCCCGCATGGCAGATGGAAGCACGGCTGTGATCTACGACGTGACGCAAACCAGCGGCGCGCAGACGTTATTGGCCGAGCGCTTCAAACCCGATGGCTCGTGGGAATCGTTTCAACCCGCGATCCAGCGTGAACATTTACCGCCCACCCTCTGGCGCATTGACCGTGGAATTCGCGCGGACGCATCAAGTGCTACCCAGGTTCTTGAGACACTTGAAGACACACCGTTTTACGCACGCAGCCTGCTGCAGACCCAACTGCTGGGTGAGAAGGTCAGCGCCGTACACGAGACGCTAGAACCCCAGCGCCTCAAAAGCCGCGCCGTGCAAATGATGTTGCCCTTTCGCATGCCGCGCCGGGCTTAGGAGGCCAAAGCCGATGGTTGCCAACGACACCGTTAAAGTTCTGCATGTGCTGTCTGCGTGCCTCTTTTTAGGCAACGTGGTGGTCAGCGGCACCTGGGCTTTTTTGGCCGAGCGCACGCGAAGCTTTGAAGTCATTGCGTTCAGTAACCGACTGGTGCTGATCACTGACCTGCTGTTCACGCTGACAGGCGCGCTGCTGGTGGTCTACACCGGCTCGCTCATGTCGCACCGCTACGCGGCGTTACCGGCTGCATCACAGGCCTGGATCACCTGGTCGTACCTTCTGTTCGGCCTGTCGGGGCTGATCTGGGCGCTGGTACTGGTGCCCATCCAGCTGCGCCAGCGCATACTGCTCAAGCGCTACAAAGCCATCACACCTGAATATCTGAAGCTGTCCCGCATCTGGCAAATCAGCGGCGCCGTAGCCACCATCGTGCCACTGCCGATTGTGTATTTGATGATCGTCAAGGGCATGTGACAGGCCTGGTAGCTGACGCTAATTGCTATTAAATTAGTAGCTACCAACACCCAAAACTATTGGGCTATAGGCATAAATAAAGGTAAAAACTGATCGAAACTGTTTTTAAGTAGTTTGAAGGTGAACCGGGTCAGCCCGGGCGGCTTGAGATTCGAAATGTGCCGTTAATGTCAAAAAAATGACTCAGTGCCAATGATTGCAGGCGCAAGTAGCTCCTAAATTCAAAATAATTGACATTGCTTGCAAGCTTGATTGTTGCGCAGCTCGCTTCAAACCACGGGCGCATCCATCACCTTACCTGCTGCAATCAGGGTATCCATCTTCATCATTACCTCTTCGGGAGTGGCTGTGTAGGGGTCAAACAGGGGGCGCTGGCTCTGGGCGGCATCTAGCGGCGGCATGTGGACCAGGTCGATGTGCGCCATTGCCCACTTGCCGTAGCGTCGGCTCCGGATGTCCTCTTGCTGCCGTAGCACCATACTTTCATGCCGCTTGTCCTGCGAGATGCGTGCGTACAAAGCCTCCACCTGGCTACGCTCTCCTTCCAGCACCTGCAGGTACACGCCCTGGCCTTGGCACAGCACGCCAGTGATGCCGTTGCTTGGGTTGTGGCGCTGCGCGCTTCGCAAAATGGTGCCCGTCACGGCGGTGGTGATGGGGCCAACGGCAGTACTGATATAAAGAATCCGGTTCAGCATGCTTGGGTGATCCTTGAGCTGGTCAATAACCTATTTTCTAGATTAAATAAGGCTGTAGCCCAATCACTTCGGGTGCCAACAGCTATTAAATACATAGTGATTATAGTTAATTTCGGGATTTATCTTGCCTGGCGCTGGGCTTGGCATCCAGCCCTGTTTGGCGCTTTTTTTCTTGTGCCAGGTCACGCAGTTGCCACCATACAAAGACAGCGCCTGCGGCAATCAAAATCAGCACCTTGATGGCCATCAGACTATTGGCGTTCATAGACTAAACGTGGCCGGTCAAAGGGTGGCCATGCGCTTTGGCATAGGCCGCAGCTTGTGCCTGCTTGCGCTCGGTATCGGCGCGTTCCAGCCGTTCAAACAGCTCTGCCGTCCAGCGGGCGCGCTCTTCAAAGCTGCGGCGGGGTGGCTCAGCTGGCACGTCAGGCTCAGCTCCTGGTGGCAGTTTGGCAGCAGCCACCAAAAACTGATTGGCGGGCAGGGCAGCAAAGTGCTGTTTGGGGTCAGCGGGTGCCAGCAGCGCGGCACCACTGGCTCGAGCCAGCAAGGCCAACTTGCGTTTGCCAGACACAACAGCGCGATGGTTGATGCTGTCCAGCCCGGCGCGTTCAAGTTCGCGGCCAATCTCCGCGTATACCAGCCGCGCCGCGCGTATGGCAGGGCGGCAGTCTCGTGGCAGCTGGCCAATGCCATGTTCTGATCGTTGATACAGTACATCAGCGGCTTTTATCAGGCGTTCAATCACGCTGGCGATGCGGGTGTCAAACACTGGGTTAGCGAGCCAGGCGTCAGGCTCAAGACCTGCCTCACGCATCCAGGCCAGCGGCAGGTAGAGACGGCCAAATCTGGCGTCTTCGCCCACGTCACGGGCTATGTTGGTCAGTTGCATGGCGACGCCCAAGTCACAGGCCCGAGCCAGGGCTTGTTCGCTTCTGGTGCGCATGACCACCGCCATCATGGCGCCTACGCTGCCGGCCACGCGCGCCCCATAGGCCTCCAGGTCTTCAATCGTTTCGTAACGGCGGCCTTCAGCGTCCCACTCAAAGCCTTCCAGCAGCGCTGCAACCAATTCGAGCGGCAAGTCAAATTCTCGTACTACTGCAGCCAAGGCCCTGTCGGGCGCGTGGGCCATCGGGTCGCCGGCGTAGACGCGCCGTAGCCGTTCATTCAGGGCTGCCAACGCGGTTACCCGGTCATCGCTGAAGTCAATCGCGTCATCGGCGACGCGGCAAAAGGCATACAGGGCAATGGCAGGGCCACGCACCCGGCCGGGTAGCAGGCGGGATGCTGCGAAAAAGGTTTTTGAGCCGCCGCGCATGAGCTCCTGGCAGGCTTCGTAGTCAAAGCCGTGCTTGTCAGTGCTTGGGGCTGCTCTAACTGCTTGCAATTCAGGCATGGGATGGGTTGCGTATTTCGGGGATCACGGTTTGCAGCGCCTTGGCCGACATCAGTACGCCCGGCATGCCCGCGCCGGGGTGCGTGCTGGCTCCGACCATGAAGAGGCCTTCAATATCCTCGCTGCGGTTGTGGGGCCGAAACCAGGCGCTTTGCAGCAGCACCGGCTCCAGCCCAAAGGCAGCCCCCTTGTAGGACAGCAAGTCATCGTGGAAATGCTGCGGCGTCATCACGTGTGAGGTCACGATGTGCTGGCTCAAGCCCGGCAACAAGGTTTCTTCAAGTCGCTTGCACACAGCCCGCCGGTAGGGTTCGGCGTGCTGTGCCCAGTTGGTGCCGCTGTCCAGGTGCGGCACCGGGGCCAGCACGTAAAAACAGTCGTGGCCCTGGGGCGCGACCGACGGGTCTGTCGCCGTGGGGCGGTGCAGATACAAAGAGAAGTCATCGGTCAGCTTGTGGTTTTTAAAAATGTCGGTCAGCAAGCCTTCGTAGCGCGGACCCAGCGCCATGGTGTGGTGCGGTACATCGGGGTATTGTTTGTTGGTGCCAAAGTACCAGACGAACAGGCTCATCGAATGCTTTCCGCTTTCAATTTTCTGGTCTGTCCAGTGACGGCGGTGTTCAGGTGCAATCAGGTTTTTATACGTCCATGACGTGTCCGAGTTACACACCACGATATCGGCTGCCAGTGCTTCACCGCTGGCTAACTCAACACCTGTCGCGCGGCCACCTTCCACTACAATTTTGCGCACTTCGACGTTGTAGCGCACTGGCACGCCGCGCTCGGTCAGGAGCCTGACCATACCCTGAATAATCGCGCCTGTGCCGCCCATGGCGGAGTACACGCCAAAGCGCCGCTCCAGCGCGTTGATGAGGCTGTAAACACCAGTCACGGAAAAAGGGTTGCCGCCAATCAGAAGCGTTTGCAGGCTCATTGCCATGCGCAGCTTGGGGTGTTTGAGGTAACTGGACACCAGGCTGTACATCGTGCGCCAGGCTTTCATCTTCATCATGGCGGGCAGGGCTGCCACCAGATCGCCAATGCTGTCAAAGGCTTTGCAGCCCAGCGTTTCAAAACCCAGGCGGTAGCATTTGTCAGCCTCTTGTACAAAGCGGTCGAAGCCTGCGGCATCTTCTGGGCTGATGCGAACGACTTCAGCGCGCATACGTGCCGGGTCTCCGTTGTAGTCAAAGTGTGTACCGTCGTCAAACCGGACGCGGTAGAACGGGTCCATCAAGCGCAGCTCAACATCGTCAGCAAACTTCTTGCCGCACAGCGCCCAAAGTTCCTCAAACAAAAACGGCACGGTGACGATGGTTGGTCCGCCGTCAAAGGTGAAGCCGTCCTGTCGGCGCACATAGCCCCGCCCGCCTGGGCCATCAAGCTTTTCCAGCACAGTGACCTTGTAGCCCATCACAGACAGGCGGATGGCCGCAGCCAGCCCCCCAAAACCGGAGCCCACCACAATCGCGGTCTGCTCTCCTGCCGGGCCAGCGCCTGAGCCTTGGGCGACAAAACCAGCGGTGGGTGCTGCCGTCACTACATTGAGCGGCGAAAAAGGTGAACCTGTTGTAGACATCAATATCCCATCAATCTGCTGCCACAGTTTGGGCGAGTGGCTTGCGATTGCGCATGGCCCAGCGCCACAGTGCCGTTGAAGGCAAGGGCAGTACCAGGAGAAAATGCTCCAAAATCGCCATGGCCAGCATAGTGCCGGCCAGGATCAAACCTACCGACTCTGCGGTGCTGGTCGTGACGTCTACCGCGCGAATACCAACCAACACCAGAACCAGAGATGAAAGTGCTATCGAAACAGGCAAAAAAACATTCATGGGACGCCGCTTGAAATAGCTGCCCATATAGGTCAGGTGCAGCGGCAAAAATTCTTCGGACAAATTGCGGACACCAAAAAACAGATTCAGCTTCGCGCTCGTACGCATCACCCACAGTACCGCAAACGTCCACAGGCCGACCTGGTTGGCGGCGTTCCAGGTGATGATGGCAATTGCCACGCCGCCAGCAAGTATGCCCAGCTCGTGCCAAAGAATGGCAGCCACGGCCTGATTAAAGCGTGGCCAGCCACTTGGTGCCGTGCAGGGCTGCTGGCGCGGACCGGTCAGCCAGCCGGTTAAAAACGTCAACTCGTGCCAGCCCCACACCAACAAAGCGCAGGTAAAAGCGCAATAGGCGTTGACGGCGCCTAAAGTATCCGCCGTATGCGAAAGGCCATACAAGGCCGTCATGGCCAGAAGGGATGAGATCAGCACGCTCCATCTAAACGTAGTGCGAGGCATGCCGTTAAGCAGCAGCACCACACCTGTGGAGAACCACCACACGAAGATCGCAAACAGGACAGGAGCAATCAGCTCAAACATATTGACCAAGGTGGTGACGCAATCACATCTTTACCAAACAGGCTGCATGCGGATTTGCGCAGGCAGCTCGTGCTGCTTCATGGGCAACAGATACAAACGCACAAAAGTCGCCGCACCCACCACCGCCCAATAACCCTGCTTGAGCCAGCCCAGTGGGCCGCCCCGCGCCTTGGCAGCTGTGATGCCGGTTTGCGCTTCAAACAAGCGCGTCATGCCAGCGCGAAAAGTCGGGTTGTCAATGTCCAGCGACACAGGAAAAACCTGTTTCGTGATGTCGTTGGTGATGCGAAACACCTCGTAGTCGTAAGCAGTGGGATCCAGGCCCATCGCCGCCTTTAGCTGCGGGCGGGTGTGGTCACGCACATACATCGTGCCGTATACCGCCAGCAGGAAAAAACGAATCCACAGCACATTCAAGCCCTTGAGCAAATGGGGCTGCGCGCGCATGATGAGCGCAAACGATTCGCCATGGCGAAATTCGTCGTTACACCAGCGCTCAAACCACCGGAAGATCGGGTGAAAGCGCTTGTCGGGGTTGCGCTCCAGCTGCCGGAAGATGGTGATGTAGCGGGCGTAGCCGATTTTCTCGCTCAGGTAGGTCGCGTAAAAAATGTACTTGGGTTTGAAGTAGGTGTAAGCCTTGGTGCGCTTTAAGTCACCCAGGTCAAGCCCCAAGCCAAAGTCTTTGAGTGACTGGTTGATGAACCCGGCATGGCGGGATTCATCACGCGCCATGTAACGCATCAGCGCCTTGATGTCGGGGTTAGTCACGTTCTTTTGAATCTCGTTGTACAAAATACAGCCTGAAAACTCAGACGTCAGAGAACTGATTAAAAACTCGATGAACTCTTGCCGCAGCTCGGGGCTGACTTTAGAAAAATGCTCGGCCACTTCAACTGCAAACTCGGGTGTGCGCTGAAAGTGGTCATGGTTGTTGTCGCCCTCGTACTCAGCCAGCATGGTGTCCCATTCAGCGCGAAGCGACGACACATCGATCTTGTCCATGGCGTCGAAGTCAGTGGTGTAAAAACGCGGGCTGAGGAGCGTGTCTTGCTTGGCCTGAAGTGCGGCTGACTCAGATGTCGTGGCAGTAGCTGGCCCTGTGGCTGTCGCTGGCATGGTGCTGTCCTGATGTGATGAGTATTGACTGGGCGCCGATTACCTGGCTTGAGGCTGCATCGTGAGAAACGGCGCAAATACCGCAGCGTTGGTAGGCCCAAATGATTCTAGGTCGACACGCTGGCCTGAGACGGGGTCAAACAGGGTTAACCTTCCGTCGGTGCGGGAGATCAGTTTGAACGGCTGCTCAGGGCCGATTTTGCGCGCTATGCGGTCGCGGGCTAACGCGCGTATTGCGCCACGGAAAAACCCCTGCTCACCTGTCACGGTGGTCAGCAGCTTGCCGGTCTCGCCGTCAATGACTGCCACGCCGCCGTCCGCACGATCTTCAAAGCGCAGCAGCCTTTCACTGACGGTGGCCGCGGCCAATTGGTCTGGCCCATTGCCTGTGATGCGAACCAGCGCCACCGCACCTATCGTAAACGTCAGCAGGCAGGCCGCTGTCCACAAAACCCAGCGCGGAAAGGTGTCAGGGGTGCTGGACGGCATGGCGTTTGAAAGTGCAGAGGTGGTCATGGTTGTCTAAAACAAAGTTCAATTTGCCAAGTTACTTGCTGGCAGCCAGCTGCCAATTGGCGGACTTAGCCTCGATTGGCGATAGCACTGGTGCGCTGACCTTGCCAGTGTTTTGTATCCAGGCCTTATGCAGCATGGCTGCAAAGGTTTGTACGTCTGCAATACAGCGTAGCATGGGTTCTGGCTTGGCAAGGTGCCAGGGCCTTGCGTGTGGCCACAAATTCAGCCAGCCAATGCGATCGCCGCCACTCAGAGCCAAAGGAATATCCCCAAAACCTTTGCGTGCAAGCAGCAGGCCAGCAGCATCAATCCGCTTGAGCGGCAGGTTAAATGTCAGCGTCAGCACAATGCCAATGCGCATCACCACGCGCTGGTCTGTAAGCGTGTAGGCTGTGGTACGTGCCGTCAGCCACGCAAGGATGCCCAGTGCTGCAAGTGCTGTCAGAGCCAGTCCAGCTACCAGCATTACGCCGGCCAGTATGGTCATTGCATGGGCGTCAAGTGAGTACAAATAAGTCCCTCTAACGACCATCAGCACCACAAAATAAACAGCGATCTTTTTCATGTGAAAGACGCGCACTGCCAGATCTGCAAAGTCAGGCGCACCCTGCCACAAAATGCTTTCGCCCTTGGGCAGCGGTTCGGGCAGGCCGTAGGCTGCTTCAAACTCGTGCTCGTGACCATTGCTCTTGATGTTCTGAATACTCACAGCAGTGGCTCCGCACGGGTTGGATCTGCGTATAGCGTGCCACCACCGTAATAGGCGCTGATTTTCTCCTCTTCCAGCAGCGTGACCTGGTCAGCGTTCTGGATGCCGGGGACATCGGTAAACTGGGCGGCGTAAATGCTGTGCGCCTTGACGCTGTCGCGCTTGATACGGGCAAAGGGCACGGGCAGCAAGACCCTGCGGCCACTGCCGTCAACGCTAAGTTCGACTTCAACAAAGCGGAACATCATCTCGCAGGTGTCAACCCACATGTCGACCACCTTGCCAGCAACTTTGTTGTCAGTACCGAGCACCGGCAAACCGCGTGGGTCGGTGTCGTTTTTGGATACGCCAAAACCATTGAGCACCCGCAGCGGGCGAATGATAGGCAGGCCATGCAAGTCCATGTCGGGCACATCGGCACGCATGGTGTAAGCGCCCGCGCCGACCCCAGATGTCATCAGGTCGCCGGTTGGAATGTAGGGGTTGCCGAAGGACGCGCCGTCGCGGCGGGTGTTGACGGGTGGCTCGGGGCGATTTAGCTCCGGTACTGTGACTTCTTTGCCATTGGCCAGCTTGAAGGTTTTGGGCGAGGGAATCGGCCACCCTGTGATGGGCAATGAACCAGGTCGCTCTTCAGACTCCATCGGATAGCCTTCGCGGTGATTTTCAAGCACCAGGTAATAAATGATGCCTGCAAAAAACAGCCAGAAAGCGTACAGAACAATCTGGGCTAGATCGAGATAACCTGTGATGGCGCCTACTTGCATGATGGATCTCCTAAAAAGTAGCGGTTGCTCGGGTAAGTGGTTAAAACAGAGGATAAAAACTTGACCAAAAAATCAATCATCCTGGCAGATCGGCCATGCCAAAACGTTCAACTTTTGCTGGCTGACTGCTGGTTTGCAGAGTGGCGCGCCTGACGAGCGGTCCAATGGCTGCCAACGTCACAAAAAGCAGGCAAATTTCGGTGTAGTAAACAAAGCTGTAGCCAGTGACAGGTACGGCCAGAGCGGATCCGAGCGAGCCTTGCAGCGCCAGGCTGGATACAAAGTCACGCGCCGCCCCGCCAAAGGCAATCGACAAGCCCGCCGCTGTGGCTTGAACCGCACCCCAGGCGCCGAGTGCAAGACCAACGAATTCTTTGCGCTCCATGCTCATGGCTGCAGCCAGGGTGCTCACTGAAAATAGTCCGGCACCAAATCCAATGCAAAACACACCCGAGTAAAACAGCCAGGTGGCATCAAGCGGTGCCGCAAAAATAACCCCTGAAAAGCCGGGCAAACCACACACCACACCATAGGCCGCCAGCCGGCAAGGATCAATGCCGTTTGACAGCTTGCGTGATGCCACCGCAAATGCCACCAGTGAACCACTGGCCAGCAGAGCTGTCAGCATGGTGGTCGCGCTGACGGTAAGTTTCAAAATCTCGCCGCCGTAAGGCTCTAAAACAATGTCTTGCATGTTGAATGCAGCAGTGCCCAAAGCCACCATGGCCAAAAACCTGCGGGCCTTGCCATTGCTGATGAAACGCTGCCAGGTATCTTTAAAAACCGGCACTGGTTCAAGCTTCAGAGCGGCAGCCCGTACCGGGTCACGCGCCTCTTGCTTCCAAAGGGCAATTGCGTTCAACACCAGCGTCAAAACCGCATGGCCTTGTATAGCTTGAATCATTTTTTTGGGCGTGAAGTCTTGCAGCATTAAACTGAAGACGAAACTGCTGCCCACCATCCCTAGCAGCAGCATGACGTACATCAACGCTACCACCCGCGGACGGGTCGGCTCATCTGCCAAATCGGTGGCCAGCGCCAGGCCAGCCGTTTGCGAGGTTTGCAAACCAATGCCTACCAATAAGAATGACAGGCCAGCAATTGCCTGATTCAACCAGTCAGGGGTGCGTATGTCACCTTGCCCTGTCAACACCAGCAGGGCAAACGGCATAAAGGTCAGGCCCATGAATTGCAGCATCGTACCTGTCCAGATGAAAGGTACCCGCCGCCATCCAAAGGCTGATCGGTGTGTGTCGGAGCGAAAGCCCGTGACAGCCCGAAACGGTGCGACCAGCAACGGTATGGCCACCATGAGTGCGACCAGCCAGGCGGCAACGCCAAGCTCGACAATCATTACACGGTTGAGTGTGCCGACCATCAGTGCCGCAGACATGCCGACAGTGACCTGAAATAAGGACAACCTAAGCAGGCGGCCGAGCGGCAAACTTGCGCTGGCAGCGTCTGCGAACGGCAGAAACTGCATGGGCACGCGGCGAATGCCATTTTTAAAGCTTGGGATTTTCACAGCCTTGTCCACTCCATGGCTTGTGATTTGTAAAAGCCGCTGGAGATGCGCTCATCCCGGCTGTGCTGCCATGCCTCTAACACCTCATCTTGTGCCATGAGTTGCAGGAGCTTTGCTTTGGCCATTGGCTCCAGCCATGGCGCCCGATTGGTACGCGGCAGTAAACGACCCACTGAAATCATGACAGCCAGCAGGGGTGTGCGCGGCGCAAAAGTAAAGGCAATTGAGGTAGATGTGCGCTCTGCCAGCCGCGACAGGGCCGACACCGCATCTTTGGTTTCGTAGTGAATGACTGAGTCCATCGCTATGACGTGATCGAAACTGCCTAACTGCACATCCAGCATGTCTCCGCTGCGAAAATCAAGCGAACCACCATTGGGCAGAGACTGGGGTGCCCTCTTTCTGGCCAGTTCCACTAACTTAGGGGACAAGTCAATCGCCACGACATCCGCGCCACGGCGTGCGGCCTCGACAGCTAAAGCACCAGTACCGCAGCCGGCATCCAGAACACGCCGTCCGCTCAAGTCATCAGGTAGCCAGGACAGCAAGGTTCCTCGCATTTTGTCGCGCCCGGCACGCACAGTGGCGCGGATACGCCCGACCGGGGCATCGGAGGTGAGTTGCTCCCAAGCTTGCACGGCAGTGCGATCAAAGTAGTCTTCGATCTGGCTGCGCCGGCTGGTATAGGTTGCTGTTTCCACTGCTGATACCTTTAATCGAATCCGAGCAAGTCAAAGATGTCGCGGTCTTTCATGGGAACGGCGTTCAAGGGTTCGGTACCGAGCCATAGCGATGCGGCCAGGCGCATGTACTCTTTTTGTACCGCTTCCAGTTCGGGTGAATACTCCATCTCAAACAGAGTGCATTTTTTTAAACGGCTGCGTCGAATCACGTCCAAGTCTGGGAAGTGCGCCGCCAGCTTCAAGCCGATTTGGTTGTTGTACTTGTCAATCTGGTCGGTGTCTTTGCTGCGGTTGGCAATCACGCCACCAAGGCGTACGTTGTAGTTCTTGGCCTTGGCACCAATCGCTTGCACGATGCGGTTCATCGCGAAGATGGAGTCAAAATCGTTGGCCGTCACGATGAGTGCACGGTCGGCATGTTGTAGAGGGGCGGCAAAACCGCCGCACACCACATCGCCCAACACGTCAAAAATCACCACATCGGTATCTTCCAACAGGTGATGTTCTTTTAACAGTTTGACGGTTTGGCCGACCACATAGCCACCACAGCCGGTACCTGCCGGGGGGCCACCGGCTTCAACACACATCACACCGTTGTAGCCAGGGAAAACGAAGTCTTCTACCCGCAACTCTTCGGCATGAAAGTCCACCGACTCCAACACGTCGATGACGGTTGGCAGCATTTTTTTGGTCAGGGTAAAGGTCGAGTCGTGCTTGGGGTCACAACCAATTTGAAGTACCCGCTTTCCCATCTTTGAAAAGGCCGCAGACAGGTTGGAAGAGGTCGTACTTTTGCCAATCCCGCCCTTGCCGTAAATGGCAAACACCTTGGCGTTACCGATTTTCAGGTTGGGGTCTAGCTGAACCTGCAGGCTACCCTCACCGTCTAGCTGAATTTTGGTGCGCTCGCCGCGGCTTTTGATGCTCGGGAACGGGACGGTAGTTGTGCTCATGCGGTAGCTCCTTCGGGAATATCGGAATACACGCCTTCAAGGCGGTCTTCAAGTTCGTCGCTGGCGTGGCGCAAGGCGGCCAGCGTTTCGGCATCGGGTTGCCAGTAATTTCTGTCAGAGGCCTCAATCAACCTGCTGGCGACTCGCATAGAGGCTGTCGGGTTCAGTTTTGCCAGGCGATCACGCATGACGGGATCCAGCAAAAAAGTCTCAGACAGTTCTTTGTAAACCCAAGGCTGTACTTGACCTGTTGTTGCAGACCAACCCATGGTGTTGGTCACATGTACTTCAATCTGTCGTACGCCTTCATAGCCATGCTCCAGCATGCCTTCGTACCATTTTGGGTTGAGCATACGGGTGCGGGTTTCAAGCGCCACTTGCTCCTTGAGCGAGCGCACTGCGCCATCGCCCTTGGTTTGGTCGCCGATGTAGACGGGTGGTGTGTTACCGCCTTTTGCGACCTTCACAGCCTGCGTGATACCGCCCAGGGTATCGAAGTAGTTGTCTACAGTGGTGACACCGAGTTCGACAGAATCCAGGTTTTGGTAAGTCAATTGCACGTCGGCCAGTGCGCTTTTCAACAGTGCGGTTTGTTGTACCGCGCGGCCCGTGCGGCCGTAGGCAAAGCCTTTGCGCCGGGTGTAAGTTTCAGCCAGCTCGCCCTCATCCGTCCAGCGGCTGCTTTCGACCAGGTTGTTAACGTTTGAGCCATAAGCGCCTTCTGCATTGCCGTAAACCCGCAGTGAGGCGATCTCAAGCGTGCAGCCATGCTCTTGCTGGTAGGCGAGGGCATGTTTGCGGATCCAGTTCATTTCAAGTGGTTCGTCTGCTGAGGCTGCCAAGAAAGCCGCTTCAGCCAGCAGCTTGATTTGCAGGGGCATCAAATCGCGGAAGATCCCAGACAGCGTAATGACAACGTCAACCCGGGGGCGACCCAGCTCGGCCAGCGGTATCAGGGTCGCACCAGCAATACGGCCATAGCTGTCAAATCGTGGCAAGGTACCCATCAGCGCCAGCGCCTGCGCGATGGGCGCGCCTTCGTTTTTGAGGTTGTCGCTGCCCCACAGAACCATGGCGATGGATTCAGGCAAGGCATTGCCGTCGGCCATGTGGCGATCCAGTAATAGTTGCGCCTGTTTTGCACCATCCTTGACGGCGAAGCTGCTGGGAATACGGAAAGGATCGAACCCGTGCATGTTACGACCTGTAGGCAGAACTGCAGGCGTACGCAAAATGTCGCCACCTGGCGCAGGTCGAATGTAGCGTCCGTCGAGCGCACGCAGCATTGCATTGACTTCAGTGTCTTTAGCGAGCATGGCGTTTGCACTTTGCAGCTCGCCCATCAGAGTCACGGAAAGCTCATCATGACCCATGGAACCTGCTTTAAGGGCGTGCTCAATGCTCTGGCCAGCGACCAGCGCTTCAACAGCAGTGCGAGGGAGTTGCTGGCCATGTGACGCATCGGCCATGGCCAACAACATGTCCACACGTTCCAATGCGCTTGGCGCGCGCCCTGCGACATGCAGGCCATGAGGAATCAGCGTGTACTCCAGCTCCAGCATTTGCTCGGCCAGCAGAGCAACCTTGGCATCTGCGTCCCCGCCTTGCGAAGCGTCCCATACCGGATCGGCATCTGCCAGATTTAGCTCAGTCGCCTGTGCCTGAAGCAAAACCGCGAAATCGCCCCGGTCCGCCGCATCTGGCTCCATGGTGCGCCAGCGCTCAATGGAGGCTTTCAGGCCGTTCAGACCTTTGTACAAGCCAGCTTGCGCAATCGGTGGCGTCAGATAGCTGATGAGGGTAGCGCCGGAACGGCGCTTGGCAATCGCGCCTTCTGATGGGTTGTTGGAGGCGTAAAGGTAAACGTTCGGAAGGTCGTCAATCAAACGATCTGGCCAGCAAGAACCGGACATGCCGCTTTGCTTGCCAGGCATGAACTCCAACGCGCCATGCGTACCGAAGTGCAGCACAGCATTCGCCTTGAAGTCTTCACGCAAATAACGGTAGAAAGCAGAAAACGCATGCGTCGGGGTCAAGCCCTTTTCAAATAGCAGGCGCATTGGATCGCCCTCGTAACCAAACGATGGCTGTACGGCAATCATGATGTTGCCAAACTGCTTGCCCAAAACCATGATGGCGCTGCCGTTGCTCAATTGTTTGCCGGGTGCTGGACCCCACTGAGCCTCAATTTCCATGAGCCAGCGCTCACGCCTGACGTGATCGTCAGCCGCGATCAGCGTGTGGACATTTGCATCTGCGCCGTGTTCCGGTGCGTTACCTTTAAGAATGCTGTCCCGCAGCACGTCAACGCTGTCTGGTAAATCTACGGTATAGCCCTGCGCTTTCATTGCCGTCAAGGTATGAAACAGAGACTCGAAAACCGACAGGTAGGCGGCGCTGCCAATGTTGCCTGCATTGGGCGGGAAATTGAAAATAACGATGGCGACTTTGCGCTGCGCAATTTCTGTGCGGCGCAGCGCGACCAGCTTGTCGACTCTGGCGGCCAGCATCAGGGCTCGCTCGGGGCACGATTGCATGTCTTGCGCGCTGTCACTCGCCTTGAAGGTACAAGCGTGTTGGCAGCCTGTGCAAGTCACGCCTGCGCTACCGGGGCGACCGCCAAACACAATCGGGCTTGTCGCGCCGTCCAGCTCGGGGATGGCCACCATGATGGTGCTTTCAACTGGCAGCAAGCCCCGCTCCGAGCTACCCCATTGCTCAAGATTCTGAAACTCAACCGGATGGGCTGCGACATACGGTACGTCCAGCCTCGCAAGCACTTCTTCAGCGGCTTTGGCATCGTTGTAAGCCGGGCCACCCACTAGCGAGAAGCCGGTCAATGACACGACCGCATCCACTGCGACCTGACCTTCTTTGAAAAAGAACGCATCAATAGCAGGACGCGAATCGAGCCCAGCGGCAAATGCGGTCACGACCCGTAACCCACGGGATTCAAGCGCGGCGATCACACCGTCGTAGTGGCCTGCGTTATGTGACAGCAAGTACGACCGCAACACCAGCACCCCGACTGTACCCTTCGCCTGCTCCACTGCCAGTGTTGGCAGTGCCGAGAGGTCTTCAGAAAACCTGCCTGGCATGCGCGGGTGATAAACACCGACTTCAGGATACTCAACTGGGGGCGGCACCTTGACCAAACCACGCAAGCCCCGACGTGTACCGTCAGCACCGCGATCGACCACATGGCGAATCAGGTTGAACATGTTCTCGTCAGAGCCGCCTAGCCAGTACTGCAGTGTCATGAAGTACGCCCGAACATCTTGTGCAGTGCCAGGAATAAAACGCAGCATTTGAGGGATGCGGCGCAACATCTTCATTTGCGCAGCACCGCCTGTGCTTGCCTTCTCTTTGTTGCCACGCAGCTTTTTCAACAAGGCCATAGGCCCGCTGGCAGGCTTGTCCATGTCAAACTTGCCGAGCCGTGTCAGTTTGACCACCTCGGCAGCAGACATCATGCAAATCATGGCATCGCAGTGATCGCGGCGAGCACGCAAGTCATCCAGAATTGGCAGAAAATGATCTTCGAGGAACAGCATGCCGACGACAACGATGTCGGCCTGCGCAATATCGGCCCTGCAGCGTGCTGTGGCAACGTCGTTACCTGCATATTCAGAAGCCGCGTGCATTGACAGTTTCAAGCCCGGAATTTCGCGCATCAGCTCTGCATGCACGCGCAAAGTTGAGCTCGCCAGGTGGGTATCCATCGACACCACCACCACACGTATGGTCGGGGATGCTATAGCGGCTTGTGCTTCAGCGGCTGAAATGAGCTTTTGCATCGTAGAGGGTCTCTATAGTGATGACGGGCAGGCCCTTGTCCCTTGCATACATCTCAGTGTTGCGGCGAGCCTTGCCGCGCACGAAAAACGGAATTTTCTTGAGTTCTTTTTCAGCTTCTGCGCCCCACACTGCGTTGACGGTTGTGGTCGCAGCCTGTTCTATCGCCTCAGCCGACGTTTTGGCAGCGCTTGAAATAGCTTCAGTGGCCTCTAGTGTGGCGGCGGCTTTGCTGACCACAGCTGATTTGCCCAAATGCGATGGGCTGGCATCTTCATGAAATTCAGCGTCGCCTCTGAACATCCCAATCAAATGCTCTTCCAGCCCCATCATGAGCGGATGTACCCAGGTATCGAACATGACGTTCGCGCCCTCAAATCCCATTTGAGGGGAATAGCGCGCCGGGAAATCCTGCACATGTACGGGCGCTGAGATCACTGCGCACGGTATGCCGAGTCGCTTGGCAATGTGCCGCTCCATTTGCGAGCCCAGGACCAGCTCGGGCTGTAACTCTGCAACCTTGGCTTCTACTTCCAGATAGTCATCGGTGATCAAAGGCTCAATGCCGTACAGCTTGGCTGCTTCGCGGACTTCGCGTGCGTGCTCGCGGCTATAGGTGCCCAAGCCAACCACAGTGAAGCCCAGTTCGCGACTGGCAATGCGGGCTGCTGCCACAGCATGCGTTGCATCGCCAAATACAAATACGCGTTTGTTGGTCAGGTAGGTCGAGTCGACCGACTTGGCGTACCACGGTGCTCTGGCGTCAGCGCTGGCTAGTACCGCCGTGACTTTGCTCGCATCAACGCCCGCCAATTGAGCCACTTCACTGATGAATTCCCGAGTCGCACCTGATCCAATCGGGACAATTTTGGTAGCGGGTTGACCAAACGTACGGGTCAGCCATTGCGCGGCAACAGATGCAATTTCAGGATACAGCACCACATTGAAGTCAGCATTGCCCAGACGTGCCATGTCAGCAGGCGTGGCACCTAGCGGCGCAACTACATTGATGTCAATGCCCAATTGGCCGAGCAGTCCGGTGATTTCACGCAGGTCGTCACGATGCCTGAAACCCAGCGCGGTTGGGCCGAGAATATTGCAGCTTTTGCGGTCGTTTGCAGTGCGTTCAGTTTTGGGTTTGGCAAGTGAACGCACCAATTGATAAAAAGTTTCAGACGCGCCCCAGTTTTCTTTGCGCTGGTAGCTGGGCAGTTCCAGTGCAACTACAGGAATCGGCAAATCCAGCGCCTTGGCCAGACCGCCCGGATCGTCTTGAATCAACTCGGCTGTGCATGACGCACCGACCAGCATGGCTTTGGGTTGGAAGCGCTCAAAAGCTTCGCGTGCGGCTGTTTTAAACAGTTCTGCGGTGTCGCCACCCAAGTCACGCGCCTGGAATGTGGTGTAGGTCACAGGCGGGCGCTTTGGCAGGCGCTCTATCATCGTGAACAGCAAGTCGGCATAGGTGTCACCTTGCGGGGCATGCAGCACGTAATGCACGTCCTCCATGGCCGTGGCGACTCGCATGGCGCCGACATGCGGCGGGCCTTCGTATGTCCAGAGGGTGAGCTGCATTTGTATGTCCTAGGCGGCCAGTTTCATGCGGCGCACCAGCGGGCGGCTGAACAGCTCAGCCAAATCGGCGGCCTGGTCGAAGCCTTGAATCGGTGTGAACACCAGCTCAATCGCCCACTTGGTGGTCAAGCCTTCTGATTCGAGTGGGTTGGCGAGACCCAGGCCGCACACCACAATATCGGGGCGGGCGGCCCGGCAACGGTCGAGCTGGTTTTCAACATGCTGGCCTTCAGACAGGAAAGTGCCTTTGGGCAGCATGGCCAACTCTTCTGCCAAATGCTGTCGGTGCAGGTACGGTGTGCCAACCTCGACGAGATCCATACCCAGTTCACGCGACAGGAATCTTGCCAAAGGGATTTCAAGTTGCGAGTCCGGGAAGAAAAAGATGCGCTTGCCAGCCAGTTGCGTGCGCTGACGAGCCAGCGCAGCTCCAGCGCGTTGGCGAGCCGGTTCCGTGACGCTATCGAAATGGGTCTTTGCTACATTAAAAAGAGTTGCCGCAGCCCATAACCATTGGCTCGTGCCCTCAACGCCTAGCGGAAACGGAGCTGCGATGCGCTGCGCGCTGCGCGCTTCCAGCGCTTTTGCGGTGTCTGCCAAAAAAGGTTGCGCGAGCAAAAAGCGGGTGTTTGGACCCACTACAGGCATGTTATTGGCCTGGCGTGGGGGAAAAAAGCTTACCTTGTTCATGCCCAGTTGTTTGAACAAGCGGGCAAATTGATCCTCAACCACATCGGCCAAACTGCCGACGACCAACAAATCAGCGGGTGCATCAGCCTGAGCCGTCGGCAAGATCGGCACCATGCTGGCCAGACAAGCATCTTCGCCCTGCGTAAAAGTGGTCTCAATCCCGCTACCCGAGTAATTGAGCACGCGAACACTGGGTGAAAAGGCGACCGACAAGCGTGACGCAGCACGCGACAGATCTAGTTTGATCACCTCTGATGGGCAAGAGCCGACCAAAAACAGCAATTTGATTTCAGGCCGGCGATCCAGCAACCGTGTGACGACTCGGTCAAGTTCGGTGTTGGCATCGGCCAAGCCTGCCAAGTCACGTTCGTCAATGATGGCGGTGGCAAAACGTGGCTCGGCAAATATCATCACGCCAGCGGCGGATTGAATCAGATGCGCACAGGTGCGGGAGCCAACCACCAGGAAAAAGGCATCCTGAATTTTCCGATGCAGCCAGATGATGCCGGTCAAACCGCAGAACACCTCGCGCTGGCCGCGCTCTTTCAGGATCGGCGCGTCCGAGCATCCTGCGCTGCGAATCGGGATGACGGCGTTCATGCAGCCGCTCCTGTCCCAGCCATGGCCGCTTGCTGCTTGGCAAAGTCCAGCCGGGCGATGCGCAGCTTCCAGATAAATTGTCCCGCATTGATAACGTAGGTGGCGTAAGCGGCTAAAGCGAGGTACATCAGCTGCTGAGTGCTCAGTGCGTTGGTTGCCAGTGCCACCAGGTAGGCCGTGTGCAGCGCCAGCACCAACATGCTGAAAACGTCTTCCCAGTAAAAGGCCGGGGCAAACAGGTAGCAGTCAAACACCACTTTTTCCCAGATGCAGCCCGTGATCATGATCGTGTACAGCGTGATGGTTTTGATAACAATCGACCAAACAGCAATGTTTTGACCTTCGCCGGTCGCCAAATACCGTAGCACCAGCGCCAAGCTCACCAGGAAAACCAAAAACTGGATGGGTGCCAGCACGCCTTGTACCAAGGTCCAAACGGACCCGTCACGCTTGATGCGCTGCTCGTTGGTATACAGGGCGCATGACGGGATTGCCGCCAGATCACCACTGCGGCCACGATTTATCTCTTTGCTTTGCTTCATGGGTGCAATTTAGCCCCACAAGTTCAAAGTGTCAATCTATATTGACGTAAATTAAGGTTGACAGTATTTATTGAACTTAAAAAGTCATAAATCAGTAGAAACTTGATTGACCTCAATCGTTTTCGACTGTAAAAGCTGTGTAGCTTTGGCGAGGCTGCCTTCATGGACTACTCGCGGCGCTATTTTTTTAGGTAGAGACTTATTAAAAATATCGGCAACGCAACCATGCCCTGTCTGATTCAGGGCATGAAATGTGTCGCTTACTGTGCGTTAGGTGCGAGGAGATAAAACATGGACTTGCAGTCAAAAGTCAACCCCGATCGGGCCGGCAGCGTGCCGGAGTTGCAGCATTTTGCTGTTGCCACAGATCGCCGGGCCTATGCAGAAGGCAGTCAGGCCATCGCGCGGCTGGCAACTGACGCCAACCGCGAGACCGTTGAGTTAAGGCTGGCTTTGCTGTCTCGGGCGATTGAGGACGAAATCATTCCGCGGCTGATGCTGGCGCACCCCGGTGCTGTCGACTGCCTGCCTTTGACACCCCCCGCCAGCGCTCAAGTCAGTTTGGAAGATGTGCGGTCCTTTGCCCAACTGGTGTTGGCTCCGGACGAAAACGTGGCCCATGCTTGCATCGAGACCATGCGCACCAGCGGTATTTCTGTCGAAACCATTTACACCGACCTGTTGGCTCCAGTGGCCAGGTATTTGGGCGAGTTGTGGGAAGACGATCTTTGCGACTTCACCCAAGTCACCGTGGGTTTGGGGCGCCTGCAGCAGGTGCTCAGGGAGTTGAGCCCCGCGTTTAGTCAGTCCAGCGCCAACTCCAGCGGAAATCGCGTCCTGCTGCTTCCCGGGCCTGGCGAGCAACATACTTTTGGCCTGGTCATGGTTGCCGAGTTTTTCAGGCGTGCTGGCTGGGACGTGGCTGGTGGCCCGTGGGAGGCGGGTGCCGACCCCATCGTCATGGTGCAGCGCGAATGGTTTGATGTGGTGGGCTTTTCGCTGGGCAACGTGGACCAGCTTGACGACCTCGCAGCCTGCATCAAAAGCGTGCGTTCAGCGACCTTGAATAAAACTATCTGCGTTATAGTGGGCGGGCCCCTTTTCCTGGCCAATCCTGAGTATGTGGCCTACGTGAACGCAGATGCTGCCTCCACAGACGGTGCGCAAGCGCCAGGCTTGGCAGCAAGCTTGGTAGCTGCGCGGGGCCGGGGTTCTGACTTGGGCGCTAATGCAGTTTCCTAGTGCGGTGCGCTTTTTGCATGTCACTCCAACAATCCACTTCCTCAGTTAACCGTATCTCTAGGCAAATGTGAAGTCACCGCAACAGGCAACAAAAGAAATCACAATCGGGCGATTTGACAGCCCTGAGCTGTTTCTAGCTGGTTTAGATGCGCAGACTGCCGCTTCTTTAATTTCTGCGGCTGCCGACGTTGCCCTCATTCTGGATGAGCATGGCGTGATTCAAGATATGGCCTTTGGTAACGACGAGCTCAGGCATGGCCACCACGATTGGCTTGGCAAACCATGGCTGCAAACCGTTACGATAGAAAGCCGGCCTAAAGTTGAGGAAATGCTAAGCGAGGCGGTTAGCAGCGGCAGTGCCAAGTGGCGGCACATCAACCACCCTTCGGCCGACAGTGCCGACCTGGCGCTGCTCTACACCATCGTCCCACTCAGCCGCGAGGCAGGCCCGCACCGCTCTGTCGCCTTTGGCCGCGACTTGCGCTCACAAGTCGCGTTACAGCAGCGCTTGGTCAGTGCCCAGCTCTCGATGGAGCGCGATTATTGGCGATTGCGCCATGTTGAAACCCGCTATCGCTTGCTGTTCCAGGTAGCTGCTGAGGCAGTGCTGATACTGGACGCCACCACCGAAAAGCTCGAGGAGGCGAACCCCGCCGCCTACAAATTGCTGGGCGACAAGGCACGCGTTGCCAATTGGACGCTGACCCAGAGCCTTGACTCCTTAAGCGTGCCGGCCGTTTTGCAAATGTTTGCAGCGCTTCGGCTGCGTGGGCGTGCGGACCCGATCACGGTCTGTTTTACCGAATCTTCGGACGTTTACACCTTGTCCGGGTCGCTGTTCAGACAAGAAAATTCCACCCACTTTTTGGTCCGCGTCACACCTTTAAAGCCCACAGCGTCCTCGACTGAAAGCGCTTTGACGCAAATGCTGCTGCGCGTCGTCGACAACGCGCCTGATGCATTTGTCGTGACCGATATGGATGGCCGGGTAATGACTGTAAACCGGGCTTTCCTGGAGCTGACACAACTGGCGAGCGAGGCGCTGGTGCGCGGCGAGCCATTGCAAAAGTGGCTGGGCCGTAGCGGCGTAGACATGAATGTACTGATCTCCAACTTGCGCCAGCGCGGCACGGTACGCCTGTTTGCGACCACCCTGCAAGGCGAGTATGGCTCGACCGCTCAGGTCGAGATTTCAGCCGTCAGCGTGACGACAGGCGATCAGCCTTGCCTGGGTTTTACCATCCGCGATATTGGCCGGCGCTTGACCAACGAACCGACGTTGACGAGCAAAGACCTGCCGCGCTCGGCTGGCCAGATGACCGAGCTTGTGGGCCGTGTTCCGCTGCGCGACATCGTGCGTGAAACCACGGATTTGATCGAAGAGTTGTGTATTCAAGCGGCGCTGGAACTGACCGGTGACAACCGCGCTGCTGCCGCAGAAATGCTGGGTCTGTCGCGCCAAAGTTTGTACGTCAAGCTCAAGCGTTTCGGCGTAGGTGATGTTGAACTTGAAAACAGATAGCTGAATGCTGAATGCTGACTATTAGCTATTAGCTATTAGCTATTAGCTATTAGCTTTATAGCTGCTTGCGCCCGTATTGATTGGGCTACAACCTTAAAAATCTGGCTTTTCAGGTATTTGAAGGACTCTTGTTGAGCGTTTCCAGCTGATGACGGTTGATGCCCAGCAGCGTAGCTGCCTTGTTCAGGTCAGCGCCAGCGCGCTCCATCGCCATGCGAATAAAGTTGCGCTGCAACAATTCTGATGCGCGCTGCATCAGCTCCGGTAATGCTGCACTGCCGACCTGGTCACACAGCACCTTCACAGCTGCTTGCATGGGCTCTACAGTGACGGAAATGTCTCCGCCAGCTGTTGGCGTTAGTCGGATGCTAAAACCAATGCACGGCGGGTCTATCTCGCTGAGCAGGGTAGCCGCCACCTCAACTGGCTTGATAACGGCATCTTGCGCCAGTACCGTTGATGGCGCGTAGCCCGTCATACCCTCACGGCCGACGCGCTCCAACAATTCCGCAAAAGGCTCATTTGGCAGGCTGAGCCAGTCCGAAAGCGGGCGCCCCCTGACCGATGCCTCAGTACTGGCCTGTACCAGTTTCAGAAAAGCCGGGTTGGCCACCAAAACACCGCCATCCACGTCGGTGACGGCCACACCGTCGCTGGCGCTGTCGACCAGCCGCGCCAGTGTGGCGCCCAGGTTGGCCGATGAGCCTAGCTGCTCGGCAGTTCTGATCCTGACCAGCAACTGCTGCGAGTCCAGGACGCGGAACGGTGTCGCCGTGACGCTGGTGCTGGTGACCCGACCCAGCAGTTGGGCACGGGTTTCGGTTGACTGCCCGCTTTGAAGTGCGCTGGCAAGCGCCGCATGGACGATGTCGCGCGAATGACGTTCAAAGCCAAAGCAGGCGCTTTGGCCCACCACCTGGCTGGACGACAAATCAAACAATTCAGACGCGCTTTGGTTGGCTTCAATGATGTTGAGCGTACTGCCATCAACCACAATGACGGCATCGGTCGCTACCTGAAAAAGTAGCCTGTAGCGCGCCTCGGCCTGCCGGGCACGAGCGTAGTTGCGCTCCATTTCACGCTGCGCACAAATGAATTTTTGCTGTAATGCGGCACTGCTGCCCAAGTCACGTCCCACGGCTAAAATCGGTCCGCGCGAGCCCAGGCGCATGGCAGTGTAGGCCACTGGTACCGTCGCACCGTCGCCTGCGGGGTGATTGACTTCACGCTTTCGGGTTGCGCAGGTGGGCGACGCCTCGGCCATCAAACGCTCGACTTTGGATTTTGATTCACTGGTCACTGTTTCCGACCAGAGGTGACCGACCCAGGTATGGGCATCGCTGGCCAGCGGAGTGGATGCGCGCTGGTCAACCCGCTGCACGACACCCCTTTCGTCAATCACCAACGCGATATCGCCGCCCAGGGACACCATGGTGCGCGCAAGCTCGGGAGCCCATTCGGACAATGACTCTGAAAAAGAGCTTGCCGTGCTGGCCACTGTCGAGTTCATTGCTTCGGTCATGACATCACCTTCACCCTAAGTTTGGCCGCCCGTCGATATGGACGGCGGCCTGTCATATCAAGCGTTTGGGTTGCCTCACATGACTTGTTAACAGACTCTGTGACTGTTTTGCATCACTTAAGTGTAGGTGTAAATATAAGTTGACACAAGCAGATGTCAATTAAATAATACATAAATGCTTGTTTTGGCTTCGCGCCCCTCTTTTTCTACAGTCGCTGAATTGTTCAAGCCCATAACCTGGTTTCCGCCGATGTGGGCGTTTGCCTGCGGCGTGGTGGCATCTGGCGTGGCCATGGAGGGTAAATGGTTGCTGGCAGTAGTTGGCGTGGCATTGGCGGGGCCTTTCGTGTGTGCCACCAGCCAGGCCGTCAATGACTGGTATGACCGGCATGTCGACGCCATCAACGAGCCGCTTCGCCCCATCCCCTCCGGCCGTATGCCAGGCCAATGGGGCTTTTACATAGCCGTGCTGTGGACGGTAATCTCGATGCTGGTCGCCACCGTGCTCGGGTTTTGGGGATTTTGCGCTGCGGTGGTGGGCTTGCTGCTTGCATGGGCTTACAGCGCGCCGCCAATTCGCCTGAAAGAAAACGGCTGGTGGGGCAATGCGGCCTGCGGCTTCAGTTATGAGGGCATCGCCTGGGCCACGGGTGCGGCGGTGATGGCCGGCGGTGTGATGCCAGATAGCCGCTCTCTGTTGCTGGCGCTGATGTACAGCATTGGCACGCACGGCATCATGACGCTAAACGACTTCAAGGCTGTCGAGGGTGACAGGCAGATGGGCGTACGCTCACTGCCAGTGCAACTTGGTGTGCAAAACGCCGCGCGCGTGGCTTGTGGCGTAATGATTTTGTCGCAGGCGGTGGTGCTTGTGCTGCTGCTCAGTTGGGGCAAGCCTGTGCATGCGGCTGCGATTGGTGCTTTGATGGTTGCGCAGTGCGTCATGATGCGGCGCTTTTTAGCCAGTGTGACGCAGCGTGCCCTCTGGTACAGCGGCTTTGGCGTCCCCCTTTTTGTGGCCGGCATGATGGTCAGCGCCTTTGCATTACGTGGCCTGGCAGGAGTTGGGTCATGACAAATTTTGGCTGGGCCAGTATTGCGCGTCTGGGCCTGGTCCAGGCGTGTCTCGGCTCGATCGTGGTGTTGACTACGTCAACACTGAACCGTGTCATGGTGGTCGAACTGGCGTTGCCTGCCTTGCTTCCGGGATTACTGGTTGCCTTTCATTACGCCGTTCAGATTACGCGGCCGCGCATGGGCCATGGTTCAGATGTTGGCGGGCGACGCACGCCCTGGATTGTTGGCGGTATGGCCGTGTTGGGGCTGGGAGGTGTGCTGGCATCGATTGCTACAGCGTGGATGGCCAGCCAGAGAGGGCCAGGTATTGTGCTGGCAGTCGTTGCCTTCGGCTTGATTGGCCTGGGCGTCAGCGCCAGCGGCACCTCACTTTTGGTCCTGCTGGCCAAACGCGTGGCGCCCGAGCGGCGCGCGGCTGCAGCCACCATGGTGTGGCTCATGATGATTGTCGGTTTTGTTGTTACAGCAAGCGCTGCCGGACAACTGCTTGACCCGTATTCGTCAACCCGGCTGGTTCAGGTTACGGTAGCTGTTGCAGTGGCGGCCCTGTGTATCACCCTGCTTGCGGTTTACCGGCTTGAAGGTCAGGCGCAGACAAATACTCTTACACCCGCGTCTGCGCCTGCGGCTGCGAAACCTGGTTTTCGCGAAGCATTTGGGCAGGTTTGGAGCGAGCCCGAAGCCCGCCGTTTCACGGTTTTTGTGTTTGTGTCCATGCTCGCTTACAGTGCGCAAGACCTGATTCTTGAGCCCTTTGCAGGCACGGTTTTTGGCTTTACCCCGGGCCAGTCGACCAGTCTGGCAGGCGTGCAGCATGGCGGTGTGCTGGCGGGCATGCTGCTGGCCGCGTTTGCCGGAACCCAGTTTGGAGGGCGGCAGATTGGCACCTTGCGTGGCTGGATGGTGGGCGGCTGCCTGGCCTCGGTTGTGGCATTGCTTGGGCTCGTCATTGCTGGCGTTTCTGGGCCACCCTGGCCCCTGAAGTCCAACGTGTTTGCGCTGGGTGTTGCCAATGGGGCGTTTTCAATTGCTGCCATTGCTTCGATGATGCGGCTTGCAAGCGAAGGCCGCGAGGCGCGCGAAGGTACGCGCATGGGGTTGTGGGGCGCGTCACAGGCGATTGCCTTTGGTTTTGGTGGACTCCTGGGTGCGGCTGGTAGTGACCTGACGCGGCGCTGGATTGCGTCGTCGGGTACCGCTTACGCCGTGATTTTTTTACTTGAGGCTTTGCTGTTTGTCGCGGCTGCATTTCTGGCCTTGCGCATAGCCACCGGGCACGCGTCCGGGGTCATACCGGCTGTCGCAGGTCGTGACCGGAAGTATGTCGACCACCGCGGCCCGAATCTGGACATGAAAGAGGTGATGTGATGACCATTCTTGAAACTTTTGATGTTGTCGTTGTTGGTGGCGGCCCTGCGGGTGCAACAGCCGCGCAAGATCTGGCCCGCAAGGGCCGCAAGGTGTTGCTGCTTGACCGGGCAGGCCGAACCAAGCCCTGCGGCGGAGCCATACCGCCGCGGCTGATCAAGGATTTCGGCATCCCGGACAGCTTGCTGGTGGCAAAAGCCAGCTCTGCACGCATGGTCGCACCCAGTGACAAGCGAGTAGACATACCTATCGAAGGCGGCTTTGTCGGCATGGTGGACCGACATGAATTTGACGAGTGGCTGCGCGAGCGCGCCGCTGCCAGCGGAGCCGAGCGCCGCACGGGAAGTTTTGACAAACTCGACCGTGACGAAGATGGCACCTGCGTAGTGCATTACCACGCCCGTGATAGACACAACCGTGGCGACGGCGTACCCATGCGCGTGCGTGCACGCAGCGTCATTGGCTGCGACGGTGCGCGCTCAGGCGTGGCGCGCCAGGCCATCCCGGGCGCCAAAGACATGCCCTGCGTGTTTGCTTATCACGAGATCGTGCGTGCCCCGGCCACCAAGCCCGCGGGCTATGACGGTTCGCGCTGCGACGTCTACTATCAGGGCAAGCTGTCACCTGATTTTTATGGCTGGGTATTTCCGCATGGGGATACGCTCAGCATCGGTACCGGCAGCGCCGACAAGGGGTTTTCGCTGCGCGGCGCAGTCACCAGCCTGCGCGAAGCCGCCGGATTGAAAGACGCCGAAGTGCTGCGTCGCGAGGGCGCGCCCTTACCCATGAAGCCGCTGCGCTGCTGGGACAACGGCCGTGATGTTGTGGTTGCTGGCGATGCCGCTGGTGTGGTTGCACCCGCTTCAGGCGAAGGTATTTACTACGCCATGTATGGTGGGCGCCTTGCCGCTGATGCGGTTGAAGAGCTGCTACAAACTGGTAATCCGCGCGTCCTTCGAATGGCGCGCAGACGGTTTATGCGCGTGCACGGCAAGGTGTTTTTGGTGCTGGGCATCATGCAGTGGTTCTGGTACGGCAGTGAAAAACGTCGCGAGCGCTTCGTTAGAATTTGCGAAGACCGTGACGTGCAGCAGCTTACCTTTGATGCTTACATGAACAAGGAGCTGGTACGCGCAAAACCCATGGCCCACGTGCGCATCTTCTTTAAGGACATCGCTCACCTGATGGGTCTGGCCAAGGTGTGATGGCCTGGTTTGACCAGTGGTTGCCGCAGTGGGTCATGGGCGGAGGGTTGATCGACACCATCATCGCCATCACGCTGCTCGAAGTAGCAGCTTTGCTGGCCTACCACCGTCAAACAAAACGCGGCTTGTCGCCGCGTGATTATTTGCTCAATGTCGTCTCAGGCCTGTGCCTGATGCTGGCACTGCGCTGCGCATTGGCAGGCAGCGCTTGGTATTTCATATCCGCTTATTTAATGGCGGCAGGACTAGCTCACGTTGCCGACATCGCCTTGCGGCTACGGCAACGGGCGCAGTCGCGTTAAATCAAGCGGCTTTCTTGACCCAGGCGCTGCACCAGCCTTTGCCAGCAACTTGTTTGCCTGCAAACAATGGACAAGCAGCTGCTGCGTCGGTTGCCTTGCCTGCATACAACTGGCAGTTGTTGCATAACTGCGTGTTGGCGTGTTTCGGATACTTTTTGGCATCTACCTTGGTGGTGTCAGCGACATAACCCAGGCCTACAGCTTGAGGGTCTTTTTCATTGACCATAGGTGCGGCGGCTTGTGCCATTGCGCTGGATGCGGCAAGGGTAGAACTACCTGCAGCGACGTGCAGCATAAATACTCTGCGGTTCGTGTTTTTCATGGAAAGATCCTATTTTTAAGTAACGTGGGATCTCAAATGATGCCATAAAAATACTAATCCGTCTTTTTCTCTACCTTGCGGTAACTTATTTGGGGTTTTTGCCATCCGTCATCAAAAACGCGGTCGATGGTCAGTTTGGAGATTGACGCACATATCGCTTAAATCAGCCCATTTGCTACAAAAATATAGTCAGTTAAAGCTGTCATCATTGGGCTGGTGATCGTATTGCATTAAATTTTTGACCTGAAAGCAGCAAGGTTCTGCCTCCTATGCGGTCGCAGTTCACCTTGACCCTTTATGAGTCGATTTGGGTTTAACTTCCATCTGCCTGATCAGGTTGCGCGTGTATTCCGTCATGAAGTCCAGAAACGCGCTGGTGCGTTTGGGAATGAATTTGCGGCTGGGCAGTGCCGCATAAAGCGTGTTTCGCCCAGTGATCCAGGGTGAAAGAATGCGCTGCAGTTGCCCGCTATGCAAATGCTGGGCGACAAGGTCAATCGACTGGCTGCTGATGCCCGCGCCGTCAACACAGGCGCGTATCAGTGTGTCGGTGTGGTTGACCAGCATGGCGGGTTCAATCGCCACTTCAACTTCACGCCGGTTTTCATCCGGATTCATCAGGCGCCATACCCGGTGGCGGTTGGCGGGGAACTTGGCCCTGAGGCAGCGGTGCTGGGCCAGTTCTTCAGGCTGTTGCGGCACGCCGTAGCGGCGCAGGTAGTCCGGTGATGCGCACAAAACACCGTCGGACGACGCAATCGGCCGGGCAATGATGTTGGCATCGAAAGCGTCAGTCGCACCCATCAGCGTCAAATCGTAGTCTTCGATAGGCGGTGTCGAAGGTGAGTCGACGTGAATGTCGAGCACGACTTTCGGGTACAGCCTGCCAAACTCCGCCACCAGTGGCCCCAGAATATGCACGCCAAAAATCGGCGGTGTCAGTATGCGTATCACGCCCGACATTTCTTCGGCATGGGCTTGCGCCGCCGCGTGGGCTTCGTCTATGTCGTTCAATATGTGGCGCACCCGCGCCAGGTAGGCCTCGCCCGCATCGGTCAGTGCCAGCCGTCGGGTGGTACGTTGCAGCAGGCGCACGCCAAGGTGGTCTTCAAGGTCACCGACCAGCCGGGTTACAACGGCAGCCGACATGTCAAATTTGCGCGCTGCCGCCGCAAAACTGCCGTCATCGACCACTTGCTGAAACACGCGCATTGATTGAAGTCTGTCCATGGTTTACCCCTAATTTTCCGTCTTATTATTGCTATTTTGACAGCAATGTATTGTTTAAAGTACTGTTTTTCTGCCGATGTCAAAGTAATACAGTTCATACATCGATGAGTCAAAGCCCAATAAAGGCGACTCACCGAGGCTGGACAGACGGGGTCAACAGCAACAAACAGTTGCCCGCCATGCCCGGAAATGTCACTCTAACTTTTACAGGATCTTCATCATGAAATCGAAATTTTTCTCTGCTGCCGTTTTGTCTGTTGCTGCCCTGACCTCCATGGGCGCTTCTGCAGAAATCTACAACTCTTGGATGTTTGACCAGATGGCCACGCCTGCCGCCAAAACCCGCGCCGAGGTCAAGGCGGAGGTGCTGCAAGCCCAGTCAGGCGCAGTGTCAGGCTCAGCCTACAACGGCGCGATTGCGCAGCAAAAACTGGGTACACCAGTCGCTGAAAAAGCCGGTACCGCGCCGCAAGCCAGCGCACAAGCGGTCAAAACCAGCCAGCAATAAGGCTGCAGTAATCAGCCAGAAGTTTTCGGCTGCTGGCTGAATCAAAAGCGCCGCACGCTTCACGGTTTGCGGGGTTTTGCATTTGCGGTGGCCTTGCGCTTTTCATAGCGCTTCATCAGCGGCGTCACTGAAATACCGTGTGCAATCACCGATGCCACCACCACCGCCAGCGTGATTGACAGCAGTTGCCGGGCCAGCGCAGGCTGTATGCCGTGGCTGATGGCGTAAAGCAGGTAATACAGTGATCCGATGCCGCGTATGCCAAACCAGCCCATCAGGCGGCGTTGGGACCGCGTGACCGGTGTGCCGAGCAAGCCAGCGCCCACCGCCAGCGGCCGGATCACCAGAAACAGCAAGGGAATAAACCACAGCACCTCGGTACGGAATTTAACGGTCGCCAGCAGCACACCGACTACCAGCACAATGCCAACCTCGGCAAAGCTTTCAAGCTGGCTGTTAAAGCGCTGCACTGCCCGCATCATGTGCGCCGGCTCGGCAGATGCTGACGCTTCGGGTTTTGCCAGGTTAATGCTGTCGGGTGACGCGACTTGACGCGCACCGGGTTCATCCACCCGCCGCAAAGCCAGCCCTGCCGCAAACACCGCCAGAAACCCGTAAGTCATGCTGAGCAGCGCCAGGCCATAAGTCAGCGCAATCAGGCCCAGCGCAATGAATTCGTCAGAACCCAACGCCTCGCGGTGGCGTACCCGCAAATACAAAATGGCGCGGCCCACCAGGGTGCCCAGCACATAACCCAGGCCAAGGCCGCCCGCCACGGCCCACAGTACGTCGATCGTCCACCAGCGCCAGCCGTAGTCGCCCAGCTCATGCAGACCCAGCAAACCGAGGCCCAGCACCACAAACGGAAAAGCTGTGCCGTCGTTCAGCCCGCCTTCACCCGTCAAGCCAAAGCGCAGGCGGTCCCGGTCGCCGGGGTTGGCCACCTGCACATCAGAGGCCAGCACCGGGTCAGTGGGCGCCAAAATTGCGCCCAGCAACACGGCGGCACCCAGGGGAAGGTCAAGCACCCACAGGCCCAAAGCGGTAATGCTGGCCACCGTCACCAGCATCGACACCGTGGCCAGCTGCACCGGAATACGCCAGCGCTTGTCTTTAAGCGGCATTTCCAGCTTCATGCCCGCCGTAAACAGCGAAATCAGCACCGCAACCTCCGTCAGCCGCTCCAGCAGGTGCACGTTTTTAATCGCATCCAGCTTGAGCAAGCCCAGCCCGCTGGGCCCCACCGCAATGCCCACGCCCAGGTAGAGCATGGCGGCGCTCATGGGCAGGCGGCTGATGAAAGAGCCGCCCAGCGTCATGGCAATCAGCAGCACACCCGCAATGATGCAGCCCAGCGTGAAGGCTGAGGGCTCTGTCATGGCGTAAACCTGTGGGCTGTCGATGTCGAAAAATACATGGGTACAGCTTAAGCCAAGCCGCAAAATCCGGGTAAAGACCGGCCGCCACGTGGTTGAGGCCGGTTTTGCCGGGCTGGATGCACCGAATGACGTATTTTTATAGTAAAAACAGCTCCCTGCCCAATATTTACGGCTATACATAGCTATTATAAATATAGCAGCCGCGGCATCAGGTTCTGCAAACCGAATCGTCTTCAGCGTTCAAGCCAGCGCTCGGCAAATAGCGCTTTGGCTTGTAGTCCGGCGGCTCAAAAACCAGCGGGCATGGTTTTTTGCCCTACCAGTCCACCAGACTCAAACCCACGCTCAGCACCGTACGCTGGCGGTTGTAGTCGAGCAGGCTATCGCCGTAGCCGCTGAACAGTTGCACGTGGTAGCGCAGGCCGGTGTAGTTGGGCGCTGAGGTGGGGGCCATCATCCAGTCGATACGGGTGGAGCCGCGGGCCTCGTTGCGCAGTGAATGCCGCCGGGTTATGCCCAGGGTATTGGCCTTGTTGATCTGCCAGCTGGCGGCCAGCTCGGCGCGGCCGACGAAGTTTTCAATACCGGGGTTGTCGTCATTGCCGGATGACTCGCTCAGGCGGTTCCAGACGCGGCCCTGCAGCATCAAGCTTGATTGCGGGCTGAGTACTTTTTCAGCTGCACCCATGAGGTAAGTGCGATTCCAGCTGCGCGACAGCGGTAATGACTGCCCGTTGGACTGGTGTACCGCCCCAATGCCTGACAGCCGGTAGCTCCAGCCACCGGCCAGCGGTATCTGGTGCGGGTAGATGTAGATGACTTCCGGCTCATGGTCAGTGCTGCGAAATGGCCGTGAAATTGCAGGGCTGAACAACTGCCAGTAACTTTGCTGGCTGTAGCCAAACCACAGCGAGTCGTGGTTGTCGTCATCATCGCCGCCACGGGTGAGCAGGCCTTTGGCTATTTTGGTGCGCACTGAAAGCTGGATCTTGTTTTCAGTCCGTTGATAGCTCTGGGCGGTCAGCGCAGTGTGGCCCACTGCCGGTGAAGATGGCTGCTGGTTCACGCTGTTACCCTTGACCACGGCCAGCGAAATGGGCCGGTAGCCACGTATGGCAAAGGTGTCGCAGTCAGTGCCGCGCTGCAGCTCCCAAAAGCGTGACAGCGGGGAATATTTGTCGTTGCGGCAGCCAATCGGTTTGCCGTCGGGTGCGTCGGTATTGAGCGCCGGAAGCAGCAGTACTTTCATTTCTGGCTGGCTGGTCTCAAGATTGGCGGGGGCGGTGACGACGGTGGGCGGCGGTGTTTTGGCGGGGGTTTGTGATGCAGCCCAGTCCTGAAAGCACTTGAGCTGTACAGACGGCTCGCCTGTCAGCGCCTGGCAAACCTGCCAGCTCAAGGCCGGTGTTGCTGCGGTGGTAGCGGCGGGTTTGGTCTGCGCCTGGGCACAGCCTGCAGCCACGACTGCCAGCCAGAACATGCCGCTTGCAGCCTTTTTAGAAACAGTTAGGGGTGAAGTGGCTGGCATGGAACAATTTTGAAACGGTTTAAAAACAGGTCGTGACATGTTGCAATAAACACGCCACGCCTAAAAAATGAGCCCATCAGCGCCGAAAAGTCAGTGTGAAGGGAACATCAGGGGCGTCAGCAGGCGCGCTTTTGCTGGTGTCTTTCCACATGCCTTTAAACACTTTGCCGCATGAGCCGGGCACCATTTCGCCGTTCCAGGTGCCGGTGATGCTGAGGTTGTCAGATGACTCATCGAGTATCAGCATGCCGTCTTCAAGATCACCTGCCAGAAATGCCTTGGCCGCGTGGCCTGCAATTTTGGGTGAACCGCTGGCCAGGCCCAGATTTCGGCTGACGATGCCCGCCAGACTGTCTGAAAACTCGGCGTGCCGCTCCAGCAGCATGGTGGCGGTGGCGGGCAGGCCGTCTGGCGGATTTGTAAAGCGTGCCGTCCACAAGCCAAAAAGCTGCTGGGCCTTCATGTCTTTGGCATCAAGGCAGCCGGCCAGGGTAGCTGGCGCTGGTTTGGCTGCCGATTTTGAGCTGTTTTGGCCCTGAGCCCAAGCGTTACCGGCACAAGAAGCTATTAAATAAATAGCAAAAAGGAGCTTTTTTGAAGTCATGGATTCATCTGAAATCGGATCGGCCACATTTTGGCCTAACGGCCTGTATTGGACTGCGCTGTGGAAAAAGCTGCTGCAGCGGCAATCGAGTCGGCTGATTTTTTGGCAAATTCAGCGCGCAGGGCCCTGATTTTCTCGCGCGGGTCTTCTTTTACCGTGGCTTTATCCAGCGCCATCTCGGCAATAAAGCGGCTGGGTATGCCGGCAATCGTGTCGCGGTTTTTCTTGCGGCGGCGCAGCCAGTTCACCGCCAGTGTGCGCTGCGCGCGCGTGATGCCCACGTACATCAGGCGGCGCTCTTCCTGCAGGCGCAGGGCGATGTCTTCCGTATTGGTGCCGTCGTCATCGTCAAGCTTGAAGGGCAGCAAGCCCTCATTGACCCCGGCCAGCACGACGTGCGGCCATTCCAGTCCCTTGGCGGCGTGCAGGGTTGAAAGCGTCACCACGTTCTGGTCACCTTCGCGCTCGCTAATGGTTGACAGCAGGGCAATGGTCTGCACCACCTCAAGCAGGTTTTTGGTCTCTTTTTCAAGCGTGGCACCAGCCGTGTCATCAATCTGCCCGCCACAGCGCTGCGACATCCAGTCGATAAAATCCAGCACATTGGTCCAGCGGGCTGCGGCTACCTTTTCACTGTCTTCGCCGTCAAACAGATGCTTTTGGTAGTCGATTTCTTTGAGCCAGTCGAGCAGAAAAACCTTGGCAGCTTCGGCGCCCAGGGTACGTTTGGCGCGGTATTCCAGATCGTTCAGGTAGCGGCCAAACTCGTGCAGTGAGCCGCAAGCCTTGGCCGGCAACACCGAGCCCAGCGAGTTGCTGAACAGCGCTTCAAACAGGCTCAGCTTGTACTGGCTGGCGAATGTGCCCAGTGTGCCCAGGGTGGTATGGCCAATGCCGCGCTTGGGCGTGGTCACAGAGCGCATAAAGGCCGGGTCATCGTTGTTGTTGCTCAGCAGGCGCAGCCAGCAGCACAGGTCCTTGATCTCTGCCCGGTCAAAAAAGCTTTGCCCGCCCGACACCTTGTACGGAATATTGGCTTTGCGAAAGGCTTTTTCAAAAGGCTTGGCCATGTGGTTGGCGCGGTACAGCACGCAAAAATCCTTCCACTCGCGGTACTGGCCGCCTGCAGCCTGCAGCGTGCCTTCAGCGCGCAGGCTTTGTATGCGCGCCACCACGCGCTCGGCTTCGTGCTCTTCGCTGTCGCAGTCGACCACGCGTACCGGCTCGCCTTCACCCAGTTCACTGAACAGGGTTTTAGGAAACAGCTTGGGGTTGGGCCCAATCACGTTGTTGGCAGCCCGCAAGATGGCGCTGGTCGAGCGGTAGTTTTGCTCCAGCTTGACGACTTTGAGGCTAGGGTAGTCTTGCGGCAGGCGCTTGAGGTTGTCCAGCGTCGCACCGCGCCAGCCGTAAATCGACTGGTCATCGTCGCCCACGGCGGTAAACCTTCCGCGCGTGCCCACCAGGCACTTGAGCACTTCGTACTGCGTGGCGTTGGTGTCCTGGTATTCATCGACCAGCACATGACCTAGTGAAGCCTGCCATTTGGCGCGCACGGCATCGTGCTCTTGCAGTAATTTAAGCGGCAGGCCGATCAGGTCATCAAAGTCCACACTCTGGTAGGCCGTCAGGCGCTCTTCGTAGCGTGCCATAACGCGCGCAATCAGGCGTTCTTCATCGCCATTTGCTTGCGTTTCGGCCTGCGCTGAATTGAGGCCCATGTTTTTCCACTTGCTGATGGTCCATTGCCATTGCCGCGCGGTGGCCGCATCGGTGCTGCCGCCAGCGTCCTTGATGATGCTGGTCACGTCATCGTTGTCAAGAATCGAAAACTGCTTCTTTAAACCCAGCGCCTCGCCGTCCTGGCGCAGCATGCGCACGCCCAGGGCGTGAAAGGTACATATCAGCACGCCCTTGGCCTGCCGGCCAATGAGGGTCTTGGCGCGCTCGCGCATTTCGGCGGCGGCCTTGTTGGTAAAGGTGATGGCCGCAATCTGCTCGGCCTTGAGCCCGGACTGTATGAGCCGGCCGATTTTGTGCGTAATCACCCGCGTTTTGCCAGACCCCGCCCCGGCCAGCACCAGGCAGGGCCCATGCAGGTAGTTGACGGCTTCCTGCTGGGCAAGGTTCAGGCCGTCAGAAAGCGCGTCAGACATGGGTGGGATCGATTCGGGAGGATTGGGGGAAATACGGGGAAAGGTCTGCTGCAAAGGCAGGCCTGGAATCATACCGGGTGGGGCTTTTGCCTTTTGGGATAAGACTGATTGCTGCTTTCTTATGTTTAAAGTGCTTATAGACCCGGCACGAGTTATCAATGAACCCGTTCGGGCTGAGCTTGTCGAAGCCTTTCGACAAGCTCAAGGCGAACGGAGTTTAGATTCCGTAATAACTCGTGCCGGATCAATAGTGGACTCAAAATAGACCGCCTTAAGCGGGTTCTAAGGTGTCTTAGTACCTCTGCCCAATGAGTACGGCTACTGTTAGCTATAAATAAAATAGCAAACGGTTGAACCTGCTGTACGTCCTGGGCATGTGCAACTGGTCTGGCTGTCGGACAATGGGGTGCTAACCTGCTTTTCTAACGCCTATCGCCGTTTTATGCTGTCCATCCTTGCCGTCACCTTCCCCTTCTTTGCACTGGTGCTGTGTGGCTATATCGCTACCCGTCGCGGCATGCTGCCGCAGGCGGCGATTCCCGGGCTTAACAGTTTTGTGCTTTATTTTGCGCTGCCCTGCCTGCTGTATCGCTTCGGTGCCAGCACACCGGTTGCGCAATTGCTCGATGGCTCGCTGGTGGCGGTTTATCTGGTCTGCGCCTTGCTGATGGTGGCGTTCACGGTGGCTGTCACGCTGGGTAGAGGCAGTGGGCGAATTGGCTGGAACGATGCTTCATTCGGTGCGCTGGTGGCGGCTTTCCCCAACACCGGTTTTATGGGCGTACCGCTGTTGGTGGCGCTGCTGGGTGCCAAGGCGGCAGGCCCGGCGATTGTGACCATCATGGTTGATCTGGTCGTGACCAGTTCGCTGTGCATTGCCTTGTCGCAGCTGGACTCTGCTGATAGCCATGGGGCTAAAGTCGCTGCCAAAAAAGCCTTGCAAGGCGTGGCGCTCAACCCCATGCCATGGGCAATTTTGCTGGGTGCCCTGTCGTCTGGCCTGGGTTTGACGCTGCCGGTGCCTGTGATGCAGACGATCGGGCTGCTGGCTGACGCGGCCTCACCGGCGGCATTGTTTACCATTGGTGCCGTGCTGGCCCGATCACAAATCAACAGCCCGGTGCGCACACCCCTTGGGGACTATGTGCCGGTGGCGCTGATCAAGCTGCTGGTTCACCCATTGCTGCTGTTGGCGCTGGGCCTGATGGCTATTCAGCTGGGCTTGCCACTTGACCGTTTTGCCCTGACCGTGGTGGTGCTGGTGGCGGCATTGCCCAGTGCCAGCAATGTGGCCTTGCTGGCCGAGCGCTTTGGCGCTGACAACGGGCGCATCGCGCGGATTATTTTGCTGTCAACGGTGCTGGCGTTTTTTAGTTTTTCGGCGGCGGTGGCGCTGCTGACCTAAAGCATAGGCGCAATGCACGTAAAAAAGCCGCTCAGGCTAGCCCGAGCGGCTTTTTGTGAAGGCCAAAGGCCTTTGGTTTTTACTGTCCGGGTGAACCGATGTTTGCCGCAGCCGTCGGTTGTGCAAAACCACCGTCTACACCCACAGCCGCAGCCTTGTAGGCGGGCGTTGCAGTAGACAGGCCATCCCAGACAGCCGAAATGGTCGCCGTGCCGCCGAAGGCAAGGCCGGCATGGTTGGGGATGGCGGTGGTCACGCCGGGTGCTGCTGCCGCTACGGTAATAACCGTACCGTCAGTGGCCGTGATGGTTGCCCCGCCCCGGTAATTAAACCAGGTGATCACTTTGCCAGCGGTGTCGAACAGCACCACTGCATCGCCGCCGCCCAGGCCCGGGCCTGAAAATGCAACAACCGGCACGGTGTCAGCAAGTCCCCACGCGCTTCTAAATGCCGCTGCATTGACGGTCGCAGAGGCAACGATCACCAGCCGTCCACCCGCTGGAATACTGACGACCGGGAAGGTCCCCGCGGCCGCATCGCTAAAGGACGCAGAGTCATCATCCCACTTCCAGCCAGCAAGATCGACGCTTGCTGAACCGTAGTTATAAAGCTCGAAAAAGTCTGCTGGCCCCGCATTGGAGTTGACTTCGGAAATCAGCAGGCTTGGGGCAACAGCGGGTGTAGCAGCGGCGGTAATGAAGTTCAGGCGCGTGACATCGCTGAAGCCGGCAAACCGGTTGCCCGACGCATCTCTCAGTGCATTGCCTGACACCAGCACATGGTATGCAGTACCCAGCATCAGGTCCGCGGTCGGGTTGATGGTGACGGTGCGCCCCGTGATGGTGACCTGTGCCGTATCGTTGGCGTTGATCATGCGTACATCGCCAGCATCATTGCTCAGCGTAAAAGTGCCCGTGCCAGCAAGCACGGTTTCATTGAAAGTCAGTGTGATGTTGCTGGTCAGGGTGATGCCGCCGGCATTGTCAGATGGGGTGCTGGTCAGCAGCTCCGGCTCGGTAATGTCCACCACGGTGGTGAAAGTCAGGCCGGTTGCGTTAGTTACTGCTTGAGTTGCAACGCTGCCAGGGCCGCGCAGCACGCCGCTGGCAAACTGCACGCTGTAGGTCTGGCCTGGCAGCAGGTCGCCTGTCGGGTTGATGCGCACGACAGAACCTGTGATGCTGACCTGCGCGGTGTCGGTGACGGGGATGGTGCGAATGTCGCCGCCGCTGCCGCTCAGTACGATGTTGCCGGTTCCAGCCGTGACGTTGGCGCTAAAGCTCAGAAAGTAGTTGCTGCCCAGGCCAACAGCGCTTGAAGCGCGGGTGGGTGCATAAACCCAGAGCTGCGGCAGGGCCTGGCTGCCGCCGCCAGCTTCGTTGGTCACATACATATTGAGCTGTTTGTCAAACGTTACACCCTCGTGCGCTGCGGTTTGCAAAATGTCCAGCGAGCTGTAGATTTTGCCAGCGCGGTCCATTTTCAAAAGGCGACCGGTGTCGTTGCTCAGTACGATCAAATGGCCGTAGTCAAGCGCGGCTACAGGAAGCACATTCGACAAGGCCGCTACGTCGCCAAAGTCGATCACATTGGCTAGCGCCGGGTCAAACAGGTTGACAGAATTGGTCGTTGTGGACGAGCCGTTGGAAGCGGTGCCCGCCGTAAAGTCAATCGTGGTCTGGAAAATCCCCAACGGGCTCAATTCCTTGACGAAGATATAGCCGCCCGTCAACGGGTCAAACGATACGCCTTCAAGACCAATATTGCCTACGGTGGTTCCCAGCTTCACGCTTTTGACACTCGCCGCGTCCAGGGTCGTACCGCCAGCATAGGTGAACAGGTTGGCCGTGCGCACGCGCTCGTCAGCCACCACAAACTGGCCATTGCCAATGGCGGTAATGCCTTCCGGGTCAGCGAACAGGCCTGCCGGCAGGTTCATGGTGTCAATAACCTCACCGCGCTTGGAGATCTGCGTGATGTAGGTGCCTTCGTCGCCCACAATGAACAGGCTGTCAGTCGTGGTGTTGTACGTCACCGCTGACACCTCTGCGGCGATCTGGTTGCCAATGGAAGAAACCGGCAGCGTGTACTTGCCAACCAGTGTGTAGTTGTTCAAGTCCAGGCTTTCACCAGGCGCCACAAACGACAGCATGGGCGCGCCCAGGGCGGTCGATGTGGTCACTGCTGGCACTGTTGGCATCACCACCGGCGTGGTTGCCGCCAATGTCGAAGGGGAATCCCCGCCGCCACAAGCGCCTAGCGCGAGGGCACCCGTCAGAACCAGAGCCCAGCGGCTCAAGACATGTGCACCAAATTTCATCTGCCTACCTTTTTTAGCTTAAAGGCGAGACGTTAGGGATGGCATATGAAAGCTTGATGACACAGGGACAGGGCAATCGCTGGTTTGGTGCTGGCGCAGGGACTTGCACCAGGTTCTTAAAAATAGAACTTTAACTGGCGAGTAATTTTTGACATCAAACGTTCAAAAAGATATCATTGCCATCAAAAATAAGGATTGCAATCAATGTCTGCACTTACCGTCAGAAACCTGCCCGACGAAACGCACCGGGCGCTCAAGCTACGTGCCGCGCAACATGGCCGCAGCACAGAGGCAGAAATTCGCCATATTCTTGAAAATGCGGTACGTCCTCAAGCTCGCATGGGTTCTGCGCTGGCTGCGATAGGACGCAGCGTGGGTGGGGTAGATCTGGACTTCCGGCGTGATGCAAGCCCGGTTGCTCCTGCGAGTTTTGATTCATGATTATTCTGGATACGAACGTCGTATCGGAGCCGCTCAAGCCTTCGCCAGCGCCCGCTGTTCTGGAGTGGCTTGACCGCCAGGTGCCCGAAACGCTGTATCTGACGACGATCAATCTGGCCGAGTTGCTGACAGGCATCGAGGTTTTACCGCAAGGGCGGCGACGTAACGAGTTGCAGAATGCATTGACAACGAAAGTGATGCCCCTGTTTGAGGGGCGAATCCTTTCTTTCGATAAAAAAGCGGCAGAAGCCTTTGCCCGAATTAACGCGAGTGCTCAGACGCAAGGCAGTCCGATCAGTTTTGCCGATGGCGCTATCGCTGCTATTGCATCTGCGCAAGGATATCTTTTAGCGACCCGCAATGTGCGTGACTTTAAATGCACTGGTGTTGAACTGATTGATCCGTGGGCTTGAGCGCGTTAACGGTGTGAGTCATGTCTGGTTTGCGGCCGGTTCTCAAACCCGCAACATCCTGCGCTGCAGCAAAGCCTGCATGTCGCGTCGGCCGTCGACGATCAGGTGTCATGTAAAGATTCGGCGCGCTTGCCTCGAATCCGGGCAACAGCATCCGCAGCCAGCATCACCTCACCCCGCTCAATCTGCTGATTGCCCAGCATCAGAATCTTGAGTAGAGCTTGCGCGCGTTGGTCTACTTTATTGACGGCGCCCCCAAGCAACACAGCCTTTGCTTCGCTGTTGTGTGAAATTGCTAGTACGTCACGGTTTTCGATCAGCTCGTGCGACACCTGCACCGCATTGACTTCGAAGCAAGTGCCAAGTTCGCTTTTGATGGAGTAACGCATAGGCCGAATGTCGTATTTATTTAATCTTTGTGCAAGTCAAGAGGTGAGCATTGGCTAAATTAAAGCGTCAGCCTGCTTGCGGCAATCAGTACATGCGCTGCGATGCATACGCATTTATCATTCGTTCAACCATACTCTCTTAGAGGATGAAACTAAGTGGCAATCAGATTTAATCTTCGAAATGGTGTCGTGATCTGCTTGGCGACAATTTTTTCGTCATTAGCCCATGCCAACCTGATCGGAAACATCAAGTGCGGCCCCGAAAATATTGGTGGTGAACATATCGTTTGCGACTACGCCATTATTGGATTCAAATATCAGAAGCTCTTCGACTCTCAATTTAGTAATGGACGCAGCTCGGACATTGAGATCAAAGTTCAAAAAGATGTGGTTAGCTGCGATAGTTTGCAGTGCGTCGAGGCAGTTATTGATAGCCACATGTCAACGCCCGCCGCTGAGGCAGTTAAAAAAGCCCCTCTACCTGTGATCACGAACTCGGATAAAACCAGCGTGATACCAGATACAAAATCTAATTCAAGCAGCTCCGTCAATGCTCCAGCTATTAGTGGGGTGTCAAAGCAATCCCCATTTGGCGCAATACTTTTTCTTTTGTGCCTTGTAGCTTTACTTTTTTGGATAGTTTTCCGTAAGAGATCCACGCCGCCCAAGAGCAAGGTGCCATCGAATGACGCTGGATTTTTTTTTGTTTTTCGCAAATCTTGCTAGTCAAGCAGCAACTGATCCTTCGCAAAAAAAGGAAACAGTTCAAATAACCATTAAGCCCTACGGAAAATCTGAACTCGATGGATACGATTGGGACGGAAAAATTTTGAAAGCGTATGGACAGTCTTCAATCAATGGATGGGAGCTTGTTGGGCAAATCTTTAAACCCTATGGTCGATCAAGCCTTGAGGGCTACGAGTGGGACGGCAGTCTTATTAAACCGTATGGCAAATCGTCGCTAGAAGGTTATGTGTGGGATGGGAAAATTTTGAAACCATACGGTAAGTCGAGCTTGGACGGATACGAGCTTGAGGGCAACAATATGAGGCGCTATGGCAAATCTTCCTTGGACGGATGGGAGGCTAGTGGAACTGTACCTGCTCCAGTATGGGCATACGTTTTTGGACTCATCAAATGACCGTGATGCACGAATTCTCCCAGATCGGATTGCAGCCTAACTTGACTCGCTGTTTTATTCCTCTGCCAGAAGTCATCGGCCCAACTGACGCGCTATCTCCAAAGTCGCTATACGAAGCTTTTTATAACGTGTTTCGTTGCAAAGAAGCCAAGACTATCCGCGATATTGTTTTTGTCTGGACAGTTGATAGGCCATACATTCACGATCAATGTGAAAGATTGCCGAGTCAATTTATCTATATTGAAAAGACCAAAGGCACGATGTCGGGCAGATGGTCGAATGAAAACCTCAGAAGTGTGACTACGGACTTTAGTGGTGAATCGACAGGTGACACACCTTCTGTTCTTCGCGGGTTCGCAGATGCAAATTTGAATTTGACCTTCTATAGCCGTTTGATTCTTGACCATGGCCCTCTAAGTATTTGGTGGTCAAGCAGCGCAATGCTGAACGAGGTTGCGGGGACATCTACACACAACGCCGAGGCGTGGGAAGGTCATTTATTGGCGCTCTATGTGGCGAAGCACGGATGTAGGCCAATCAAAAATCGCAAGGGTGGACGCCTGCTACAAGATGTATTGGCAAATAAGTGATTTTTAGTTCAAACCCTCAGATGGCAATCGGGTCCACATCAATAGCCCAGCGAATCAGGCTTCTGAATTCGCCTTGTTTGCGGGTTTCAAACAATACCGGCTGCCAGGCAGCCAAAAAGCGTTGCAGCGCAGTGCGCGAGTTGCTTTCAACCAGCATTTGCGCGCGCTCTATATTGGCTACGCGTTGAATCGTCATGGGCACGGCCGGGTAGGCGGTGACTTGGGCATGACCTTCAAGTTGTGCGGCCATTGCGGCGCTGGACGCTGCGTTTAAAAAGCCCTGCGCTATGTCCTGCGCTTTGGCCTCGGCCCGCACAAGGGCTGAGAAGCCAAACGGCGACATGCCTGCCGCCAGGCGTTCGGTTAGCTGTTCGCTTGCAAACTTGGGGTAGTCGTGGTTTTTAAGGGCGGCAAACAGGGGATGCGTGGGGTGAAAGGTTTGCACCCACATTTCGCTGGCCTGGCTGTGTCTGGCGTCGCGCCCGGCCCGGCCCCCGGCCTGCATCAACAGGCTGAACAGGCGCTCGGGTGCTCTGAAGTCGCTTGAAAACAGCGCGCCATCGGGGTTAATGGCTGCTACCAGCGTGATGTGCCTGAAGTCATGGCCCTTGGCAATCATTTGCGTGCCGACCAGCACATCAACCTCGCCCGCATGCACGCTGGCCAGCTGGGATTCAAGCGCGCCTTTTAGCCGCGTGGTGTCGGCGTCAATGCGTGCAATGCGGGGCGGGCTGCCGTCTGGCCTTTTCACGCCAGCCAGTAGCTCGGCCAGGTGCTCTTCAAGTCGCTCGGTGCCACGCCCCACCGGCGCAATGTCGATATTGCCGCAGCTGGGGCAGGCGCGCGGTACCCGCTCGGTAAAGCCGCAGTGGTGGCAGCGCAGGGTGCGGTCGATTTTGTGAAAAACGCGGTAGGCGCTGCAATGCGGGCATTCGCTTTTCCAGCCGCAGTCGTGGCAGGCCAGCACCGGCGCGTAGCCACGGCGGTTCAAGAAAATCAGTGATTGTTCGCCGCGGGCAATGCGCTGCGAAATGGCGTCAAGCAAAGGCGGTGCAATCACGCAGTGTTTGGGCTGGTGGTTCATGTCCAGTCCACGAACCGTTGGCAAGCCGTCGCTTTCGGAGCTGGCACCAACCCTTTCATCCATCGTCAGGCGCTGGTAGCGCCCGGTAACTGTCGCCTGCCAGCTTTCAAGCGAAGGCGTGGCCGAGCCGAGCATGACGCGGCATGTGTTGCCTGCAACGGTTTCCAGCCTGGCGCGGTATACCGCCAGGTCGCGTGCCGAGTAACGTGCACCTTCCTGCTGCTTGTAGCTTGGGTCGTGTTCTTCATCCACCACAATCAGGCGCAAATTTGGTATCGACGCCAGCACCGCCATGCGCGTACCCAGCACCAGGCGTGCCTTGCCTGAATGGGCTGCCAGCCAGCTTTTGAGCCGCTGGGCCGGGGTCAAGCCGCTGTGCAGGGCGACCACGCGCTCTAGCCCCAGATGGGCAAAGCGCTCTTCAAATCTGGCCTGCAGTTGCGGCGTGAGGTTGATCTCGGGCACCATGACCAGTACCTGGGCGGCAGGGTCTTGGTCCAGCACTTTGGCGGCGGCGCGCAGGTAAACCTCGGTTTTACCGCTGCCCGTAGCGCCAAACAGCAGTGCTGGCCGTTGCTTTAGGGCGTTTTCAGCATCAAACTCGGTCAGGGCCCAATGTTGTTGGGTGTTAAGCGCTATTAAAGTAAAAGCGTTTTGTGGGCTGCTGGTATCTGGCGTAATCCGCTTCAGGCGGCGAGCCAGCTGCACGCCCGTTAGCTCCCGCAATTGCGGCGGTAATGCAGCCAGCGCTACCTCGCCTAATGAACGCTGGTAGTAACTGGCGGTAAAGCTGACCAGATCCCGCCAGCTCGAAGTGAGCGGAGCAAGGCCTTCCAGGACGCCTGCAACATGACGCGTCTGCATTTCCAGCAGATTGCCGCTGCCCTCCAGGTTCTCCCAGGCGACGCCCAGCACCTCACGCTTGCCCAAAGGTACGCGTACCAGCGTGCCTGGGCTAAGCATTGACTCACTTCGGTAGGTTAGCGGCCCGGCGATGGCGCTATGTGCGGGCACCGCCACCACGACGCTTAACCATTGGCTCATAGGGAAGGCGAAAAGTAAGCGTTTGTAGTCAAGTCTGCAAATTCACTTGCGAAGAAGGTGCTAAGTGCTTGATTTGACGTAGCTTTACAGTTCTCCAAGTTTTCTGTGGATAACTTTGTTGATAGCTTATGCCCGGGCGCCCGAAAGCCTTGATTTACAAGGCTTTCACTAAAATGCCCGAAAAAAAAGCATTTTAAAGAAGCTATATAAATCAATGACTTAGCTGCGCTATTGCTTTGATAGCGTGCGTTGATCCACATAGGCGTTCTTGCCGCACCGCAACACAAATTTTGTGCATAAGTCACAACTCCGGCGCTGTATTTTGTGCTAGCCATGGTCATAAATCACGGTTTTGGGCACGCTCAGAGGCTACAAAGGCGCAAATCAGGCCGTAGCAGCGCGCATTTTGCGAGAGTGAGCGTGCACTGCGTTAACCAGCACCTCAACGTTTTCAGGCGGTGTGAACTGGCTGATACCGTGTCCCAGGTTGAAAATGTGCGTTGGCCCAGTCTGGTTGAGGTCGGTATGTGGTGCGCCAAAACTGTCCAGTACCTTGATCGCCTCAGCCTCAACCTGCGCCGGGCTGGCGAACAGCACGTTGGGATCAAGGTTGCCCTGCAAAGCCATTTTTTGGCCGACCTGAGTGCGCGCTTTGCCTAAATTGACTGTCCAGTCCAGGCCGAGTACTTCGCAGTCCAGCTGGCCCATGGCCTCCAGCCACAAGCCGCCGCCTTTGGTAAACACCAGGCGCGGGATGACCACACCCTCATGCTCGCGCTTGAGCTGCGCCAAAACCCGGGCCGTGTAGGCCAGGCTGAACTCATGAAAAGCCGCATCGGCCAGCACGCCTCCCCAGCTGTCAAAAATCATGACTGCTTGGGCGCCAGCTTCAATCTGCGCATTCAGGTAAGCGGCGACAGAGTCAGCATTGATGGCCAGCATTTTGTGCATCAAATCGGGCCGCTGGTACATCATGGTTTTGACCTGCCGGTAATCGTCAGAGCCCGCGCCTTCAACCATATAGCAGGCCAGTGTCCAGGGGCTGCCTGAAAAGCCGATCAGCGGCACCCGGCCATTGAGGGCTTTGCGGATGGAGGTGACGGCATCAAACACATAGCGTAGCTTGGCCATGTCCGGCACGGCAAGTTTGGCGACGGCGGCTTCATCACGCACGTTGCGCTCGAATTTCGGTCCTTCGCCAAGCGCAAAACTCAGGCCCAGGCCCATGGCATCGGGCACCGTCAAAATGTCGCTGAACAAAATGGCTGCGTCCAGCTTGTAGCGCTCAAGTGGCTGCAAGGTGACTTCCGTGGCGTAGTCGGTGTTGGTGGCCAGGCCCATAAAGCTGCCGGCCTTGGCCCGCGTGGCGCGGTATTCAGGCAAATAGCGGCCCGCCTGGCGCATCAGCCAGACGGGGGTGTGGGTGGTGGCCTGGCGCATGCAGGCGCGGATAAAGGTGTCGTTTTGAAGTGGTGCAAACATGTGGTGATTGTCTCAAATGTGGGAACAAGGCTGGGGGAAAATCTGTCAGGAAAGGGTAGCCCGCGCGCTGGGATGGGTTAGCAACAGGCGGTCAAGTGCATTCAGTGTTTCATACGATTCTTCAAAGTCGGCAAACAGCACCTCGTTGGCAGGTGCGGCCGCCTTGCCACGCCAGTCGGTGCGAAACTGGTCAAAAATCTCGCCAAAGCTTCTTTTGCCATCTATCAGGCGCAGGATTTGCGCTGCGTATTTGCCAGGGTTGACCATCACCGTGGTACCCGAATGCTGGTGCTTGAGTACAAAGGGCTGGCCCTTGTTGCTGGCAAATACCTGTGCAGCAACCTCGCCTGTCAGCGGCTCGTGAAAGAAAAACGGTATGTATTGCGCGTCGCCATAAGGGGCGGTGCAACTGGCGCTTTGGGTGGCGTAAAGCGAATGAGTGATGATGCTGCCCGACATGAGCTCGGCCATTTCATATTGCTCCCTGCGCGGCCTTTTGCGAAGCGCGCCCGTCATGGCGGGCGGTTTGCTGCCCAGCACCATGTGCGGCAGGTACGACGACCGCCCGCGCTGCACGTCAGAAAATTCAAGATGCAGGCCGTTGTCAGTATGTAGCCAGTCAAACAGCTCGCCCACTGAATAGGAGCGGTCTTGCGAGTGCAGCAGCAAATCGTAAATGCCTGCATCGCCGATGTTGTGGTCGTGATGCAGGTCTTCACCGCGCTTGAACCAGTTACTGGCCGGAAGGCTGGCCAGCAGGTCGCGGGTATTGGCAATCTTGCGCTGCTCATCGATGGTGCCCTGCGCGTCATGGTTGATCATGCGCATGAGCGCTTGCATCTGGTAGACGCCGGTACGGCCGGCCGTGGCGTAAACCATCAGGCCTATCGCTCCGGGAAGATCGCCAGAAGCATCGTCACCCTCCTTGAGCACACTGCGCAGTGCCTGCAGGCCTGCATCGGGGTCTGCCAGGTGATGCAGCACGCCGCTGCAGTTGATGTAGTCAAACTTTCCCAACCCCAGCATGGGCAGGTCAAGCAGTGACGCATGCACCCAGGTGATGTTGGTCAGGCCGCGAATCTCCGCACGCCGCCTGGCCAGGGCAATGCTGGCCTGGCTCATGTCCAGATGCACGACTTCAGCGTTGCTGGTTTTAAGCTGCTCTGCCAGGAAGATCGTGGCGTCGCCGGTTCCGCCACCAGCCACCAGCGCCCGGAAGCTACTCTGAAACGACTGCTTTCCGGCAAAGCAGTAGTGGTTGATCATGGGCAGGTCTTCCAGCCAGGTCAGCACCATGCGCTTGCGATCATCCTCGGGGTTGCAGGGCGGATAGGGCAGGGCCTCGTACTGGCTTCTGACCTCGGGAAGGTAGTTGTCTGGCTGTGACATTAGAAGGATCGCTTGACGGGGTAATTCGGAATTGGCGAATCCCTATTGTCCACATGGCAGCGTTGTTTTCTGCCGGACGGAGTCTTCAGGGGTCAGCGTTTAGCAAACCGCGTGAAAGCAATACCCGGTGATCAATCTTCAGGCAGTGGTCCTGCACCACCAGCAGGCCCGCGGCTTCGGCTTTGGCTGCGGCAGCCGGGTTTGATATGCCCAGTTGCATCCACAAGGCTTTTGCACCCATCGCAATCGCTTCATCGACGATGGGTGGAATGTCTTCGCTGTTACGAAAGCAGTTCACCAGGTCAATCTGCTCGTGCCTTGCCGCTTCAAGCAGGCTGGCGTAAGTCTTTTCGCCGAGTATTTTGCCGCCTTGAGCCGCAACGACAGGGTTGATCGGAATGATTCGATACCCGGCGGCCTGCATGTAGCGCGAAACATCAAAACTGGCGCGGTGCGGCTTGGGCGACAGACCAACCACCGCAATCGTGCGGTAATGTTTCAATATGTAGGGCATACGCTCAGCGGGCGTCATCGCTGTCGGCGGCAGCGATGACGGAGTTGAAGGCATGTCCTGCATCAGGCTTTGTACTTCACGGTGCAGCCGTAGGCCCTGCTCGACGCCATGCTGATGGGCTTGCCAGCCAAAGCTTCACTCAAACCCTGGCGAACGTAGTTGGTCGCCGTCTTGATGTCCCCCACGCTGGCCGACGCGATGCTGTCAATCGCCCCCGCGTACACCAGCTGGCCCTGGGTGTTGATGATGTACATGTGGGGTGTGGTTTTGGCACCGTAAAGCTGGCCAATCTTGCCCGATTCATCCATCAATGTGGCCGTTGGCTTTGCCTGCTTTTCAACCATCCAGCCTGCGAGTTTGGCGGGGGCCAGGTAGTCACCACTTTCGGTTTCTGTGGAATTGACGGCCAGCCACATCACGCCCTTGCCGGTGAACTCTTTTTGAAGGCTTTGCATGTTGCCGCTGTAGTGTTTGCGCACAAACGGGCAACCGGGGTTGGTCCATTCGAGCACCACCAGCTTGCCCTTGAAGTCGCTGAGCTTGTGGCTTTTACCAGCCGTGTCCAGTGCCGAAAAGTCAGGTGCCGCCTGGCCTACGGTTGCGACTGCGCCCTGCGCGAATAGCGGTGACGCTGCCCCTGCAGCGGCCAGAGGCAATACAAAAGAAGATGAAAAGCTGCGACGATTCAACATGAATGAAACTCCTTGAAAAGGTAAACGATTTAAAGTTTGGCAAGTTCGGCCCGCACATCAGCCACTGACAAAATCTCTGAAAGCACCACGGGCGCACGACCCGGTTTGTAAATCACATATACCGGCACACCGCTACGGCCCAGTTGGCTTAGCGCCGCCGTAACCGCCGGGTCACGGCGCGTCCAGTCGGCGCGTAGCAACACTACTTTTTTGGCTTGCATGTCAGCCAGCACGGCGGCATTGCTGAGCGTGGTTTTCTTGTTGTACTGGCAGGTCACGCACCAGGCGGCGGTAAAGTCCACAAATGCGCTTTGGCCTTGCGCATTGAGTTGGTCCACGAGGCCCGGCTCCCAGGCCAGCCATCCGGCGGCTACCTGGCTCGCAGTTGCTCCGTTATCCTGTACTTTTACGATGTTTGGCCCCACTGCCCATATTCCAAGGGCACAAGCAGCTATTGAAAAAGTAGCAATAACGATGCGTGTGCGACCCTTCAGTGTCAGCGCCCAGATCGTCAGCGCCATCAGCACCAGCAGGCCCAGCAAGGCCCCCGCGCCGTCAATGCCGCTTTGCTGACCCAGCACCCAGACCAGCCACACCACAGTCGCAAACATCGGAAAAGCCATCAACTGCTTGAAGGTCACCATCCACGCGCCGGGCCGTGGCAGGGCGCGCGCCACACCGGGCACCACGCTGGCAGCCAGATAAGGTAGCGCCATGCCAAGCCCAATCGCGCCAAACACTGCCAGTGCCTGCGCCGCCGGCAGGCCCAGCGCATAGCCCAGCGATGCACCCATAAACGGCGCGGTGCACGGCGAGGCAATGGCGGTGGCCAGGACACCCGACAAAAAGGCATCAATCGACGGGTTTTTGGCCTGCAGATTGGCAACGCGATCGGGCAAAAAGTTGCCAAACTCAAACAAGCCAGCCAGGTTCAAACCGATCAGGGTAAACAGCAGGGCCAGTGCCGCCACCACAGCCGGGCTTTGCAGCTGAAAGCCCCATCCCAGCTGCTCGCCCGCAGCACGCAGACCCAGCAGCAGCGCCCCCAGTGCCAAAAACGAAAGCACCACGCCAAGCGTGTAGGCCAGGCCAGTGTTCAAGCGTGCGGCCCGATTTTTGACATGTACAAAGCTCACGACCTTGAGTGCCAGCACCGGAAAAACGCAGGGCATCAGGTTCAAGATCAGGCCGCCAACCAGCGCGCCCAGCAGCGCGGCCCAAAGCCCAAGGGGTTTTACATCGGCCTGTATGGGCGCGGCACCGGCTGAAGCATTGGCCTTGAGTGCGGCCTCAAGTGCAGGTGGCATAACCGCCGCAGCCGCCACCTTGGGCCAGTCGCCCTTTACCGGCGCTTCAATCCGATACGCCGCTGCCTGCACGTTGCTGTCCAGCGCCACCACCACCGGCAACACGGTCGGGCTTTCGGTGCGCTGGCCTGAAAGCGGCACCTGCGCCGTCCATACGGCGCCCTGCCAGGATTGCTGCCACTTGGCGGCAGGCTCAATGACACTACCGGTTTCAGGGAAGAAAGCGAGCGACTTGCCTTGAAGAGCTGCTGGCAGGCCCGTCAGGGAAACCTTGATGGACTTTTCACTGACCTCAACCTGGCTGCTGCCCGGTGCCAGCGGTTTTGGCGTGGCATCAAACGTGGCCTGAAACGCCTTGCCATGCGTGGCGGTGGAGCTTTTGACCGGAATGCTCAGGTAAAAATCACCTTCCTGCGGAATGCACTCCTTGCGGCAAACCAGCCATGCGGCCTTGAGTTTGACCTCCAGCTGCGATCCACTGAAGCTTTGTGCGATGGTTAGCGGTACCGGCAGCAGCACCGTGCCTTCGTAACCGTAGTTGGCCAGTGTGCCAATCGGGATCTTTTTGGGCGTTGGCCAGGCAATTTCGCCCGGGTCAACACCTGCAGGCAATTGCCATTCAAGCACCGTTGGCAGGCCCGAATCGCCAGAGTTCTTCCAGTAGGTGTGCCAGTCTGGCTGATGCGCCAGCTGCAGCGCCAGCCAGACCTGCTTGCCCGGCCCCACGCCATCAGGAGCCCAGGCCAGAAGCTCTGCGCGCACCTGGTCGGTGGTGACGACTGAAGCTCTGGTATTGGCCAAAGCACTGCCACCAGCCAGAATATTTGAGCTATTTTGCGCTGTTGCGCCCGTCGGTATTGAACCAGCAGCTATTAAAAAAGTAGCGTATAAAGCCGCAATAAAAGAAGAAAAAGGGCGCTTCAAATTCATGGTCTGGGTGTGAGCAGGTGGCGGGGCATTAGTTCCGGGGGGGATTCCGGGTTTCATCTCATGGGGTAGTGTCGTTTAGTCAGGATTGGCGCACTTGTCTTGCGGAAATCAGCGTTTTGTGAGGCCCGTGTTCAGTGGCATACTTTGGCTCATACGGCTTGATTCCCTGCCTTTCGGGCAGGGCACCAGGACACCTTGACCTGGCTATCAACCTGAAGCACTGAACCAGAACCCATCGAACTCCCAACATGAACCGGGTATCCACACGCACACTTGGTTTTGCAGACGATGCGGACGCTGCAAGAGTTGCACGGCCGGGCTTGCAGCATTGTGTTGAAGCAGCGCTGAACATGTCTGACGTCCTGATGGACAGCGTGATAGACGGCCTTGAAATAACCGTCGCCAGGGCGCATGGCGCGGCGGCTGCGTCGGGGCCAAAGTCGGTCATGAAGCTGGCAGTTGAGCAGTTGGTGGCGAACCGGGTACAGGTGCGTGCCACCTTTGCTGAGCAACTGCGTGCTGCCATGTACGGCGGCGTCAAGGCCGAGGCTCAAGCCCAGCCCCTGCTGCGCTTTGATGACCTGCAATTGCTGCCCGAAGACAAGCTCGATGAAAACATTGAAGCGGCCTGGGCCGAGCAGGAAATCGTGCTTGCTGTCGAAGACGTGCTGCCCGCGTTTGATGCCCTGGTGAGCACACTGCTGGGCTGGATCACCGTTCAGCCGCAGCTCAACCCGCTGCGCCCCGAAGTTTTTGTGCGTGCATTGCGCACGGCGCTGGTCGAGCAGATCCCCGACACTGAAATACGCGGCCCGCTGATGACCCCGGCCGCTGGGCATCTGGGCACCAGGATGCGCAAGCTCTACCGCGAGTTGGGCGAGTGGCTGGAGTCGCAGGGCATTGAGCCGGCCGGCTTGCCGGGCACTGGTGCCAAAGCCGGCAAGGGTGTGGCGCGGGGCAACCCTTCGACCGGGGATGCCGGATCTTCTGTGGCAAGGACCATTCTCACCCTTGACCGCCTGCGCAAGCTCCTGTCTGGCGATCTCGATGGTGCACCTGGCGGGCCCCAGGATTTTTTGTACACCGTCCCCGCCTCGCTTGATGCCTTGCAGGACATGAAAATGGTCGAAGCCATGGTGCAGCGCCTGGCCAAGCGCACAAAAGAAGGGGGAGCAGCCCCCAAAGCAGCCCAAACGCCGGCTGGCCAGACGGTGGACAGCAAGCAGATCGGAAAGCAACTGGGCGAAGAGGTCATTCGCCTGATGCTGGAAAGCCTGATTGATGATGACCGCATGCTGGTCAAGGTGCGCCAGATACTGGCGACCCTGGAGCCCGTGTTGATGCGCCTGGCCCAGACCGAACCGCGTTTTTTCAGCGAAAAGCAGCATCCGGCCCGGCAATTCCTTGACCGCATTACCCATCAGAGTCTGGCCTTTACCTCAGAAAGTGACGAAGGTTTTCACAAGTTCAGGCGGGCGGTCGAGCAGGCCGTGTCAGCCCTGCTCGCCATGCAAAAAATCAGCGCTGCCAGTTTTGCGCAGGTCCTGAAAATACTCGAAGACGCCTGGGCCCGTGAAGACAAGGTGCAAAAAGCCAGGCGTGAGGAAGCCGCTAGAGCCCTGCTGCACGCCGAGCAGCGCAATTTGCTGGCAAAACGGATGTCGCAGGAGTTTCGCGAACGCATGTCGGTGGGCGAGAACAAGGACATTCCTGCATTTGTGGGTGACTTTCTGTGTGGCCCGTGGGCCCAGGCGGTTGCGGAATCCCAGCTGGTCTATACCGATAGCGTGGTCGCCGACCCCAATGGGCTGGTGGACGAGCTGATCTGGAGCGTACAGCCGCGCGTGGCCCGCCTCAACCGTACCCGGCTGGTGGAGCTGGTCCCCAGCCTGCTTGGCCGTTTGCGCCAGGGCCTGGAGGTCATCTCTTACCCACCAGAGTTGACCGCACGGTTTTTTGACGAGCTGATCAGCCTGCACGAGGCCGCGCTTGAAGGTGCCCGGACCAAATATGAAGCTGTTGGGCCGGACGCGTTGGCAGGCGCGGAAGTTGCCGAAGACCTTGCACAAGCTCCCTTGGTGCTTGTTCAGGAGGCCAATGAGTCCGGCTTTCTCGAAGAAGACGCGGTCATGCCGCTTGATTTATCGAACGATGGCCAGGCGTCTGACCTGTCGTCGCCTGCCCCGGTTGCCGGCGCTGAACTGTCAACCGGCATGTGGGTCGAGCTGATATTTGAGGGCAACTGGGTGCGTGCGCAACTCACCTGGGTCAGCCCGCACCGTACCTTGTTCATGTTCAACTCTGCCGGTAGCAAGGCGCACTCCATGTCGCGCCGGACCCTCGATCGCCTGCGCACCCAGGGGCTGATGCGCGTGGTGTCCGACGGGCATCTGGTGGACAACGCCCTGAACGCCGTGGCACAGGTCGCCTTGCGCAACAGCCTTGGCTAGGAGCCTGGGAACGTTCTGGGTTACTCCCTGCGGTCTGCAGCGGTGTTTTTCTTGCCAATAACCGTGCTTTTAGCTCCAAATATGCTCCAAGCCCAATATCTACGGTTATAAGTAGCTATCAAAATAATAGTGATTGACAAGCTATACGTCACAGCCGGCCAACACGAGCGCGCTGGCACGCCGACTTTGAGCCGCTCAACTTCAGGCTCTCAAGCTGCTCTTTGCCCATGGTTTGATAATGACCCTATGGTTTCGCCTCAAATCGTCAACTCGTCTGCCGTCGTTCTGGCCACGCTGAATGCCAAATACATCCATGCCTCGCTGGGCTTGCGCTACCTGCTGGCCAATATGGACCTGCATGGCGGGGCGGGCTTGAAGGCGCAGACGCAGTTGCGTGAGTTTGTCATCCAGCAGCGGCCTACGCAGATTGTTGAAGAGCTTCTGGCGCTGCGCCCGCAGGTGATTGGCCTGGGCATCTATATATGGAACGTGGTGGAAACCACCCAGGTCGTGCGGCTGCTTAAAACCTTGCGGCCCGACATCAAAATCGTGCTGGGTGGGCCAGAAGTCAGTTTTGAGACTGAAAGCCAGGAGATTTGCCGACTGGCCGACCATGTGGTGACCGGCTGGGGCGATGTGAGCTTTCCCAAACTGTGCCGCGCGCTGCTTGACGGCCCCCAGCCCTTGATGAAGGTGATTGCAGGCGAACAACCCGCCTTGGCCGAACTGGCGCTGCCCTATAACGAATACACAGGTGAAGACCTCGCAAAGCGCCTGCTGTATGTCGAGGCCTCACGCGGCTGCCCTTTCAAGTGCGAGTTTTGCCTGAGCTCGCTAGACAAAACCGCCTGGGCCTTCGATCTTGACGGCTTTATGGCCGAGATGGATGCGCTGTACCAGCGCGGCGCACGCAACTTCAAGTTTGTAGACCGAACGTTCAACCTGAAGGTCGATTTTTCGGTACGGATTCTGCAGTTTTTTCTGGACAGAATGGCATCTGACCTGTTTGTGCATTTTGAAGTGGTACCCGACAGCCTGCATGACCGGCTCAAAGATTTAATTGCGCAGTTTCCGGCAGGTTCGCTTCAATTTGAGGTGGGCATACAAAGCTTTAACCCCGAAGTGCAGCAGCGCATTTCACGCAAACAGGACAACGCCAAAACCTCAGACAACCTGCGCTGGCTGGTCGGCCAAAGCAGGGCCCATGTGCATACAGACCTGATTTTTGGCTTGCCCGGTGAAACGCTTGAGAGCTTTGCGGCTGGTTTTGACAAGCTATACGAGCTGGCCCCGCATGAAATCCAGTTTGGTATCTTGAAGCGCCTGCGCGGCACGCCAATCACCCGGCATACGCTGGACTACGCGATGGCCTACGACCCGCAAACGCCCTACACCATTTTGCAAAACTCTACGGTTGACTTCATCACCATGCAGCGCATCAAGCGCTTTGCGCGCTACTGGGAAATGCTGGCCAATTCGGGGCGCTTTGCGGCTAGTCTGAAGATGCTTTTAGAGCCGGGTTCGGCTTTCAATCACTTCCTGAATTTCAGCGACTGGCTGTGGCTGACCACCCGCAAAACCCACGAATTTGCGCTTGAAAAGCTGGTCGATTTGCTGTTTGAACACCTCACCGGCGCGCGTGGGC
>JANOCP010000076.1:0-15925 GCA_031412235.1 Polaromonas sp.
CATTGCCGCAGAACCCGAAGTGCCCAAGGGCTCGCTGGTCATGATTGGCGGAGCGCTGCGCTTTGACAACAGCGAGGTCTGGCAACGCATCGTGCGGCAGGCTGGCGGGCAGGGTGCCCGAATAGCAGTGTTTGCGTCGGCTGCAGGCAACCCCAAGCTTTCGTCAGACCTGGCGATAGCGGCACTTAACAAGGCTGGGGCGCAGGCCTTTTTCGTACCGGTTGCCACGCGCCTGGCTGATGTCGACTTTCGCAAGATGGCGGCCGACCCTGAATGGACAGACAAGGTTCGGACTGCCGGTGGCGTGTACTTTACGGGGGGAGACCAGGGCCGCATTACTGAGGCACTGCGTGATGCAAAGGGCGCTGATACACCCATTCTCAAAGCGGTCTGGCAGGTCTATCGCAACGGCGGCGTGATCGCCGGGTCGAGCGCTGGCGCAGCCATCATGAGCACGGTCATGTTTCATGACGCAATCCCGGTGCCGGCCACCTTGAAAGTCGGCGTGTCAGGTGAAAAAGTCATGGCACCCGGACTCGGCTTTATCGGGCCAGACACTTTTGTAGACCAGCACCTGTTCACTCGTGGCCGCTTCGCCCGCATGATGCCCGCCATGCTGGTTAATGGCTATCGCCTCGGTATAGGCATAGACGAAAACACCGCGGCGGTCATCACCAAAGGTTCAGAGGTCGAGATCATTGGCTACAAGGGCGCTCTGGTGGTTGATTTATCTGCGGTTGCAGCCGACTGGACAGTGGCACCATTGAAAGTACGCAACGTCAAGCTGACATATCTTGACCACGGCGATCGCTTCAACCTGGCTTCAAAAGCACTGACGCCTTCGGCTGAAAAAGCCCTGCGCAAACTTGACCCTGCCAAGCCCTACAACAAGGCGCCCAGGTATTACCCGGACGTTCTGGGCAACTCGACGATTGTCGACTTGATGCAGAACTTCATCGACAACCCGCAGCAGGAAGTTATTGGTATTGCCCAGGGGCATCCCGATGACGCCAGGCCCGAATTGGGCTTTGAGTTCCGCTTTCGCAAAAGCGCAGACAGCGTTGCCTGGTTCACCGGAGCCTACGGGGCTGAGGACTACACCGTTGCCAACATCTATCTCGACGTGCGACCTGTAGATCTGAGCCTGCCGCTGTACAAGGCCAGGCCGTGAGGCTACCCATAACAAACGAGACATGAACCCTTGCGTATCCAACCCGATTGACCATTAACCTGGGAAACCAAAATGAAAGCATCGAGACGAATTCCGTTGATTGCATTGACTGCAATGTCGCTATTGCTGTCCGCTTGTGGCGGCGGCACCTCAAGCACGGCCAGCACGCCCGGCGGCAGTACGCCTGTCGTCGTGGTACACAAGCCGCTGGCCCTACAGTTTTGACGGGCCAGTTTGTGGATGGCAATGTGTCAAACATCGCGTATGAGACCAGCTCGGGACGCAAAGGGCGAACCGACTTGCAGGGCGCCTTCAGTTATGTTGAGGGCGACACCGTCAAATTCATGATTGGAAAATTGGCTATCGGAGAAGGCAAGGCAGGGCCCCTTGTGACGCCCATGACGCTGGTAGCGGGCTCAACGCTGACGTCTGACGCCGGTGTTGTCAAAATCCTGCAACTGCTGCAAACCCTGGACACCGACGGTAACCCCGGCAACGGTATTCAGCTGGCCGAAGACTTGCACACCCGATTGCAATTGCTGGCTGACTCAACCGAGCTCAAAAAGGTGACTGACCTGACGACTGAAGTTATCAACAAGGCCTATGGCACCACCAAACCCGCGCTGGTGACGCCTGACGCCGCCATCAAGCATTTCTCGGATACGCTGGCTGCCATTGAGGCTGGCAAGATTGTTGCCAGCATATCTGCGGTTTCAAACATCGCCATTGGCGGCGGGCTCAAAAGCTGTTCCAGCTTCAACGGATCCGGGAAAAGCGCCAACTGCGGCGCTGACTGGGCAGAAATTATCCGGCTTGACCCGGCCTTTGCGGGCCTGGGCTTTGACAATGTGCTGTTTGACTCTGCGGTAACGATACCCACCTTCACCTACAGCATCACTGCTGATCGTCTGGCCGCATTTAATGCCCTGCCTGAAGCCCTGGTGTCAGTACCCCGCAAGGCCAGCCTGACGAGCATCATCAATGCCCGTATTGCCGACGCTGTGAAGCCGAAAAACGGCCTGCAGTTTGCAGCGTTTGATGAAGGCAGGGCCCTGTACGCAGATGGCACCGCCTTCTGGAGCAATGGTGACAACGGCGACTGGAAGATGATGGTCTCAACCTTCTGCGGAAGCTTTCCGTCGGTCACCGCCACGTCGCCGCTCAGTTCGGCACCCTGCAACCTGTCTGATGCTGCAGTCACCACCGTGGCCAACGCAACTTTCGTCAGACCAGACGACCGACCAAAGCTTGTGCTGGTGCTGCGTGAACTGCAAAACAAGTTCGGCACCAACGGCAGCTTCTACTACAACACCACCAGCGTCAGCAGTGTTGTCAAGCCAAACTTTCGCACCGAGTTTCGCCTTGTCAAACTTGCCGACGATGGCGGCCCCGTGGTCAACGGCATCACCAACGGTTTGACGCCCACCGAAGTCGCCGCGCTACGTAACGCCTTTGTTGATGCGCTGGTACCCAACCGCAATAACCGCAAGGTACAGGCGCGCAGCGTTGCCTACCTGACTGACCGTGCCTCGCTCGACATGTACAGCGTTTTCATCAAGGCCGCTACCGCTGCAGCCGGAGGCAAAAAGCCGACCATCGGCTTCGTCACCGCATCAACAGAAAACGCCTTCAATGACCGTGACATCAACTTCTACGCGCTCAAGTCGGCAGGTGCCAATGTGGTTTACATCCCGCTGGAAGGCGGCTTGCGCAAAGCAATTGACGCGGGTGACTGCGCCAACACGGCAACTTACTACACCCGCAATGCCAACACCCAGGCCAGCGGTAGCTACTTTCATATGGATCAGGTTTTCCCTGACCTGGCCGAGCTGCAAAGAACCTCGTGCCTGAACAATGCGGCCACGCTCAACACCACCTTGCAGGGCCTCGACGGCATCTTTTTTACCGGCGGTGACCAGGCGCGGCACCTTGAGAGCTTTGTCACCCGTGACGCCGCAGGTGCCTACACACAGATCAGCCCGCAGCTTGAGGTTTTGCGTGCCCGCTTTGCTGCGGGCAAACTGGTGGTGTCTGGTACCAGTGCAGGCGACGCAGCGCAAAGCGGTGGTATCTGGAAGGGCATCTCTGTGCCCATGGTGTCGGGTGGTGACTCCTGGCAGGCGCTGGCCAAGGGCTACATCGCAGGCACCGGCCCCACTATTGACGGTGCAGGTACCACCGGTGTCAGCTATGCAACGGGTGGCCTCGGCTTCTTCAAATACGGCACCCTCGACTCGCACTTTTCCAATCGCTCCCGCGAAGGTCGCCTTCTGCGCCTGATCAGGGAAAGCGGTCTTGACTACGGTTTTGGTGTGGATGAAAACACCTCGCTGGTGGTCGGCAGGCCAGAAGCTGATGGCAGCACCAAAATGACCGTCGTGGGCGAGGCTGGTGTCTATATTGTTGACGTGCGGGGATCGACCTCTACCGGGTCAAGCACCGGCAACTTCACCATCACCGGTGCCAAAACCCACTACATCACTGAAGGCGACTACATCGTTATCGACAGCGCTGGCAACATGACCGTGACCCTGTCCAGCACCAAGCCAGTACTTGCGACCAAGGCAGATGCTGCTACGGTGGTGCAGACCAGGGCGCAGGAGTCTGGCTTGCTCAACTACCTCAAGATGTTGCAGAACATGGGGTTGACTGGCGCAGCAAAAGCATTCGGCACCACAGAAGGCACCAGCGGCATGTCAGCGCCGCTGTACAGCATGCTGCACGAGCGCGGCGCCGGTACTGTCTTCAAGGGCGTGACCGGTGGCCGCGTGAGCTACACCAACGTGGTGGTAACGGTCAACCCTTGCCCTGCTAACGTCTGCACCGCACCTTGAGCATCAAGCCTGGGCATCGAGCCGTTTCGATGCCTGAGCTTGCGCTCAAGGCAAGCCATGCGGCTTCAAACCGCACGGCTTTTTTTACGCCTTCGTGGCCATGGCCCACCTGTTCCCCGGGTGCTACATTACTGAAAATAAATTTTCAGAGCGAGACGCATGATTCATTCCCACCCTCTTGACCGCATTCGGGATGCCGCGCGTGAGGCGCCGCCAGCGCTTGCTGCGGCTGCACAGTGGATGCTGCTGCATTCAGCCCAGGCCGCCACGCTGGGCATTGAAGATATTGCGCGCGCCAGCGGCAGCTCTCCGGCGAGCGTCAACCGGCTGTCGCGAGCTGCGGGTTACACCGGTTTTCTGGAGCTCAAGGCCGCGCTGGCAACCGTCATGCGTGCGGCGATTGACCCGGTACAAAAGGTGCGCGACGAGCAAAACCGCAGCCCGCTGGCGCCGCTTGCGCAGTACGTGGCCATGGGCGGTGCCAACCTTGAGAAGATGGTGCGCGACAACCCCGAGCCCGCGCTGTTTGAGGCTTCAAAGCTGCTCGCCACCGAGGGCCGTATTTTTGTACTCGGTTTTGGCTTGACATCCCATAGCGCAGGCTGGCTTTCAGATGCATTGGCACCTTACAGTCACGCGGTGATTCCACTAAGCGGCAGCGGCGGAACCGAGCAGATTGCCAGCCGCATGAGCACCATCGGCAAAAAAGACGTGCTGATCGCCATCAGTTTGCCGCGCTACACGCGCGACACCGAAAGCCTGGCGCGTTTTGCGCGTGAACGCGGTGCCAAAGTGCTGGCGATTGTTGATTCGCATGCCGCACCACTGGCCAGGGAGGCTGATGCCCGCCTGTTTGCACCGGCATCGCACCCGGTGTTGCCGTCCTGTTACGCCTCGGTCCAGCTACTGTGTGAGGCTTTGGTGGGTGAGGTGGTCCGCCGAAACCCGAAGGCGGTTGAAATGGCCGCAGAGCTTACCGAATCAGTCGTTGCCCACCTGGTGGTGATGCCGTCAAGCCGCACCTAACCCCGGCGTTCGAGCCCTGTTCAGCGTCGTGCTTCAGCGTCGCGCCAGATGAATGCCTGCCAGCATGCACCGTACCGACCCGCCAGCCAGCTCAATCGTGGGTACAGACAGCGCTACCAGTTTTACCGATTCGCCCAAAATGCGAATTTGCTCTGCTGAAAGGCTGGCATGCGCGGTTTCAGAAAGTGCAAGTATCCTGCCATGGGGTGTAGCCAGTTCAATCGCGTTGCCCGCAAACGAGCTGATTTGTGCAGCACTCAGTTCGATGATGGTCCGGCCACTTTCTTCAAGCCGCATGCGTACCTGTTGGCGCCGTTCGGCATCGGTGATCAGGTCCAGGCCTATCAGGGCGAAGTGGGTACCAAGGCACATCATGACGTTGGTATGGTAGACCGCATGCCCCTCGCCATCGGCTGTGGCAAACGACATGGGTTCGTAGTTGAAATGGGTGCAAAACCTTTCAAGTGCCACCGGGTTGGCCCGATTCGACTGCGCGGTGTAGGCCACCCGGGCCAGGTGGTCAAGCACCATCGCGCCCGTGCCTTCAAGAAAAACGCCATCCGGCTCCAGGCCCGAATAGTCAATCACATCCTGCACCCGGTACTTGAGCTTGAGCATGTCAGTCACGTCACTGCGCCGCTCGCGGCGACGGTTTGCCGAATACATGGGGTAAATCGCGATGTGCCCGCCCGCATGTGTCGAAAACCAGTTGTTGGGAAACACCGAGTCGGGTGTCTCCATCACGCCGTGATCTTCAAACAAATGAACCGTCACGCCCTCGGCGCTCAGGCGTGCTGCGGCAGCGCTGACTTCAGCGTAGGCCAGGGCGGCCGGGTCGGCCAGCCCGGCGGCGCTGGCCTGAAACAGGTTGTCTGCGGCGGTTTCCGGGTTGGGGTGAAACCGGTGCGGCCTGACCATGACCACCGCGCCCGGAGCCTGAATGGAATGCGTAGTTGCGGACTGAGACAAGCGATGTTTCCCCAAAGTTACACCCTTCCAATGAAAAGATTTGAAACATGAGTTTCGGGTTTTTCGCTCTCAAGGCACAGCTGGCAAAGCGCTCAATTTGTGTGGGTTTCTGAACAAAATTAGCAGTGTGAGATGACTAAATGAATGTGCTTGACGACACTGACCGCCAATTGATCTCCCTGCTGCGTGACGACGCGCGCACTTCAATTGCCATGCTTGCCAGGCAACTCCGGGTGGCCAGGGGAACGGTGCAAAACCGCATCGCGCGGCTTGAGCGCGACGGCGTCATCGTCGGCTACACCCTGCGCCTGAAACCACAGGCCGAGGCGCACCATATTCGGGCCATGATGACCCTGGCCGTTGAGGGCACGCGAACGCCGGAGGTATTACGCGTACTGCGTGGCCACCCGGCGGTCACCGGCTTGCACAGCACCAATGGGCGGTGGGACCTGGTGGCCGAGCTGCGGGCAGACACGCTGGAGTCATTTAACCGGGTACTGGGTGCAATACGGCTGATCGAAGGCGTTGCTTCTACCGAAACCAATATTCTTTTGTCAACGCACAAGGTTTGATCTGCCGGGCCAAATAAGACGGGCCAAATAAGACGGGCCAGATATGACGCTAGTAAATCCCCCGCATCCGCCCATGCAAACGCGCCAGCCCCAGCAGCGCGTCGGTAAACGGTGTGTCCACACCCGTCAGGCTGCCCAGTTCCCTGACGGATGAAACCAGTGCGTCCAGCTCAATGGCCCGGCCCGCCTCCACGTCCTGCAGCATGGATGTTTTAAATGCGCCCAGTTTGAGCGTAACGGCGTGCCGGTCTTCAGGCTGCTGGTCAATGACTATGCCGATACGTGTGCCAATTTCTTTGGCCTCCAGCATGGCGCTCGATATAAAGCCGCGCACCAGGTCGTCCTGCAAAATCAGGTCTGTCGTGGCCCCGGTTAGCGCGCTGATCGGGTTGATGGTCATGTTGCCCCAGAGCTTGAACCAGATGTCTTTCTGGATCTGGCTGGACAACAGCGCTTCAAAACCGGCCTTTTCAAGCAATGCCGCAAGCTGCAGGGCGCGGGCGGTCTTCTGGCCAGATGGCTCGCCAATGATCAGCTTGTTGCCAAAGTGATGGTGCACCAGGCCGGGCGCATCCATGGAGCAACTGGCATGCACCACACCACCGATGATGTGCTGCGCAGGTATTGCTGCGGCAATCTCACCCCTCGGGTCTACCGACGTCAGGCGCTGCCCCGCCAGCGCGCCGCCAAAGCCCTGCAAAAACCACCACGGCACACCATTCATGGCGGTCAGAACCATGGTGTTGGGGCCTATCAGCGGTGCGATGCGGCGAACCACTTCAGGCAGCGATGGTGCTTTAACGCTGAGCACCACCAGGTCTTGAACGCCCAGCCCGGCGGGGTCGGTGCTGCAGCTCACCTTGTGGGCGACGGTCTGCCCGCCCTGGCTCAGGCGCAGGCCATGCTGCTGCAGGGCTGCCAGCGTGGCGCCGCGCGCCACCACGCTGACGTCCACGCCCGCCCGCGCAAGTCCGCTGCCTATCCAGCCGCCTATGGCGCCCGCGCCGTAAATACAGGCTTTCATGGGGTGTTACAGGTCAATTTAGTGGTCAAAATAGCGCTCTGCCCAATGAGTACGAGTATGGACAGCTATTATTTAAGTAGCGAAGAATTTCACGCTGGGCCGCCCCAAGGGAAATTAGCCCCCTCGGGGGGCAGGGAGTTACACGCAGTGAACGAGCGTAGGGGCACAAATTTCACGCTGGGCCGCCCCAAGGGAAATTAGCCCCCTCGGAGGGCAGCGAGTTACACGCAGTGAACGAGCGTGGGGGCCGCATTTCTAGCCTTCCGGCGTAAAGCCAACCGCCTTGACCAATGGCCCCCACAGCTCTGTGTCGGCCTTGAGCATGGCTGCCAACTGCGCGGGCGATGTAGGCAAGACCTCAAGCTGCGATACCGCCAGCCCGTCAATCACGTCCTGCGATGCCAGGGCCGCCCGGATGCCAGCGTTGAGCTTTTGCACGACGTCCTGCGGCGCTTTGGCGGGCAAAAAGAAGCCAAACCATTCGCTGAAGGCCATGTCCTTGAAGCCTTGCTCCAGCATGGTTGGGGTAGTAGGCGTGAACTTGTTGCGCTTGGCGCCGCTGGTGGCCAGCAGGCGGCATTTGCCTGCGGCAACGTTCTGGGTGAATTCACCGCTGGGGCCCGACACCGCAGCAATCTGCCCGCCAATCATGTCCAGCACCGCAGGCTGCGTTCCGCGAAAAGCCACATGCCGCAAATCAACGTTCGCGGCGCGGCCCAGCAGTGAGCCGATAAAGTGCGGCGACGAACCCGCCGCCGGCGAGCCAAAATTGGCCAGCGTCGGGTTGGCTTTGCACCAGGCCAAGAATTCGGGCAGCGTTTTCACCGTGGCGGGCACCATCGGGCCCACCGCAAAACCGTAGTCAAACAGCGCCGCGCCCGATACCGGCGTCAGGTCAGCCACCGGGTCATAAGGCAGCTTTTTGTAGGTGTGCGGGTAAATGCCCAGCATGGACATGGGCGTCAGCAGCATGGTCGCACCGTCTGGCGCAGCCGCCTTGACAAAGCTCACGGCAATCTGCCCGCCCGCACCGGTCTTGTTTTCAACCACAGCGTTTTTGGCGTAAGCGGGGTGCAGCTTGTCAGCCACGCGGCGCGACACGATGTCAGCCGTACCGCCAGGCGCAAAACCGGCAACTACCCGGGTGGTGTCAATGGCTTGCGCCCAGGCCTGCTGGCCAATGCTGGCCAGCAGGGCGGCGGCGCTGCCGGTTTGCAGAAAATCGCGACGGGAAAAGGTCATGGAAAACTCCTTGCGGTAAATTAAATCGTCAAAAAACATAGCAGTCAGTAACTGTAAACACCGGGCTGCGATCTGATTTACTTATAAATTTGACTATAAATCAGGGGCAGATCAGCTTGACCCCCGGAAAATACGTCCGGTAGCGCGCTGCATCGCGTGTCAGCAGCGTCCAGCCCTCTGACTGGGCCTGCGCGCCAATAAAAAAATCAGGCAACACGCCGGTTTTTACGCCCTTGCGCTGGCGGTAGGCCCAAAAGGCCTGGCCTGCCAGGCGCGCGCAATGGCGTGAAATGGGTTCAACGGTAATGCTTGTCGCATCCAGAAAATCATCAAGTATGGACAGCGTTTGCGGCATGGCCGCCAGTTCTGCGTAAATCATGGCGTTGATGGCCAGGCCATCGCCATGTCGCGCAATTAACAGTTGTTGCTCAGACCAGTCTTTCCATGGTGAGTCCGCCTGCAGCAAATCAATGATGACATTGGTATCGACCAGATTCACTTCTGGTTCCAGTCGTCGCCGCGCGTCATGCGCATCAGCTCATCGGTGCTCATCGCTCCACTGACCTGGCCCTTGAACCGGGCGAAGGGGTTATCAATGCTTTTAACTTTCCTGTTAACCGGCGAGATGGCAACGCGGCCATCAGGAAGAGGTTCAAAATTGACTCTTTCTCCAGGGCTGAGACCCAAATAATCCCGGATGGCTTTGGGTATGGTGACCTGGCTTTTAACGGTGAGTGCAGGGGTCATGGCAAGCTCCGAAAGTATTACGATTAGCTATTGTATTACTTTGAGTTATTCGCCGTGCAATAAATCGCAAATATAACTGTGAATATATCCAGTAAACTGCGCCATGGCCAAAGACAAAACCATCTACACCTGCACCGAATGCGGCGGCAACAGCCCCAAGTGGCTGGGCAAATGCCCGCACTGCAATGCCTGGAACACGCTGGTAGAAGGTGTGGCCGAGAGCACATCACCGGCTAAAAACCGCTACAACAGCCAGTTCCAGTCGCTCGCTAAAGCCTCTGAAGTCACCACGCTGGCCGACATTGACGCCACCGACATGCAGCGCACGCCCACCGGGCACGAGGAGCTTGACCGCGTTCTGGGTGGCGGCATTGTGGAAGGCGGTGTGGTGTTGATTGGCGGTGATCCCGGCATCGGCAAATCGACGCTATTGCTGCAGGCGCTGGATTCACTGCAGCGTGCGTTCGACCGAACTACTGCAGAGCACGCGGCCGCCAGCGCCGGGCCGCCCCAAGCAAGGCCAGCCCCCTCGGGGGGCAGAGCGCCACACGCAGTGGGCAAACGTGGGGGCGGCACTTTATACGTTACGGGTGAAGAAAGCGGCGCGCAAATCGCCTTGCGCTCGCGGCGGCTGGGGCTGGAAGGCTCGCAAGTCAAGGTGCTGGCAGAAATCCAGCTTGAAAAAATCCTCGCCACGCTGGAGGCCACCAAGCCCGACGTTGCAGTGATCGACTCGATTCAAACTGTCTATTCAGACCAACTCACCTCTGCCCCCGGCTCGGTAGCCCAGGTACGCGAATGCGCGGCGCACCTGACGCGCGCGGCCAAGGCCAGCGGGGTTTGTATCGTGCTGGTCGGCCACGTGACCAAAGAGGGCGCTTTGGCCGGCCCGCGCGTACTGGAGCATATGGTTGATACCGTGCTGTACTTTGAAGGCGACACGCATTCAAGCTTTCGACTGGTGCGCGCGATTAAAAACCGCTTTGGCGCGGTCAACGAGATTGGCGTTTTCGCCATGACTGAAAAAGGCCTCAAAGGCGTCAGCAACCCCAGCGCCATCTTTTTAAGCCAGCATTCCGAGCCCGTGCCCGGCAGTTGCGTGATGGTCACGCTTGAAGGCACGCGCCCGCTGCTGGTCGAGATTCAGGCGCTGGTAGACAGCGGCGGCCCCAGCCCACGCAGGCTGTCTGTTGGCCTGGACAAAGACCGCCTGGCCATGCTGCTGGCGGTATTGCACCGCCACGCCGGTGTCGCCTGCATGGACCAGGACGTGTTCGTCAATGCAGTGGGTGGCGTGCGCATCAGTGAGCCTGCAGCTGACCTGGCAGTTATGTTGGCAATCACTTCCAGCCTGCGAGGCCGGGCGCTGCCCAAGGGTTTTATCGCTTTTGGCGAAGTCGGCCTGGCCGGTGAAGTGCGCCCCGCACCGCGCGGGCAAGAGCGCCTCAAGGAAGCCGCCAAGCTGGGTTTTAGCGTAGCCATCGTGCCCAAGGCCAATGCGCCTAAAAAGTCACAGCTAAAAGAGTTTGAGGGCATGACGATTCACCCCGTTGAGCGGATTGAGCAGGCGCTGGAAGTGGTGCGCAGTTTGGGCTAAAGCGTGGGTGGCCGGGCTCGTGTACCATCATTTCAAACTGGTTCACATCAACTCTGGAGTCGCTCGTATGACACGTTTTTATGCCGCGCGTTCGGCCATGCTGGCCCTGTCAACTTTGTGCGCAAGCCTGATGTTTGGGCCCGGTGCGCAGGCTCAGGCACCCGCGCCAGGCTACCCCACTAAACCGATTCGTATCGTTGTGCCGTACCCGGCGGGTGGGGGCATAGACACCATGTCGCGCGTTGTCGGCGAGCGCCTGAGCCAGCGTCTTGGCCAACCTGTGCTGGTAGATAACCGCGCTGGCGGCGGCACCATCGTGGCGGCTGAAGCGGTGGCTCGCGCCGCACCGGATGGTTACACGCTGATGGTTACGACCGATGCCACCATAAGCGTCAACCAGCACCTCTATGCCAAGCTGCCCTATGACCCGGTCAAGGACTTCATTCCGGTCACTCAGCTGGTGCTGCTTAACCAGTTACTGCTTGCCAACCCGGCAGTGCCCGCCAGCAACCTCAAGGACCTGATCGTCTACGCCAAGGCCAACCCCGGCAAGCTCAACTATGCGTCATACGGCAGCGGCAGCCAGCCGCATCTGGCGATGGAAATGTTTAAAAGCCAGGCTGGCGTTGACATCGTGCACGTACCCTACAAAGGTATCCCGCAGGCCGTGCCTGCTGCTCTGGCGGGCGAGGTGCAGCTGACGTTCTCGGGGGCTGCATCGTCGCAGGCCCTGATCAAGGCTGGCAAGCTCAAGGCGCTGGCCATAGGCGGAAAAACCCGGCTGGGTCTGCTGCCCGACGTACCCACTTTTACCGAAGCGGGCTTTCCTGATGTTCCTGCCAACGCCTGGTTTGGTTTGTTCGCACCAGCCGGAACGCCGCGCGACATCGTCATGAAGCTGCATGCAGAAGTCACGCGCATTCTTAAAGACCCGGAGTTTGTGCAAAAAGAGATCACCGCCAAAGGCTATGAGGTGGTTGCTAGCACACCCGAAGAGTTCGTGGCCTTTTTGGTCACCGACAGCGCCCGCAATGCCCGTGCAGTCAAGATTTCTGGTGCCAAGGCAGAGTGAGCGTGCTTGCTGCGCCTTCTGTCCCAGTCTGGCGCCACTACGACCAGGTCGCGCTTGACACGCAATACAACAGCCGCGGCACGGTAGCAGACGTCAGCATGTACCTGCAAGCCTACGCCGAACAAACGCGGCAGGCCAAGCGCGCATTGGTGTGCATTGAAAACCTGAGGTACGGCAGCGGTGCTGATGACAGGCTCGACATTTATCCTGTCGCTACGTCGGCCGGTTGGGCTGCTGGCGGCGGCTCCCCGGTGATGGTGTTTTTGCACGGCGGTGACTGGCGCGCCCTGTCCAAAGAAGACGGCGGCTTTGCTGCCCAGGCCTTTGTGGCGGCGGGCGTCATGTATGTGGCGCTGGACTTCAGCCTGGTGCCGTCGATAACGCTGCCAGCCATGGGAGAGCAGGTTCGCCGGGCACTGCATTGGCTGTATCTGAACGTTGCGGCGCATGGTGGTGACCCGGATCGCCTGCACATCGCGGGTCACTCTTCGGGCGCAAATCTGGTGGGCCAGTTGCTCATGACTGATTGGGTGACCGCTTTCAATGCCCCTGCAGACCTGATCAAAAGCGCAGTTCTTATCAGCGGGCTGGGCGACCTTGAGCCTGTGCGGCTTTCGTTTCGCAACCAGCAGCTTCATCTCAGCCCTGCCGATGTGGCTCAGGCATCCCTGATAAGGCGCCAGCCTGGTATGCCCTGCCCCATGCTCGTACTGGTGGGCGAGCGCGAAACGGACGATTACCGGCTTCAAAGCCGTGAGTTGGCCGACTTCTGGCGGGCTCATGGCAACAGTGCCGCGCTGTTTGAACTCAAGGACCGGCATCACTTTGACGCCTTGCTGGAATGGGCCGACCCGGCCAGTGCCGTCTTCGCGGCCCATATCGGTTTGATAAACGGCGAGCCGGTGCCGCCAGCTCCCCTGTGACAGGCTCCCCTGTCTGGCTGGATATGGACCAGGCTGCACTGGACGCCGCCTACGACCAGACCCGCTACGCGCCCAATATGGCGCAAGTCCTTGAGCGCTATGCCGTCAACAGCGAGGCGGTGCGGTCACGCCTTGGCCAGCCGCAGCGCTTTGCCTACGGCCCCAGTGCTGTCGAGGCGCTCGATGTGTACGCGGCCCCGCGCCCTGACGCGCCAGTGTGCATCTTCATTCATGGCGGCGCATGGCGCAGCGGCCTGGCTAAAAACAATGCTTTTGCAGCAGAAACCTTTGTTCAGTCGGGCGCTCATTTTGTCGTGCCGGATTTTGCGTGGGTGCAGGATGTTGCCGGTAACCTGATGCCGATAGCCGACCAGCTTCGCCGGGCGGTGATATGGGTTTATAAAAACGCTCACCGCTTTGGCGGTGACCCTCAACGCCTTTATGTCTGCGGGCATTCTTCCGGCGCTCACTTTGCTGCCGTGCTGCTGACGACTGACTGGTCAGTGGCCCCCTATGGTGACGCCCAATTGCCCGCCAGTCTGATCAAGGGCGGCATGTGCTGCAGCGGCATGTATGACCTTAAACCGGTACGCCTGTCGGCGCGCAGTGCCTATGTCAACTTCACGGATGCAGTTGAGCAGGCCTTGAGCCCGCAGCGCCACCTTCAGCAACTGAGCGTGCCGGTGATCGTGGCTTGCGCAAGGCTTGAAAGCCCCGAATTCCAGCGCCAGGCGCGTGATTTCACAACGGCGGTACTGGCGGCAGGCAAGCCTGCGCAACTGCTGGTCCTTGAGGGACTGAACCATTTTGAAGTCATCGAATGCCTGGTAACGCCGGATGGTCTTCTGGCGCGAGCCCTGCTTGAAGACATGGGACTTGTCTAGCCTCGATGGACTGAAAGTTCAGACAATCCTGCCCGGGCTGGGGTTTGCCGAAAATTTGCCAGTCGTTCAGCGTGCCTGTTTGTTGCTATGAAATACATAGCTATTAATAGCCGAAATCATTGGGCTGAGCGCATAAAAGACCATAAATTGAGGTAAAAGCAGCGGTTTACAGCCCGCTACGCACTCCCCGCAACGCCGTGCCCGCTGCAGCTGCCAAAATAAGGCCATGAACCTTCAAAAAATTCTTGTTCCCATTGCCGCTGTTGTAGCGGTGGTGCTGGCCTATCGGTCTTATGGCTGGGCTGGTGTGGCGGCGGTGGTCAGTGTGCTGGTGTTCTGGATACTGCTGCACTTCAGCCGCATGATGCAGGTCCTCAAGCGCGCCACCGGACGGCCGATTGGCTATGTCGACAGCGCCGTCATGCTTAATGCCAAGCTCCGCCCTGGTGCCACACTGCTGCACGTGGTTGCCATGACGCGTTCACTGGGCGAACTCAAGACACCGAAAGACGAGCAGCCCGAGGTATTTGTCTGGACGGACGGCTCACAGTCATGCGTGACCTGCACCTTTGTGGGCGGCAAGCTTTCTCACCACGAGCTTTTCAGGCCGCCCGAGCCCGTCGCCGGGGCCGGTCCGGACTAGCGGGTAGCGCGTTTTTCACGCAGCAGTTGCGCGCCGGCGCAGTAGCCGCTGCTTGAAACCAGCTGGTTAAGCTGCCCTACAGCGACATAGTTGTTCATGACCTTGGCGCTAACTTCGTCGCCTGCCGACTGGCGTACAAACTGCAGGGCCTCGATGTACTGATTGACCTCCTTTTTGCAGCGGGCATCGTCGGCAGCGGCCACCTTGATGTCGGCTTTTGCGTCAGTTGGCCTTGCAGCCCAGACATTTGCTGTGTGGATTGCCAATAAAAACAGAGCTATTTTTGATAATGCATTCATGATGTCCATCCCTTTAAAAGCAAGCTTGCGTTAAGCCAGCCCTGATGTTGATGGGCGTATGTGAAGCCGCCATGACACGCGCGCCGCCTCGGGCATGAGCCGGGTCCGACAATGCATAAGCCCGTAAAATCCGGGCTTGCCGCCCACGCTGCCAAAAAATCGCCAAAAAAACTGCACCTGCCAGACAACAGAAAGACACTCAAATGAGCACCAGCACCGCAAAGCCCACCCCGCCCGCATCCATGGAAGACCGCGACGGCAAAATCTGGATGGATGGCCAGATGGTCGAGTGGCGTGACGCCAAAATCCACGTGCTGACGCACACACTGCACTACGGCTGCGGCGCTTTTGAGGGCGTGCGTGCTTACCAGATGCCCGATGGTGGCACCGCCATATTCCGGCTCGAAGAGCACACCGAGCGTTTGTTCAACAGCGCCAAAATCCTGCGTATGAAGATTCCCTTCACTCAAGAAGAAGTCATGCTGGCCACGCTCGACGTGGTGCGCGCCAACAAGCTGCCCAGTTGCTACATACGCCCGCTGACCTGGATTGGCTCTGAAAAGCTCGGCGTATCGCCCAAGGGCAACAAGATCCATCTGATGGTGGCCGCCTGGCCCTGGGGCGCCTACTTGGGTGACGACGGTTTGAAGCGCGGTATTCGCGTCAAGACATCGAGCTTTACGCGGCACCATGTCAACATCACCATGATTCACGCCAAGGCCGTGAGCAACTACACCAACTCGATTCTGGCCAACATGGAAGCGCTTGATGAAGGCTATGACGAGGCGCTGCTGCTCGACCCGCAAGGCTTTGTCTCTGAAGGCGCTGGCGAAAACGTCTTTATCGTGCGCAAAGGCGTGGTCTACACGCCGGACTCCAGCGCCGGTGCGCTGAACGGCATCACGCGCAACACCATCTTTTC
>JANOCP010000077.1:0-22221 GCA_031412235.1 Polaromonas sp.
GCATGAATGTCAAGGCACCTGCCGACGGTTTTTTCTATATTTTTCAGGCTACTGGCGACGGCAAAAATGCCGTCATGCTCTTTCCCAACACTGCTGACCGCGACAACCGCATACGCGCGGGCCAGTCGCTTGAGCTGCCGCGCCCAGGCTGGCCGCTGGTAGCCGGTGGCCCCGAAGGCGATAACCAGTTGCTGGTCGTTTTCTCAAAAACCGAACGCGATATCAGCCAGCTGGTGGGCCAGGAGGCCGGGCCTTTTCTTGACCTTGCCGTTTCGCCCATAGGCATGCAGGCTTTGACTTTGGCCATAAGCCGCTCTGCCTATGCTGACGAGTCAGACTGCAAGGCAGCTACATCAAGTCGCCCCGCATATTGCGCAGCAGCCTATTCAGCCAGTGTAAAAACGATACGTGAAATTCGTTAAGAAGCCACATGATTCAAAAGCCTGTGCCGCAGTGCCAGCTCATTTATTCCGGAGACCCCATCAAATGAATCGCAGACTCTTTGTTCAGGCAGGTGCAATCAGCTCGCTACTTGTTCTAGCTCCTTTTTTGATAGCTGCCAATGCCCAAAAAACACTGGCTGCAGGCACAAAACGCCACAAAATAGTGATTCAGGTCAGTGACAACGACCCCGCCAAGTGGAATCTGGCCCTGAACAACGCCAAAAACCTGCAGGATGACGTAGGCGCAGCCAACGTAGACATTGAAATCGTCGCCTACGGCCCCGGCATCGGCATGCTCAAGCTGGAGTCCCCGACTGGCTCACGCATCGCCGACGCCACGAAGGCGAACGTCAAGGTACTGGCCTGCGAGAACACCATGCGTGGGCAAAAGCTGACGCGAGACGACATGCTGAGCGGCCTTGCATACGTGCCCGCCGGTGTCACTGAAATCATGACCAGACAAAGCGAAGGCTGGGCTTACCTGAGGCCCTGAGGCATCACACTGATCTGGGTTTTATAATGCGGCCCATGCGGGTGTAGTTCAATGGCAGAACGGCAGCTTCCCAAGCTTCATACGAGGGTTCGATTCCCTTCACCCGCTCCAACTCCTGGGTCAGCTCAAACATCCTTTACGGTACGGTAGCTTGCGTTTTCCACTCGGGGTTGTTCAGAAAGCGCTCCCTCAAGAACTCAAGAAACAGGCGCACCCGGCCAGGCAGGTTTCGCCTGCTCGGGTACATCGCGTAAATATCAAGTCCGTTGGGCTGGTATGCGGGCAAGACGATTCTGAGCCGGTCCTCCTTGATGTCCTGCGTCACCATGTAGTTCGGATGCATCGAAATGCCGTGCCCCAAAAGTGCGGCATGCCTTAAGGGTTCACCGAAATTTGCGCGCATGGAACCAGACACACGTACCGATTTTTTTCCACCCGGACCGGTAAAGGTCCAGAAGTTGGTTGGCGACTTGAGTGCATGTACAAGGCAATCGTGCCCCGCAAGATCATCCGGGCTGTGCGGCTTGCCTTTCGCAGCGAGGTAGGCATCGGACGCGACCAGAAGTTGCGGCACACTGCCAAGCTTTTGCGCCACCAGGCTGGTGTCCTTCAGTGATGGCGCAATCCGCAGGGACAGATCCAGCCCTTCCTCTGCAATATCGACTCTGCCGTCATCGAGGTGCATGGCAAACTGAATGTCCGGGTGCATAGCCGAAAAGGCCGTCACCAGCGGCACCAGGTGCACGGCGCCAAACGATGGCGGCGTGCCGACTCTTATCGTGCCTTTCGAATCTTTGACAGCGCCGCGAACAGCTGCTTCAAGCGCGTCAAAGCCATCGAGAAGTTCCTGCCCGCCTTCAAGCAGGGACAGCCCTGCTTCAGTCAGGCTAACGCTCTTCGTGGTGCGGGCTAGCAGCTGGGCACCCAGCAACTCCTCAAGCCATTTCACATGCTTGGTGACATTGCCTTTGGCCATTCCCAAGCGCTGTGCTGCCGCAGTGAAACTTCGCCCCCGAGCGACTTCAGCAAATATCTCGATAGCTTTTAAACGGTCCATTACGACTTCATTGTTTCTTGAATGAGAACAATATATTCCGATTCGAAGGCTATGTCGAGGAGACTCGAATACCTAAAATTCGGCAATGGCAAACGCACACACCTTCAATCCAGCCTGTGTGGGTGACGCTGGAAATCAAGGACAAAGGGAAGCTCGATGGACGCAGATGTAAGCAAAGCGCTCAGTGGCTGCCTGCAGGTAGTGCATGAAATGTTCTACGCACTCGACACCTCAGACTATGAGCGGCTTATGCACTTGTTCGAACCCGACGGGAGCCTGCTTCGCCAGGGCGAGCTTTTAAAAGGCAGGCAAAACATTACCCTGGCGATGCAAAAAAGATCTACGACACAACGCATCCGGCACGTCATCAGCAATGGCTTTATTGAATCGCAGGCCTTGGATCTTACCCACCTGGTGGCCTATATGACGGTCTACCGCTTTGACGACGGGGCCGTGCATACAGGACCGGTTGCCATCAGTCGTGCTTTTCGAATTTCAGTTGTTCATGCAGCGATGCGTCCTGTAGAAAAGACGTGGCAGATTGCAGCCATGACGTTTACCCCCGAATTTGAATTTATGACTGATTCGCCTTGATTTTTCTCTGCCCCTGAAAAATCAGCTAACCCTTTGAACTCACCGAAATAACCATTATGAAATTCATACCCAGCGGAAAATCCCTTGGCGCACGCGTTGAGGACCTTGACCTCTCAAGGCCCTTGTCTGATGAGGCATTCAAAACCCTGGAGCAAGCACTGGGTCACTACGGCGTATTGAGCTATCCACAGCAGACTTTGACATCACTGCAGCTCAAGCAATTCTCCGAGCGCTTCGGCCGGCTGGAAATCAACGTTGCCAATCTGTTTCAGGAGCCGGGTCTGCCTGAGGTCATGATTCTTTCCAACAAGGTTGAAAATGGCAAAGCCCTTGGCATGAGCGATGCGGGTCAGGACTGGCATACCGACATGTCCTATAGCCGCATGATCGCCTTTACAAATGTGCTTTACGGCATTGAAATCCCGCACCGCAACGGCGAGCCGCTGGGCAATACCGAATTTTGCAATATGCACGCCGCTTATGAAGATTTGCCATCAGAGCTGAAAGCGCAACTCGCGGACATGACGGTCACCCACGATTTCGCCAAGTTCTGGGACAAGATGCGCAACGAAAAAGGCAGTAACCGCCCGCCGCTGACCGACGCACAGCGCAAAGCCAAGCCACCGGTTTCACATCCGATATTCCTGAAGCATCCCATCACCGGTAAAAACGTGCTTTATGCAAATCCTGGCTATTCGATGCGTATCAATGAGTTGCCAGAGCCGGAAAGCGACCGCATTCTGGCCTTCCTTTCCGAGCATCAGCTACAGGCCAAATACCAGTACCGCCACCGCTGGAGCGTGGGCGATGTATTGATGTGGGACAACATGGGAACCCTGCATAACGCCGTGCCCGACTACCGCCCCGATGAGCACCGCTACATCAAGCGTTGCCAAGTCATGGCCAATCGCTATTTTGAAGAGACTGCTGCGTGAAAGTTATCACTTACCGCCAAAACGGTGGTCCAGTTCTGACCGGCGTGGTGATTGAGCAGCGGGTGCTTAATATCTCGCCCTGGATTGCAAGCCTGCCAGTTTCGGCGGAAGCCGCTGCGCATCACTTGCGGTCTGGTACGTCAGCGCCAGCCGAAGGCATCATGCGCTGGCTGCAGTCAGGCAGCCAGGCCATCGCATCACTGGCCGCATTCGTTCGCACAGCATTGCAGGACCCAGCGCTCAATATGGAACGGCTGGAGAGTGTGCAACTGTATGCCCCGGTTCCACGACCCGGAAAAATTATTGGCGTCGGTCGCAACTACGCCGACCATGCCAAAGAGACAGGCGTCGCGCCTTTTGAGAACCCGCGCATCATCTTCAAGATGCCCTCATCAGTGGCTGCGCCCGGCGCGCCGGTGACCCGCCCGGCTGGCGTTACCAAAATGGACTTCGAGGCCGAACTGGCGGTGGTCATTGGCGGCTACGGCAGGGACGTACCGGAGAGCGAGGCCCTGTCGCTGGTGGCTGGCTACACCGTTTTGAACGACCTCAGTGCCCGTGAATTCCAGTTCGACATTTCACCCGCGCAGACCACCTTTGCCAAGAGCATGGACGGCTTTGCCCCCATGGGGCCGTGGCTGGTCACGCAGGATGAAATTGCAGATCCGCAGGCGCTGGATGTGTCATGCTGGCTCAACGGCGTGCGGATGCAGCATGGGCATACGGCGGACATGTTGTTTCCGGTCGCTACGCTGATTGCCTATGTGTCCCGCTTCATGACGCTGGAGCCAGGCGACGTCATTACCACCGGGACCCCTGCAGGCATCGGGGCCTTCAGGACACCGCCGGTTTATCTGAAACCAGGTGATCACCTCAGGTTTGAGGTAACGCAGGTCGGCAGCATGGAACACCTGATTGCCTGAGCCGCGACAGCCACTGCAGTAGCAGCCATAAACCGAAACCCACAAAATTACCCCACGGAGACACCTCATGAAACCATCATTTTTAACACTCATTACCGCCGCTGCGATTAGTCTGACGGCGCTGCCAGTCGCTCAAGCTGCAGACCCCTACCCCAGCAAACCGATACGGCTGCTGGTCGGCTTCGCAGCGGGCGGTCCCACCGACATCATTGCCCGCGTCCTTGCCCGCGACATGGGCGTGACGCTGGGACAGACTGTTTTTGTTGATAACAAGGCCGGCGCCAGTTCGATGATTGCAACCCGGGAAGTCAAAAGCGCGGCACCTGATGGCTACACCTTGCTGTTTTCATCGCTGGGTCTGAACGTCAACCCGATACTGCTCGGTGACCAGGCGGGCTTCAACCCCAAAACAGATTTTGCACCCATCTCGAATGCAGCGACGCTACCGCTGGTCGCTGTGACGGCCCACGATTCATCCCATAAAACGATGCAGGAATTGCTCAAGAAGGCGCGCGCAAAACCAGAAGCCGTGAGCTTTGCGTCCTCTGGCAGCGGTGGCTCGGGTCACCTTGCGGGCGAGTTGCTCGCCACCCTGGCGAAAGCCAAAATGCTGCATGTACCTTATAAGGGCAATGGCCCGGCACTTCTGGAGGTCATGTCGGGCCGTGTGGACTATATGTTCTACCCGGTCATTGGCATTGCCGATAACGTGGCAGCAAAACGTATCAGCCTGCTGGCTGTCGGCACTGCGAAAAGGATGCCTCAGTTCCCCGATACACCGACCATGGCCGAAGTCGGTTTTCCTGGTTTTGAAGAAACCGCACCCTGGGTAGGCATGCTCGCACCAGCCAAAACGCCCGCAGATATCGTCAACCGCCTGAACGATGCCATGGTCAAGGCGCTGGCGAAACCCGATGTCAAAGCACAGCTTGAAAAACTTGGGGCGGTTATTGTGGGGGACTCTCCTGCGGCGTTTACCGCTTACCTCAAACGTGACTACGACCGCTGGGAAAACGTCATCAGGACCGCTGCAATCAAGCCAGAAGTCAATTAACAACAGCGCTTTTTTAACCCCGGTTTGATCGATACGCCAGTGACCCAGAACATAGCCAAAGCCTATTCCATCGAAGACCTTCGCCGTGCTGCAAAACAAAGGCTGCCACGCGCCGTCTTTGATTTTTTTGACGGCGGCGCTGAAGATGAAATAAGCCTGCGAGACAACCAGGCAGCGTACAAGCGTCTGCGGCTCATGCCCAGGGTACTCACAGACGTTTCCACGATAGACACCAGCACCCTTATTCTGGGTCAGCGTGCTGCACTTCCCATGGCTATTTCACCAACAGGCGCGGTTGGGTTTGGCTGGCGCGGCGGTGATATTGCCATTGCGCGCGCGGCTGCCGCAGCCGGTATTCCGTACACGCTGTCGAGCACCGCAACGGCTTCGATCGAAAGTATTGCAGACCAGGCGCCGGGCAGGCTGTGGTTCCAGGCTTACATTTTGCGCAACAAACCGTTTTTGGCCGCGCTGATAGAACGCGCCCGTGTGGCTGACTATGAGGCGCTGGTGATTACCGTGGACCTGCCAGTAGGTGGCAAACGGGAACGCGACTTTCGAAACGATTTTTCGGTGCCTTTTCGCTTCACGACCAAGAACGTCTGGGACTTTATGCAGCACCCGCGATGGCTGTCCAGCGTCGTGCGCCACGGCATGCCGGTCATGGAAAACCTGGTGGGCCTTGAAAAGCAGGCCACCAATGCAACCGCTATTGCCTCGTCAGTAGGCCGCAGTTATGACCCGGCTTTTAATTGGGAAAGCCTTCAGAAGATCAGAGACAGCTGGCCACGCAAGCTGATCGTCAAGGGAATTCTCCGGCCCGATGATGCGCTGCGCGTGGCCAACATGGGCTGTGACGCAGTAGTGGTGTCCAACCATGGTGGCCGCCAGCTTGATAGCGCCCTGGCAACCTTTGACGCCTTGCCTGCTGTGGTGCGCGCTGTGGATGGAAAAATCCCGGTGCTGCTTGATGGCGGCATACGGCGCGGCAGCGATATTCTCAAAGCCCTGGCACTCGGGGCCCAGGCAGTAATGCTGGGCCGCGCAACGCTTTACGGCGCGTCTGCCGCGGGAGAGCCAGGCGCCAGTCGGGCGATTGCCATCTTGAAGGACGAGTTGACGCGCACCATGCAGCTGTGCGGTGCACGCAACGTCACGGAAGCCGATGCCTCGCTGGTGGCGGGCATCAGGTAATCAAACCTGCCAAACCACTTCCCGGCTCAGAAAAACTGTTGTCTCTTTTTGCCCTCGGTATGGCAACAGCGATTCGGTATCCGTTCGTGATGTCCACAGGCCACCAAGCCCAAAGGTTTGCAATTAAGGGGTTTCTGTGGTTTGCCAATGCCCGCCCGGGGTGATAAGGTCAAAATCTGGTGAGCTGGCAAAAAAAGTCAGCTCTGCGACCTTTACACAAATCAATAACTTTTGGAGATCCACATGGCTTTTACAAATGCATATCGCCGCCTGCTCGCAGGCACATCGCTGGTCTGCCTTGCCGTTAGCCTGATGGCTGGCTGTGCAACCCGAGCCCCTGCGCAATCTGTTTCCCTGCTTGAACCTGCTGACGGCGCAACGGTTGGCACCACGTTTAAAGTTCGCTTTGGCGTGGTGGGCATGAAGGTCGAACCCTTGGGCGATATCAAGGAAAACAGTGGCCACCACCACCTGCTCATCAACAAGATGGCACTGCCAAAAGGCCAATCTGTACCGTTTGATGACCAACACAAGCATTTTGGCGCAGGGCAGACAGAAACCATGATCACGCTGCCGCCGGGTCAGTACCGGCTGACTTCGCAATTTGGCGATGGTGCGCACCAGTCTTACGGGCCAGCCATGAGTTCCACGATTCAGGTTACCGTCAAATAGACCACCTCTGGTAAATAAAAACTCAACGCGGTGGGTAATACAAAGCTGCCCGCCTTTTTTTGTTTTTTGCTTAATTCGTTTTTCTAGCCCAGCTTCAAGTTCACGTTCTTGGTGTACGTGAATTCCATTAGCTCGGCAAAGCACTCCTCGCGGCCAATTCCCGACTGCTTTACACCGCCAAACGGCGCGCCCATAAAGTGCTGGCTGGCGTTGTTGAGCCAGACATAGCCTGTGTGTATGCGTTTGGCGGCACGATGCGCAGTGTTCAGGTTTTGCGTCCAGATCGAACCTGTCAGCCCAAAGTCAACGCCGTTGACGATTTCCCACAGCGCGTCTTCGTCACTCCATTTGAATACTGACATTACCGGGCCAAAAACCTCTTCCTGCGCCAGGCGCATGTGTGGCTGCATGTCGGCAAATACTGTGGCTTCGTAGAAAAATCCGTCTTTAAGAGCCTCGTCGTCGGGCTGCTTGCCGCCGCAGACCAGTCTGCCTCCGTCTTCAAGCCCGATGGCGACATAGCGCTCGACCTTCTCAAGCTGCGCACGGCTCACGAGAGAGCCCATGGTGGTTTTGGGGTCAGTTGGAAGGCCAGGCTTATGGCGTTGGGGCAGCAGTTTGACGACTTTTTCAAGCACCTCGTCGTGAATCGACTCATGCAAAAAAACCCGGCTGGTAGAGCCGCAGCTCTGGCCTGACCAGGTGAAGTTCATGCCGGCGATGATGCCGTTGACCAGCTTTTCGGTATCTGCGTCGGGGTAAGCGACCAGCGCGTTTTTACCGCCCAGTTCAAGCAGTACCGGCTTGAGGTTGTCAGACGCGGTTTTCATCACCGCCTTGCCGGTGGGCACGCCTCCAATCAATGTGATTTTGCGTACCAGCGGGTGCCGGCCCATGGCGTCGCCGCATTCACGGCCACCGCATAAAAAGTTGGCCACACCGGGCGGAAAGATATCGCCCACCAGCTCAGCCAGACGCAATATTGAAAGCGGTGCCTGGTCGGGCGACTTGACGACCACCGTATTGCCGGCAGCCAGCGGCGCAGCCAGACGCGCGGCGGCAAACATGAAGGGGTGGTTGTACGCAACTATGCGGGCAATCACGCCCAGCGGCTCCTGCAAGGTGTAGTTGAAGTTGCCATCGCCCATGGGAATGGTCTCACCCTTGATCTCGGTGGCCAGGCCAGCAAAATAGTCCAGGCAGTCGGCCGCAAAACCGGCGTCCATTGCCAATGCAGATACAGGGTTGCCATTGTTAAGGGCATCAAGCAGTGCCAGCGGTTTGGCATGTTCACGCAGCACTGCCGCTGCCCTGCGCAGGTAGCGACCGCGCTCTACGGGCGGCGTGGCTGCCCATGCCGGGAAAGCGGCATGCGCTGCCTGTACAGCAGCGTCTACATCGTCGGCATCAGCTACTGGCGCCTTCGTGATGGCCTCGTTATAAGTCGGGTTGATGGTGTCCAGATAGCCGCCCGCCTTCGGCGCGTGCCAGGCGCCACCGTAATAAAGGCCGCGCTGGGTGGGCAGTATGCCCTCGGGGATTTCGTGTGCTCGCATGGGTTTTGTTCCTCAAAAAAATACTGCTTTAGTTGGACGATCGCGTCAAACCTGCGGTCATCGCTGCGCTGTAGCCGGTCTGCACCACCACATCAATGACGATGGTGGCACCGTTTTTGACATCGGCAATCGCCTCAATCAAGACACGTTCAAGCTCAGCTGCATCTTCAACCGGGCCAATACCCTGCAGCCCCTGGCCACGTGCCATCATGGCCAGATCGGGGGCCGGGTCGCTGATGCGCTGGCCTATCCAGCGGTTCTCAATCGGCCGCTGGCGCTGGCGGGCTACGCGCTCCTGATGCACTTCATCGTTAAAGAACGAGCGGTTGTTGCACACCACTACCAGCATCGGTATGCGGGCATTGGCGGCCGTCCACAGGGCATTGACGCCCATCATGTAGTCGCCGTCGCCAATCACCGCAACCGGCAGGCGGTCTGTGCCCTTCAGTGCCAGGGCCGAGCCAATCGACATGCCGGGGCCGGAGCCAATGCCGCCGCCGCCGTCGTAGCCCAGAAAGTCAAGTGGGTGTTTGAAGTCCCACATCTCACCGCTCCAGCTGAGCGGCAGGCGCATCAGGCATATTTTTTGGTCACCGACAGCACGTTTTAAGGTGGCAGCCAGAATCATCACTGTCATGTTGCTGGCACCCGAAGCGCCGGGCACGATTTGTACAGGCGCGGCCACCGGAAGCGGCCGCTTGACAGGCGCTGGGGTGGCTCGCGCCTTCACATGCTGGTTCAGCAAGATCACTGCAGGCTCGGGCTCACACAACAAAAACAAATCAACCGGTGGCAGGCCCTGGTGGTCCATGCTCCAGCCGTTGTGGCTGTAATGGTCAACCGACACCTGAATGATTTTGCTGCTGACTGTTCTGTCGGCCCAGGCCTGCTTGAGCGTGCCTGACAAATCCAGCCAGTCAAGGCTCAGAACCACATCAGCCTCTCGCAGCACCGCTTGCGCATTGGGCGTCAAAAAAGCGCCTGCAGGTGCAGCATGTAGCGCATGGCCGGTAGGAAAAGCCGCACCTATGCGCAAGTCGGTCAACACTTCTGCATTCAGCGTTTCAGCCAGCTTGATACGCTCTGCCCAGGCCGCTTCGCTGCGCGAAACGCGTCCCATCAAAATCACCGGGCGGCTGGCCTTTGACAGCATCTCTGCCGCCTGCGCCACCACCTCGTCTGATGGCCGTGCTGACGGCGGCGCGAGATAACGTGCCGGGTCAGGCAGCGCTGGGCGCTCACTGAGCTTTGATTCCTGCAGCGCCGCGTCAAAACACACATACACCGGCCCCTGCGGCGCGGTAGTGGCGATTTGCCTTGCGCGCAGCAGTGCTTCTTGTGCCGAAGGAATCGACGCCGGCTGGCAGTCCCACTTGATGAAGTGGCGCACCAGGGCGGCCTGATCTTGTGCGGTATGAATCCAGTCAATCCACGGCCTGCGCTTGTTGGCGTCCACGGGGCCAGTCGCACCCAGCACGATGACCGGCACGCGGTCAACCCAGGCATCAAAAATCGCCATCGAGCCGTGCATCAAGCCAACATTGCTGTGCAAAATAGCAATCAGCGGCTTGCCGGTGACTTTGGCATAACCATGGGCGATGGCAACGGCATGCTCTTCATGCAGCACCACCATCATCTGCGGCTTTTCGTTGCCCAGGTGATTAACGATGCTGTCATGCAGGCCGCGAAAGCTCGCCCCAGGGTTGAGCAGCACAAACGGAATGTCCATGGCGCGCAACATGTCTGCAATCGCGTCGCTGGCCCAGATGGTCTCATTGGGTTCTGACGGCGCGGGAATATCGCGGCGCACGGCAGCGCCGGAGGGAACTGTCATGAAATCTCCTGATGAAATGAGTCTGAAAACTGCGCTTATTCAGGAACGATATTGGCGGCTTTGATGACTGCTGCCCAGCGCCTCTGGTCGCTGGCAATCAGCCTGGTGAAGTCTGCCGCCGTGCTGCTCTCGGCATAAATGCCCTGCTCTGCCAGCTTGTCACGTACTTCAGGCAGGGCCAGTGAGCGGCGCAGCTCGGCATTGAGCTTGTTGATGATGGCGGGTGGTGTTTTGGCGGACGCCACCATACCAATCCAGATATCGCTCTCGTAGTTGGGTACGGTCTCGGCAATGGTCGGCAGGTTGGGCAACAGGTCGAGCCTTGCGGTACCAGTAGTGCCCAGCGCGCGCAGTTTGCCACTACGGATATGCGGTAGTGCGGAGTTGATGGGGCAAAACATCACGTCAACCGTGCCGCCAAGCACATCAATCAGCGCCGGGGCCGAGCCCCTGTACGGGATCTGCGTCAGCCGTGTACCGGTCATGGACTTGAACACTTCAGCTGCCATATGCTGCGGGCTGCCAGAGCCTGCGGAGGCATATGAAAGCTTGTCCGGGCTGGCCTTGGCAAGCGCAATCAACTCGGCAACCGATGTCACGGTCATCTTCGGGGAAACCACCAAAATCATGGGTACCCGCCCCATCATCGTGATGCCCTGCAAATCCTTGTTCACGTCAAAGGGCAGCTTGGGGTAAAGCACTGGGTTAACGGCAACCGTCTGGTTGGGCGCTACCGCAATGTAGTAGCCATCACCTTCGGTCTTGGACATGAATTCGGTAGCAATATTGCCGGCTGCACCGGGCCTGTTCTCAACAATGACTGGCTGGCCAAACGACTCAGACATTTTTTGACCCAGCAAGCGGGCCAGCACGTCATTGGAGCCACCGGGCGGCAAAGGCACGACGATGCGGATAGGCTTGTTCGGGTAGTCCTGCGCGTGGCCCGGAAAGCCTGCCAATAGTGAGGCAGCGCAGGCGGCCACCATCCATGTGCGACGATCAAATTTCATGCTTGTCTCCTTCAGTTAGGTACCAACAAAACTGATGGTACGGAGTCGCAGGTAAACATTCAATCTTGAACTGTGAATCAATGTGACCCTGCAGGCTCCACCAAAGCCTCCACAAACTTGGCCCGTGGACGCAGCAGGGTTCCTGCAGCGCGCTGCTCTTGCACATGGGCTACCCAGCCTGAAATACGGCCGAGTGCAAACAATGCCCCGGGCGCCTGGCGAGGCAAACCCATGGCGCGGGCCAGTATGACGACTGCCATTTCCTGTCGTGGCTGCAGACCGGTGCTAAGTGCCATCTCGTCAATAAAACGAAAAATTGCGCGCAGCTCGCGACTCTGGGTTGTACGCTGACGGGTAATGTCCAACAGCTGCGCAGCACGTGGGTCACCCCTGGGGTAAAGCGGGTGATCAAACCCCGGCACGCTTTGCCCCTGCGCGTGCAGCTTTAGCGCCCTGTTGACGAGTACCGTTTTTGACTGGGGTTGCCCCAGAAAATCTTCAACCCGGTCATACATGCGGCCCACATCAAAACCTGAGGTAGCGCAAAAAGCCGCTGCAAGACAGCTGTGCAGGGTTCCGCCGCTTGATGCCACCACACGCGCGCTCAGGGTGCCGGGCGGAAGCTCATGGTCAGCCATCAAGATCAAAATCGCGCGCAGGGCTTCGCTGTTTTCAAGACTTGGTGTGAGCGACAGCGCATGCATGAGCCCTTCAACAATAGACTCACCCTTGAGCATGGGCCGGTACCTGTTGGCGCTGCCCACAAACCCGCAGCAGGCCACCACGGTCTGCATAATCTCGCGCGCAGCAGACAGGGCATTGCCCTGCTGGAGCCGATCCGCCACCGAGCCGCGCCGCATGCCCAGCAGCAGCACGATTGACGCAAATGATTCCAGCACATTGTCTTGCGCCTGCAGCGCGCTTAGCGTCTCGGTTAACTTGACCAGTTGCACAGACGGTTTGTGCACTGTCCACAACGCTGAATTCGGGTTCAGGCTACTGGTCCAGAGCAGTTCAGCCACGGCCTCAAAAGACACACCTGAACGCACCAGGTCAGCCGCCAGATGGCCCCGGTAGCGCGGGCCTTCAGGTGTGATTTCTGTAATCGACGTGGAGAAGATCGGCTCGCCCCAGTTCATGGCCGTTGCCGCCACAGCAGCGTGACCCGACCGCGCCATTGACCGCAGGCTGACGCGTGTGAGGTCTTCGCGCAGATAGAGTTTGTCTTTGAGCCCCTTCTGCGCGATGCTGCGTATCCAGCCGCGGCTGACATAGGCATACAGGGTTTGCGCACGTATGCCAAGCATCTGTATTGCCTCGGCGGCTGAGGCATAGTCACGGCACAGCTTTTTATCGTTGTCCATACTGGTCGCAAGCCTAGCGCATCACGATGATGGCTACACCCAGCAAGGCTATGGCGCTACCCAGCAAGGCGGCGGCAGTAAATTCACCTTTTGCTTTGAACAAAAAATGGCTCGCCGGAAAGACAAGTACCGGCGTGCACAAGGTAATCAGCGTCACCACTGAAAGTGGAATAAAACGCATGGCTGCAATCACCCCGGCCTGGGCAGAAATATTACACATGCCGATCAGTACGTATTGCCATATGCCCTTGCGGTCAGCACTGCGCAGGCGCACTACAAGACCGGCCTTGTCAGGGCTGAAGCTCAAATGCATAACCAGGCCAAAAGTTGCACCGACCAGCGCGCCCAAAATCGGTTCAGGCCACGAGCGAATCGCCAGCCCGCGCATGACGTTACCCACTGCATATGCAAATGAACTGCCGATACCCAGCAGGAAAGCCGAGCGCAAAACAAACTCGGCAAGCGTCGTCGCGGCGCCGCCCGGCTCTGGCACACCGACGCCGTGCCGGCTAAAAAAACCGGGCTTATAGCTCACCAGCATCAAACCACCAATAGCCATCAACATGCCGAGTGCCACCAGTGCCGTAAGCTTTTCACCCATCAGAAGCCAGGCCATCAGCGCTGTAAACAGGGGGCTGCTGACCTGGAATATGCTGGCTTTGGCCGGGCCAAAGCGAACCACAGACTCATAAAAAAACCAGCGCCCAAAATAGGTTGAAAACACACCCGCTACTGCAAACAGAAAAAAAGCAGAAGCGTTCCATTGCAGGCCGCCTTCGCGCAAGGCCAGTTGGACCAGAAAGGCAAGCCCTGCAAAAGCTACATTGACCACAGTCGCAATCACAAAGCCGAGCGCCAGTGGAATACGGTTTGAGGCAAACTTGGTCACCAAAATGCTGACCGTAAACAGCATCAAGGCACTGAAGGCCAGCAGATAGCCTAAATGGGTATCAGACATGCGTGCCTGACATTGAAATTACCATCAAATATGACCTACGTCCAATTATTTTGGGTATTTAACGCTATAAACTTAATAGCGTTTGATGCGCTTGAACATGGCATTAAATCTTGAAAGCCTCAAGCGATTCAGGCGCAAACAGCTCACTTGGCTCCAGCAGTCGCTTTGAAAGCCCCTGCTCAAAGTGGTAGCGCAGAAAAGTCCGCAGGGTTGCCTGGTTCTTCTCAAACCCATAGGGCCAAAAATCTTCGCCCATTTCACGCTTGACCTGCTCCACATGCGATGTGAGCCATGGCAGCATGACCTTTAGCGCGGCGGTTTCGTACAGGTCTTCATAGGTGCGGCGCTGTGACTCTTCAAGCGCCTTCATCAGCGAGCGCGCTACCCAGCGGTTTGCCTCATACACGTCCCGCCGTATCGCCACGGTGTGCATGATCGGGAAGATGCCGGTCTCTTTGAAGTAGTTACGCTCGACCTGCTCATAGTCTTCAAACAGGCGTTTGACTTTGCCACCGCCTTTCAAAAAGCTCGACGGCATGCGGGCCGTGTACAAGGCATCAATCTCACCGTCCATCAGCATCTGCGCCAGGGTTTGTTTGGGGCCAATACTTTCGACCTTGATGTTGGGTGGCAAATCGAGCTTGATTTTTTCAGACCGGCCAGGCTCTTCTTCACCGCCGGTAAGGTAGGTCACGCTGTCAACCGGCACGCCGTAATGGTCAGACAGAATGCCGCGAATCCACACCGGGGCCGTCATCTGGTATTCGGGGTTGCCCACGCGCTTGCCTATCAGGTCTTTGGCTTCGCGTATGCCTGAGTTGGCGTTGACATAAATGCATGAATGCCGAAAAAACCGCGACGGAAAAACCGGAATCGCCACAAAAGGCTGCAGCTCTTTTGACAGGGACACGCTGTATGACGACAGCGACATTTCTGCAACCTCAAACTCCTTGTGCCGCAGCATGCGAAAAAAAGTTTCTTCAACCGGCATATTGAGGTAATTGAGGTCAATGCCGTCAGGCTGCACACTGCCATCCATCAGGGCGCGCGTGCGGTCGTAGTTCCAGCAGCCGAAGGTGAGTTTGAGTTTTGACATGTAGGGAGATTATTCGGGTTTGATGCCAGCCGCTGTGATAGCCTTGGCCAAACGCTCGTTCTCGCCCAATATGGCCCGGTTGTAATCAACCGGGCTGCTGCCAATCGGGTCAATCCCGGCATTGTTCAAAATGGTGATGACTTCCGGCATTTTGGCAATGGCCGCCATCTCAAAACTTATGCGGTCAATCGCGCTCTGGGGTGTTCCGGTGGCCGCCAACACGCCGACGATGGGCGCAAAGTCAAAACCCGAAATGACCTCTGCAATCGCAGGCACATTCGGCGCCTGTGCCGAGCGCTGTGTGGCATTCGATGCCAGCAGTTTGACTTGCCCGCTTTTGACAAATCCAGCCAGCGATGGCAACGCTGCGAACAGCACTTCGACCTGACCACCAATCAGCGCAGGTACTGACTGGCCTGAGCCTTTGAAGGGAACGTGCGTCAAGTCCAGACCCAGGGAAGCTTTCATCGCTTCCATGCTCAGATGATGGGTACTGCCAACGCCCGATGAGCCATAGTTGAGCGTGCCAGGTTTGGACTTGGCCAGCGCAATGAATTCAGCCAGTGTGTTGGCCGGGACCTTGGAATTGACCGCCAGATAAAGCGGTGCCCGTGCGGCGAGCGAAACCGGCATAAAGTCTTTTCTGTAGTCGTAGCCCAGGTTTTTATAGATTGCCGGGTTGATGGAAAACATCGATCCATCAGTCACTAAAAACGTATAGCCGTCTTTGGGTGATGAAGCCAGAACCTGCGCAGCAACCACGCCATTGGCACCGGGCTTGTTGTCTACAACCACAGACTGGCCCAGCTTTTCAGTCAGGCGCTGGGCAAATATGCGGGCCACGGTGTCAGGCAGTCCGCCCGCTGAATAGGGCACCACCAGCTTGATGGGCTTGTTGGGGTAAGCACCTTGCGCGCTGGCAAGCAGCGGTACAGCAAGTGCACCTGCAGCCGTAACAAGGCTGATAAGGCGGGTAATCAGATAGCGACGTTGTTGCATGGCATGTCTCCGGGTTGTTTTTAGATAAAATATGGCCTTAGCCCAATGATTACAGTCACTTGAAGCTATTAATTTAATAGCAAACTGATTCTGGTTAGACGTGGTCAGTTCTATTGCGCTGCCGTTGAATAAGATGGCTCCAGTGCAGGCTGGCTCGCGTCAAGAACGCAGGCGGCCTGATACGCACGCCAGTCAGTCGTTTTGGGAACAATCGCCTGAAACGCGCACACGCTTGAGGGAATACGCGTGTCACCCGTGCCGATGGCGGTGGCACCTGCGTCAAATGCGCGTACGGCCTCAAGCATCTGCTTGCGAAATTCAACTATCGCCAAATCACTTGCGCCCAGACGCTCATGGGTTCTATCCGCAATCGGCCCCATCGTGACCCACATGGCAATATCCTGATTCGGGAAGCCGGTAATGCCCGTAAAGTTACCCGCCTTCATGGCCGCGCGGTCTTGCCAGAAATGGTTGCTGCGGTTGCGCAGCGGCACGTATTTGTCGTCAAGGTCAACGCCCACTTCCTGACCCAAAAATTTGCGCCAGGTTGCTGTGTCTGGCGTTTGCGTTGCATCGCCCCAGGCAATAAAGTAAAACGCCGTGTTGGTGTCGTCCATGGGCACATTGATATTGGCGACGTTGTACAGGTTGTTGGGCGGGATAAGTACGCTTCCCGGTGCTACAAACACGGTTGAACGTACATAGTCATTGACAGCCGCATTGGTAATGGGGCGACGGATGGCTGCGTACCTGAAGCCATAGCTGCCGCGCTCAATCTGCAGGCGCGGCGCCTTGTCGGTTGAAGGCCGCAGCCACAGCGAATCAGTCGCCTTGGCGCTGTCCACGCGGGCCGGAACCATGTCTGAGGAATGCAGGCTGGAGCTGTGAGCCGAGTCAATCGCCCCTTCAAGTATCTGCGCCCAGTTGCACGGAATAATGGCCTTGGCAATCGTCACCTGCACATCTGCAGTGGGTGCCCAGGCAGGCGGCACAAACTCGGGCATGGTTTCGCTCGGCCCCATGTAAGCCCAGACAAAACCGCCCCACTCTTTTGTCGGGTAGGCCAGGTGTTTGACCTTGCTCGCCATGCCGCTGGCCGCGGGTTCAGACACCATCTCAAGCACATTGCCATCGACGTCCATCTTCCAGCCGTGGAAGAGGCAGCGCAGGCCGCAGTCTGCATTGCGGCCAAACACCAGCGACACGCGGCGGTGCGGGCACTATTCGTCCATCACACCCACGCGCCCATTGGTGTCGCGAAACACCACCAGGTCTTCACCCAGTACCTGCGCCTTGACAGGCGTGCCGTCGGGCTCGCTGACTTCTTCAATCAGACACACCGGTGTCCAGTGACGACGCATCAGCTGGCCCATGGGGGCCTTGCCTTCAACACGGCACAGCAGTTCGTTTTCTTCGTGGGTCAACATAGGGTTCTCAGAGGACTTGCAATATTGGATTGATGCGATTATTCTTAGCAACCTAAGATTATTCGGAACCTTTTGATTTGTCAAGAATGTTCAAGGAGACAAAAATCAGCACTTACCCTAGCCCCGCCCAGAACCCATCAGCGCTTAGCCATGAAGCCGATTTTTTAAAGCTGCAGGTCGTGCAGAAAAAAATGTTGGCAGGTGGCATATATCTGTTTGAGCTGCGCCACAGGGACGGCAGCGAACTGCCTGCCTTTTCGCCCGGCGCGCACCTGACGGTTGAAGTGCCCAGCGGCGTGCGGCGCAACTATTCACTGTGCAGCAACCCGGCAGACAGAAATTTTTACCAGATCGCCGTCAAGCGCGATGCAGGCGGGCGAGGCGGCTCCATCAGCATGGCTGACGACGTAAAGGCCGGCGACACCCTGGCCGTCAGCGTGCCGCGCAACAACTTTGAACTGCACCCCCGCGCCACGCGATTTTTGTTTGTAGCGGGCGGCATAGGCATCACGCCAATTCTGTCCATGATGCGGCACCTTAAAACCCAGGGTAATGAAAACTTCAAACTGATCTACTGCACCCGTGACGCAGCCAGCACCGCTTTTTCAGATGAGCTGGCCAGTCCCGAATTTGCGCCGCATGTGCAGCTTCACCATGACAACGGCGACATCAACCAGGCCTTTGATTTCTGGCCTGTGTTTGAGTCCCCCACCAACGCGCATGTGTACTGCTGCGGCCCGCGTGGGCTGATGGACGCGGTGGCTGATATGTCCGGCCACTGGTCACCCAGCGCCATTCATTTTGAAAGCTTTGGCGTGGACGCCAGCACCTATGCGGCGAACACGGCATTTACCGTGCGGCTACAAAAAAGCGGTGAAGTTATTGCCGTGGGTGCAGAACAATCAATTCTTGAGGCGCTGCGTGCCAGCGGCCAACGCGTAACAAGTTCATGTGAAAGCGGCACCTGCGGATCGTGTCGCACCGGCTTGCTCGGCGGTGAGGTTGAGCACCGCGACATGGTGCTCAGTGACGACGAAAAGGCCTGCAACATCATGGTTTGTGTGTCGCGCGCGAAGTCAGCTGAAATCATTCTGGATTTATGACTCGCCAAATCAATATCGGCGTGATTGGCCTGGGCCGGGCCTTTACCTTGATGCTTCCCACGTTTTTGCATGACAGCCGCGTCAAGCTGGTGGCTGCCACTGACCCGATTGAGGTAGCCAGGGCACAGTTTGAAAAAGACTTTGCAGCGCCTGCTTATGAATCCATCGAAGCGCTGTGTGCCAACCCGCAGGTTGACGCGGTGTACATCGCCTCACCGCACCAGTTTCACGCCGACCACGTTTGCATGGCCGCAGCGCACGGCAAACACATACTGGTTGAAAAGCCCATGGCCCTGAGTCTGGACGAATGCACACGCATGATTGCCGCCGCCCGCAGCGCCGGTGTGCATCTGATTGTGGGCCACAGCCACAGCTTCAACGCGCCCGTGCAGCACTGCCGCGAGATCATTGAAAGCGGTGTGTACGGCAGCGTAAAGATGATTAACGCACTGAACTACACCGACTTTTTATATCGCCCGCGCCGCCCTGAAGAACTGAATACGGCAGCAGGCGGCGGTGTCATCCACAGCCAGGCCACCCATCAGATAGACATCGTGCGCGTGCTGGGCGGCGGACTGGTCACCAGCGTGCGTGCCATGACAGGTGCCTGGGACAGCGCCCGCCCCACCGAAGGTGCGTACAGCGCGCTGCTAGGCTTTGAAGGCGGCGCTTTTGCATCGAGCAGCTACAGCGGCTACGGCCATTACGATTCTGACGAGTTGATGGACAACATTGGCGAAATGGGCCAGGCCAAGAACCCGGCAGATTACGGCGCTGCCAGAGGCCGCCTGTTAAACGCCGCCACATCGGCAGAAGAAACCGCCCTGAAAGCTGCCCGTAACTACGGCGGCAAGCTCTACGTGCCCAACCTGGCGCTGCCCACGGGCCTGGCTAATCAGCATTTCGGCCAGCTCATCATCAGCTGCGAAAAAGCCGACCTGCGACCTGGCGCCACGGGCATAGCCATCTACACCGACAGCGAAAGGCTGTTTGAGGCCCTGCCCGCCCCGCGCATACCGCGCGAAGAAGTCATCAACGAGCTGTTTGACTGCGTGGTCCATGACAAACCAGCCCAACACAGCGGCGAATGGGCCCGCGCCACCACAGCGGTTTGCCTGGCAATTCTGGAGTCAGCACAGTCCGGCCACGATTGCAAACCCGCTTTTCAGGTCGGGTACGCTTGGCAATCATGAGCAACGACACCCAGAACATCATCCGCCACTGGCGCGAAGCGGTGCCCAACGACCGCATGGCACACCTCATACGCGACACTGAACGGGCGTTTCGCCGCGCCCTGCAGATCCGCCTTGCAGAGCACGCCGTGCCCTTTGGCCACTGGGCTTTTTTGCGCATTCTTTGGGAGGCCGACGGCTTGACCCAAAAAGAACTGAGCGAACGCGCCGGCGTCATGGAGCCCACCACCTTCACCGCCATGAAAGCCATGGAGGCGCTGGGCTACATCGTGCGCAAGCAACTGCCCACCAACAAGAAAAACATGTACGTCTACCTGACCGACGAAGGCCGGGCATTGAAGGAAAAACTGGTTCCCATGGCAGAAGAAACCAACCACGTCAGCGTCGAAGGTCTGTCACCAGAAGACATCAAAACCGCACGCAAAGTGCTGCTGGCAATGATTGAGAATCTGGCGCGGGATGAGTTAGTGCAGGTGGCGCCTGCGAAGAAGACTGGGGTTAGGAAAGTTCGGTGACGATACTTATTTGGTCGCTGCTAGTGCCCGAAATACTTGGGCAGGCAGCATATTTGATCTAAAAATAGATATTTGAGCTAATGTACCGAGAGTTCTTTAGCTTCAATAAAAGGCAGCCTCCCTTTCTCATGGGCCACCACGACTCGCCAGTGACGTCCGCGGTCATCCTCGATTAGCGCCACCTCACGCAGCCCAAGAAGTACGCTTTGGCCAGCCCAAACTATCTGCTGTTCTTCTGCACTCAACACACGATGCCAAGGTTCTGAGCCAATTGGCTCCTCCGGCCCAAATCGCTAACGGCGCAAAGTGGTGTTCTGCTGGCGCAACTCGTTAAGGATGTCGTCGGAGTAAGCAGTCTGGTAGGACGATGCCGTCATGGAAATGAAGACCACGACCCCGATGACAACAATTACTATGGCGACGATCCAGCTCATTTCTGTTTTTCTAAATTTAATGAAGGTTTCAGACCCTGCAAGATAAGACTGGCGCGGAGATCAAATTTGTTCACTGAAATCCCCGAGTCAGCTTACGGACGCCGTCTGAACTCTAGCCCCAGCCTGTACAAAACTTACCTCTACCTAGCCAGCCTCTCTCCGGTTGAGATGGACACAACATGCAGAGATGTATGCCGGGTCAAGCCCGGCATGACAGATGCTATTTATTCAGTAGCTACTCGTAACCGAATTAATTGGGCCAGGAGCGTATTTCGTTCATAAATGACCTGTTCGAACAAGTAAGCCCATCACCGCACCGAACTAAGCCGCTCAGCCATTCTTGTTTGCCACCCTGGGCCAGTGGCCTTCCATCGGTCAATTACGTCGGCAGGCAACCTGATGGACAGTAACTTGCGCGGATTTGTGGCAATCGGGCGCCCGCCCCGGTTGACCACGGCCCGCGCAAGCATTTCTTCATCTGCTTCAGGCAGCTCTTCATATTCGTCTTGCGTCACGACGTGCGCGTCGACCAGCGCAAGATCAGAGACCAAGGAGCGGCGCGATGCGGGCATTTTCGCGTTCATTTGCTTTCCTCATGCTGAAAATGTGACGATCCGCGCCACGCGGTGTGTATCCGACGACGACCATCCGTCCCGACAGCAAGCCAAAGCAGATGATTCGCTTTTCACCGTAATCTTTACGAAGGTCCTCGACCTCAAGGGTAACGCCCGCAAAGACGATCTCGGCATCCATAAAGTCCAGCCCTCGCTCCATCAACGCCTTGTCGCGCTTGAAGGGATCGAAGGTGATACGCATGGGTAATTGTAGATACAAAAACCAGGTGGTGCAATTACGCCAGTCTCATAGCGCCTCCTGAAAGTGCGAACGCAAATGAAACGACGACAAGTGAAAATGAAAAAACCGGGTCAAGCCCGGTTCATGCAATCAAGGCCAGCGCTCGGGCTGGTAACTTTTTGCAGGGCTCAGATCAGCTTGACACCCGTCTTGGCCTGCAGCGCTTCCAGCGTCACGCCGTCGGCCAGTTCAACCACTTTCAATCCCTCAGGCGTAACGTCCATCACGGCCAGGTCGGTGATGATGCGGTCAACCACGCCTACGCCCGTCAGTGGCAGATTGCACTGGGGCAGGATTTTCATGTCTTCGGTGCCGTCTTTTTTGCGGGCAACGTGTTCCATGAGCACAATCACGCGCTTGACGCCTGCTACCAGGTCCATCGCGCCGCCCATGCCCTTGACCATCTTGCCGGGAATCATCCAGTTGGCCAGGTCGCCTTTTTCGCTGACCTGCATGGCGCCCAGAATCGACAGGTTGATCTTGCCGCCACGGATCATGGCAAATGATTGTTC
>JANOCP010000078.1:0-15811 GCA_031412235.1 Polaromonas sp.
GTGCCGCCCAGCAAAAAGCCGCGTGCCTGCATGTCGCCCGCAGCCCAGGCCAGATCGCCCACGCGCTGAAAGCCAAACATTGAGTAGTACACGTAAAACGGGATCATGATGCGGTTGTTGGTGCTGTACGACGTGGCCGCCGCAATCCAGCTGCTCATGCCGCCCGCCTCATTGATGCCCTCTTGCAGGATTTGGCCTTTTTTGTCTTCTTTGTAGTACATGACCTGGTCTTTATCGACCGGGGTGTATTGCTGGCCATCAGGGTTGTAAATGCCGATCTGGCGAAACAGACCTTCCATGCCAAACGTGCGGGCTTCGTCGACCAAAATCGGCACCACACGCGGGCCCAATGCCTGATCACGCAGCAGCTGCGTCAAAAAGCGCACATAGGCTTGCGTCGTTGAAATTTCACGACCCTCTGGCGTGGCTTCCATTACTGACTTGAAGGTGTCCAAAGCGGGCACAGTGAAACTTTCATCGGCCTTGATGCGGCGGTGCGGCAGATAGCCGCCCAAGGCCTTGCGACGCTCATGCAGGTAGCGCATTTCTGGCGTGTCGTCAGCCGGTTTGTAAAACGGAATCTCGGCGAGCTGGCTGTCTGGAATGGGAATATTGAAGCGGTCGCGAAAAGCCTTGATGTCTTCGTCTGACAGTTTTTTGGTCTGGTGAACGTTGTTTTTGCCTTCGCCAATTTTGCCCATGCCAAAACCCTTGACGGTCTTGATCAGCAGCACGGTGGGCTGGTCTTTGTGTTTGACGGCAGAGGCAAACGAGGCATAGACTTTTTTCGAGTCATGGCCGCCCCGGCGCAGGTCAAAAATTTCTTCGTCGCTCATGTGCGCAACCATCTCGAGTGCCTTGGGGTGCTGGCCAAAAAAGTGTTTGCGCACATAGGCACCGTCATTGGCCTTCATGGCCTGGTAGTCGCCATCAAGCGTGTCCATCATGATTTTTTTCAGGATGCCGTCTTTGTCCCGCGCCAGCAGTGGGTCCCAACCCGAACCCCACAGCAGCTTGATGACGTTCCAGCCTGCGCCGCGGAACTCGCCTTCGAGCTCTTGAACGATCTTGCCGTTGCCTCGCACCGGACCGTCAAGCCGCTGCAAATTGCAATTGATGACGAAGATCAGGTTGTCGAGCTTTTCACGCGCGGCCAGGCCGATGGCACCGAGAGATTCGACCTCGTCCATCTCACCATCACCGCAAAACACCCAGACCTTGCGGTTCTCGGTGTTGGCAATACCGCGTGCGTGCAGGTACTTTAAAAACCGCGCCTGGTAAATCGCCATCAGCGGGCCCAGGCCCATTGACACGGTAGGGAACTGCCAGAACGCAGGCATCAATTTAGGGTGCGGGTAGCTTGACAGACCCTTGCCGTCAACCTCTTGGCGGAAGTTGAGCAGCTGCTCTTCCGTCAAGCGGCCTTCAAGATAGGCACGGGCATAAACACCCGGCGACACGTGACCCTGAATATAAAGACAGTCGCCGCCGTGATTTTCACTTTCAGCATGCCAAAAGTGGTTAAAGCCGGCACCAAACATGCTGGCAAGAGATGCAAATGAACCAATATGACCGCCCAAATCGCCGCCATCAGCGGGGTGCAAACGGTTGGCCTTGACAACCATGGCCATGGCATTCCAGCGCATGTAGGCGCGCAGGCGTTCTTCAATTTCCAGGTTGCCGGGGGCATGCTCTTGCTGCTCGGGCTCAATCGTGTTGACATAGCCGGTGGTGGCTGAAAAAGGCATGTCAATGCTTTTTTGCCGCGCATGCTCAAGCAGTTGCTCCAGCAGGAAGTGAGCCCGCTCGGGGCCCTCACTTTCGATCACGGCCGACAGCGCGTCCATCCACTCCCGGGTTTCCTGCGTGTCCTTGTCGAGGGTATCGTTTGCAGCGGCGTGCAAATTCTCCGCACCTGTATTGCTGGGGCTGGCAGCCATATTTTGTCTCCTGCTTTAAAAAAATCTCGGGTTTAGCGCAGCGCTGCATCAACTGTCTCAAGTCAGCTGGCTGGGCACGAAGCTCGCCTCTAATGGTGCTGCACAAAACGGGTTGTACAACGCAATTTAGATTCACGCCCTCAGTTTCGCATAATATTTAAAAAATTTCAAATAGTGCTTATTTGTTTCACATCATGAAATTATGCGAAGAATGCCCACAAATACGGATGACGTGATTGCCCTGAGCTGTGCTTGTTTCCCCACTGGCAGGGAGTGGTTAAGACGGCGACTAAAACATCTCCCGTAAACTGCATCAACTTCCTCAATCGCGCATGCCCCACATTCCACCTCCCGGCTCTTCTGAGTCTCCTTCGAACGAAGCTGTAGCAAACGGTGCGTCTGCCGACAGCCGTGTGTCGTTTGCATGGTGGGGTGGCTGGTGGCGCAAGCAGTCGCCCTCCCGGCAAGACCGATTCATCACGCTGGGCCCGCTACTGGCCGTGATGCTGTTTCTGGCGGCCGTGATTGCAGCTTTTGGCTACCTCCGCATTGAAGAGATCGACCGCGAACAACAAGCCGTCAAGCGTGATGTGGAATACGCCCAGCAGCGACTGCGCCTCAGACTGCTGGAGCGCCAGGAGCAGCTCATGCGCATAGGCCGCGACGTATCGAACAAAGAGATCGACGCCGAAGAATTCATCTCCCAGGCTGAGTCACTGGTCAACCAGTACCCGGAACTGCTGGCGGTCACCTGGGTTGATGCGCGCCGCAGGGTTAAGGTGGCTTATGTTTCTGCAAGTGCCAACGCCAACCAGCTGCGTGGCGCAGGCGATCAGCTCAAGGCAGGTGAGACCGGCGGTGCATACGGTCTGGCCAGGGATTTGCGCCAGCCGGTTTACTCCCGACCTCTTAGCCCCCTTGAGACCAGCAACTACAACTCTCCCACACTGCAAATACTGGTCCCGCTGGATGAACAGGGTAAATTTGGCGGCGTCGTCATGGGCGAATATTCGATTGACGGACTGCTGCGCTTTGGTGTGCCAACTGAGGTCGCTGCGAAATACGCCGTCACGCTGGTCGATGACAACAACCGCGTACTGGCCGGCAACGTACCACCGCCGCGCAACCCGGCTGTCCGCCTGTTGCCCTGGTCTGATGACGCAGCCTTTTACGAAATACCCGTCTCGCCCGTGGGCAATGGGCTGCTGATACGCGCCCAGGGTTATCGGGCATCACTGGGCGTGGTCGGCAGCGGCTTTTTCTGGCTGGTCAGCGCGCTGAGCGCCCTTACCGTCTGGATGCTGCTGGGCACCTGGCGCCACACACGCCGCAGGGTTCAGGCGCAGCAAGCCCTGATATCAGAGACCAACTTTCGCCGTGCGATGGAGAACTCCATGCTGACGGGCATGCGGGCGCTGGACTTGCAGGGGCGCATTACTTACGTCAACCCGGCTTTTTGCCAGATGACGGGCTTGCTTGAATCAGAGCTTGTAGGGCAGACACCGCCCTTCCCGCACTGGCCCGAAGGCGAAATTGACACCCTGATGGCACGCCTGGACGACGAACTGCATGGCCGCACACCTCCCGGAGGGTTTGAGGTTCGCGTCAAACGCAAAAATGGCCAGATGTTTGATGCCCGCATGTATGTGTCACCCCTGATTGACCCGCGCGGTCAGCAAACCGGCTGGATGACGTCCATGACCGACATCACAGAGCCCAAGCGTATTCGTGAAGAGCTGTCGGCATCATACGAGCGCTTCACTACAGTGCTTGAAGGCCTTGACGCCGCCGTATCGGTGGCGCCACTCGGCAGCGAGGAGCTGCTGTTTGCCAACAAGCTATACCGCTCGTGGTTTGGAGGTGCAGTTTCAGGGCACATAAACCTGATTGCGCAGGCCGGTGTGCCAGCCGTACACCCCAATGACGATGCGCTGGATGCGGTCGACGGACTGGCTGGTCTGCCAACTGACACGCTGACGGCAGCGCAGACTGAAAACGCCGAGATTTTTTTACCCGAGCTCGAAAAATGGCTCGAGGTGCGCTCACGCTATCTGACCTGGGTCGATGGCCGTCTGGCGCAAATGGTGATTGCAACAGACATTACCCCGCGCCGCCACGCGGAAGAGCAGGCTGCCCAGCAAAACGAACGCGCGCAGACCGCCAGCCGTTTGATCACCATGGGGGAGATGGCATCCAGCGTCGCGCATGAGCTGAATCAGCCGCTCACTGCGATCAACAACTATTGCAACGGCATGGTCTCGCGCATCAAAGGCCAGCAAATCAGCAACGAGGATCTGCTGGTGGCCCTGGAAAAAACCGCCAAACAAGCCAACCGCGCCGGGCAGATCATTCAGCGCATACGCTCGTTTGTAAAACGCAGCGAGCCCAATCGCAGCTCGGCTGATGTGGCCACCATGGTCAGCAACGCGATGGAGCTGGCCGATATTGAACTGCGGCGCCACAACGTACGCCTGTCGCACTACATCGCCGCGCGCCTGCCGCCCATCATGGTGGACCCGATTTTGATTGAGCAGGTACTGATCAATCTGATGAAAAATGGGGCCGAATCCATCGAGCAGGCCCATCTGCCAACAGCCCGCCGTAGCGTTGAGCTGCGGGTGGTGCCCAAGACCATTGAAGACCAGAGCGTGGTTGAGTTCTCGGTGCTTGACTCGGGTAAAGGCCTGTCGCCCGAAGTCACTGCGCGCCTGTACGAAGCCTTCTACTCAACCAAGGCCGAAGGCATGGGCATAGGCCTCAAACTGTGCCGCAGTATTGTGGAGTCCCACCAGGGCAGACTGGAGGCCGAGAACCTCTACAATGGCGGCGAGGTAGCGGGATGCCGGTTTACCTTCTGGATCCCTGTGACACCTCTGGTTTTACCGGCAGCATCTGCTATAAATAGCGTAGCAATTCCCTGACGTGTTCAGGCACCAGTGTCCGTCATGGAGCCAATGGGCACAGTTCACTGAAAATTCATGAAAGAAAGTTTGGCATGAGCTTGATTCCAAAAAAAGGTACCGTCTACGTTGTTGATGATGACGAGGGTGTACGCGACTCGCTGCAATGGCTGCTTGAAGGCAAGGACTACCGGGTGCGCTGCTACGACTCGGCTGAAACCTTTTTAAGCCGTTATGACGCCCGTGAGGTTGCCTGTCTGATCGTTGACATCCGTATGGGCGGCATGACGGGGCTGGAACTTCAGGACCGCCTGGTCGAACGCAAATCACCACTGCCCATCGTCTTCATTACCGGCCATGGCGACGTGCCGATGGCGGTGAACACCATGAAAAAAGGCGCGATGGACTTCATCCAGAAGCCGTTTCAGGAAGACGCCCTGGTTAATCTGGTTGAGCGCATGCTGGAGCAAGCCAAGGAGGCCTTCGCTGGCCACCAGCAATCCGCCAGCCGCGACGCTCTTCTGGCCAAGCTCACCTCGCGCGAGGCACAGGTGCTGGAGCGCATTGTTGCCGGCCGCCTGAACAAGCAGATTGCCGACGACCTGGGCATCAGCATCAAAACGGTGGAGGCGCACCGCGCCAACATCATGGAAAAACTGAACGCCAACACCGTGGCCGATTTACTCAAGATTGCTTTGGGTTCCACAGCTCCGAAGGCCTGATTTCGGGAATCATCCATTAGTTGCTATATTTTTTATAGCTAATTACGCCCGCAGTTATTAGGCTAGCGGGCGTTTTCACTTCTAAAACCACAAAACGAGCGCAAAAAAATGACTGCACAACTCATTGACGGCAATGCCCTATCAAAACAGCTGCGTGCTGAAGTTTCCCAGCGCGCTGCAGCCCTGCGCGAACGCGGCATCACGCCAGGCCTGGCGGTAGTACTGGTGGGTGACAGCCCGGCCAGCCAGGTTTATGTGCGCAACAAGGTCAAGGCCTGTGAAGACAACGGTCTGCATTCGGTGCTTGAAAAATACGACGCCACCCTGAACGAAGCCGATTTGCTGGCCAGAGTCGATGCGCTGAACAATGACCCGGCGATTCACGGCATCCTGGTGCAGCTTCCCCTGCCCGCGCATATTGACGCGCAAAAGGTGATTGAAGCGATCTCGCCAGAAAAAGACGTGGACGGCTTTCACGTTGCCAGCGCAGGCGCGCTGGTGGTCGGCCAGCCGGGCTTCTGGCCCTGTACGCCTTATGGCTGCATGAAGATGCTGGAAAGCATTGGTTTTGAGCTGCGCGGCAAACACGCCGTGGTCATTGGCCGCAGCAATATCGTCGGCAAACCGATGGCGCTGATGCTTTTGCAAAAAAACGCTACGGTAACGATTTGCCATAGCGCGACCCAAGACCTCAAGGCCATGACCCTGCAGGCTGACGTGATTGTTGCCGCCGTCGGCAAGCGCAATGTTTTGACAGCCGACATGGTTAAACCCGGCGCAGTGGTAATTGACGTGGGCATGAACCGCAATGATGAAGGCAAGCTGTGCGGCGATGTGGATTTTGATGGCGTAAAAGAAGTCGCTGGCTACATTACGCCGGTACCTGGTGGCGTGGGGCCCATGACGATCACCATGCTGCTGGTGAATACGCTTGAGGCTGCTGAGCGTTTGTAAGCCAAAACGGGAGCGGGTTCATTCCACGCGATTTGGCGCAGTGGGAACCGAACTCAAGCGCCAAAGCGCAAACCCGGCACAGAACCACTGCCCCAGATACATCGTGCTTCCCACGCCGTGCCAGAACTTGAGGTTGCCGCCATCTGCCCTCGCGTTGACGATAAGCGGTGCAACACCAAACTCGACCAGCACGGCAAGCAGCAAACCTGCCACTGCAAATTTAATAGCTGCTATTGCCCGTGAATCCTGGGTTGGGGCCTCTTTTTGGTTAAAAACCAGCAGCAGGAGCATCGCGCAGACGATGCTGAGCCAGGTTTGTGCGGTAAACAATCTGGCCGCCATGGCCCCCGCTGCAGCAGGGCTGGGCATGAACTTGAAGAGCATGGGTACAACCAGAAACCCCAGGCCAGTCAGGCTACCCCACCACAGGGCGGCCATCAAGAGGCCAAAGCGGTATCTCAGGGTCAGCACCGTGTTCAGATGTACATTACCGCGATGATTTCGTAGCGTTTGACGCCGCCGGGTGCCATCACGTCGACTGAATCGCCTTCATCCTTGCCGATCAGGGCACGCGCAATCGGTGAGCTGATGTTGACACGTCCAAACTTGATGTCGGCCTCATCTTCGCCAACGATCTGGTAAGTCACCTTGTTGCCGGAATCTTCGTCCTGCAGCTCAATGGTGGAGCCGAAAACTACCTTGCCGCCCGCGTCCATCTCGGACGGATCAATGATTTGGGCAACAGACAGCTTGCCTTCGATTTCCTGAATCCGGCCTTCGACAAAGCCCTGGCGGTCTTTGGCGGCTTCGTATTCAGCGTTCTCGCTCAGGTCGCCCTGCGCGCGCGCCTCTGAAATCGCGTTGATAACCCAGGGGCGGTCAACGGTTTTAAGCTGGTGAAGCTCGGCCTTGAGTTTTTCAGCGCCGATCTTGGTAATGGGAATGGTTGCCATGTTTTTGAGTCCTGCAAAAGCGAAACCGCCACCAGTCACCTGGCAGCGGCATTTTGTAAATCGGTTTCAAGTTTAATTCAAATGGATGCACGTCAGCGTGGTGTTAACCCAAGGCTCTCGCAACCCATCAACCAAAACTTCAAACCAACTGGGCATGCATCTCTTGCACCGAAATGATGCTGAGATTGTCCAGATACTTCATGCCTTCAACTGCAGCTTCTGCACCGGCAATCGTTGTAAACGTGGTGACACGGGCCAAAAGTGACGAGGTACGGATCTGCCTGGAATCGGCAATGGCGTTGCGCCGCTCTTCAACCGTGTTGATAACCAATGCAATTTCGTTGTTTTTGATCATGTCGACAACGTGAGGCCGACCCTCAGTGACTTTGTTGACCGTGACGCAATCAATACCCGCTTCACGGATCGTCGCTGCCGTACCCTTGGTGGCGACCAGATCAAAGTTCATGGACCGCAAGGAGCGCGCCACCTCGACTGCCCTTGGTTTATCGTTATTTTTGACGGTCAAAAACACTTTTCCAGATGTTGGCAGCTTGGTACCCGCACCGAGTTGTGACTTCACAAAAGCTTCGCCGAAAGTCTTGCCTACGCCCATCACTTCGCCGGTGGACTTCATCTCGGGGCCCAGAATCGTATCAACACCGGGGAACTTGACAAACGGGAAAACGGCTTCTTTCACGCTGAAATAAGGCGGCGTAACTTCCTTGACTATGCCTTGTGAAGCCAGCGACTGGCCGACCATGCAACGGGCCGCCACCTTGGCCAGCAGGATGCCGGTTGCCTTGCTGACAAAAGGCACGGTGCGCGAGGCACGGGGGTTGACTTCGAGAACATATATAACGTCCTTGCCGTCAACATGCTGGATGGCAAACTGGACGTTCATCAGACCGACAACGTTCAAGGCTGCGGCCATTGCTGCTGTCTGGCGCTTGATCTCGGTCACGGTCTCAAGGCTAAGTGAATACGGCGGCAATGAACAGGCAGAGTCACCGCTGTGTACGCCCGCTTGTTCGATGTGTTCCATCACGCCGCCAATAAAGGTAGCGCCCACAGAGTCACGAATGCAGTCCACATCGCACTCAATCGCGTCGTTCAGAAAGCGGTCAAGCAAGACCGGCGAGTCATGGCTAACCTTGACGGCTTCGCGCATATAACGCTCCAGGTCACGCTGCTCATGCACGATTTCCATGGCGCGGCCGCCGAGTACATAGCTGGGGCGTACGACAAGGGGGTAGCCTAGCGTACTGGCTTTCTCTAACGCTTCAGGCTCGGTACGGGCCGTAGCATTCGGTGGCTGCTTCAAGCTCAACTCTCGCAGCAGCGCAGAGAAACGCTCTCGGTCTTCGGCCGCATCAATCATGTCAGGCGATGTCCCGATGATGGGCACGCCGTTGGCTTCCAGATCCAGCGCAAGTTTCAAAGGCGTCTGGCCACCGTACTGCACGATCACGCCGAACGGTTTTTCTTTATCGACAATTTCAAGCACGTCTTCAAGCGTCAACGGCTCAAAGTACAGGCGATCTGAAGTGTCGTAGTCAGTTGAAACCGTTTCAGGGTTGCAGTTGACCATAATGGTTTCGTAACCGTCTTCGCGCATGGCGAGCGCTGCGTGTACGCAGCAGTAGTCAAACTCGATACCCTGACCAATCCGGTTGGGCCCGCCACCCAGCACCATGATTTTTTTATTGTTCGTGGGCTCGGCTTCGCACTCGCTGCCCTCGGCTTCATATGTCGAGTACAGGTAAGCAGTATCAGTCGAGAACTCGGCCGCACAGGTGTCTACGCGTTTGTAAACCGGCCGTACACCAAGGGCTTTACGCTTCTCACGAATCGCCGTATCTGTGGTTTTAAGCTGTTTGGCCAGGCGGCGATCTGAAAAGCCTTTTTGCTTGAGTGCGCGCAGTGTCGCAGCATCAATCGTGTCGAGTGTCGTGGTTTCAAGTTCGAGCTCAATCTTGACGATCTGCTCGATCTGCACCAGAAACCAGGGGTCGATCTTGGTGAGCGCAAACACTTCGGCCACGCTCATACCCATCGCAAACGCGTCGCCCACGTACCAGATACGGTCCGGGCCGGGTGCGCCCAGTTCTTTTTCAAGTACTTCGCGGTCTTGTGTTTTTTCGTTCATGCCGTCCACGCCGACTTCGAGTCCACGCAAGGCTTTCTGGAACGATTCCTGGAAGGTACGGCCCATGGCCATGACTTCACCGACAGACTTCATCTGCGTGGTCAGGCGCGAGTCAGCAGTAGGAAATTTCTCAAACGCGAAACGTGGAATTTTGGTGACCACGTAATCAATACTGGGCTCAAAGCTCGCAGGGGTTGCGCCGCCCGTGATGTCGTTGCGCAACTCGTCAAGTGTGTAGCCCACAGCCAGCTTGGCTGCTACTTTGGCAATCGGGAAACCCGTGGCCTTGGAGGCCAGCGCCGATGAACGCGACACGCGCGGGTTCATCTCGATTACCACCATGCGGCCGTCTGCCGGGTTGATGGAAAACTGTACGTTGGAGCCCCCGGTATCGACACCAATTTCACGCAGTACCGCCAGAGAAGCGTTACGCAAAATCTGGTACTCCTTATCGGTCAGGGTCTGGGCTGGCGCCACCGTGATCGAGTCACCGGTGTGCACGCCCATCGGGTCCAGGTTTTCGATTGAACAGACAATGATGCAGTTGTCGGCCGTGTCACGCACGACTTCCATCTCGTACTCTTTCCAGCCGAGCAGTGACTCTTCAATCAGCAACTCATTGGTGGGCGAGGCTTCCAGGCCGCGCTTGCAAATGACTTCAAACTCTTCAGAGTTGTAGGCAATACCGCCCCCCGTACCACCCAGGGTAAAGCTGGGGCGAATCACGGTTGGAAAACCCAGCGTTTTTTGTACTGTCCAAGCTTCGTCCATAGTGTGCGCGATGCCGGACCGGGCAGAACCCAGGCCGATCTTGGTCATCGCGTCCTTGAACTTAAGCCGGTCTTCAGCCTTGTCAATCGCTTCGGGTTTGGCGCCAATCAGCTCGACTTTGTACTTTTCAAGCACGCCGTTGTGCCACAAATCGAGCGCGCAGTTCAGTGCGGTCTGCCCGCCCATGGTCGGCAAAATCGCGTCAGGACGCTCTTTGGCGATGATTTTTTCAACCGTCTGCCAGGTAATTGGCTCTATGTAGGTGACGTCGGCCGTGGCCGGATCGGTCATGATTGTGGCCGGGTTGCTGTTGATCAAAATGACCTTGTAACCCTCTTCACGCAAGGCCTTGCAGGCCTGCACGCCAGAGTAGTCAAACTCACAGGCCTGACCAATGATGATGGGACCAGCGCCGATGATGAGGACGCTTTTTATGTCGGTGCGCTTGGGCATTATTTTTTCCCTCCGTGTTGTTCCATGAGGGCAGTGAAACGGTCAAACAAATACGAAATATCGTGCGGGCCTGGCGAGGCTTCAGGGTGGCCCTGAAAGCAAAATGCGGGCTTGTCTGTCCAGGCCAGGCCTTGCAGCGTGCCGTCAAACAGGCTGATGTGGGTGGCGCGCAGGTGCGTTGGCAGGCTGGTCATGTCCACCGCAAAACCGTGGTTTTGGCTGGTGATGCTGACGCGCCCTGTGTCAAGGTCTTTGACCGGGTGGTTAGCGCCGTGGTGGCTCTGCTGCATCTTGAAGGTTTTGGCACCGGCGCTTAGCGCCATGATCTGGTGGCCGAGACAAATACCGAAGGTCGGGAGACCGGTTTCAATCAGCTCGCGCACAGCAGCAATTGCGTAATCGCAGGGCTCCGGGTCACCCGGGCCATTGGCCAGAAATATGCCATCTGGTTTGAGCTTGAGTACGTCTGCCGCCGGTGTCTGGGCCGGTACCACCGTAATGCGCGCACCGCGCTCAGCCATCATGCGCAGTATGTTTTTCTTGACGCCAAAGTCGAAGGCAACAACATGGAATTTGGGTGTGATTTGCACGCCATAGCCCGAGCCAAGCTTCCACTCGGTTTGCGTCCATTCGTAAGTCTGCTTGACGGACACCACTTTGGCCAGGTCAAGCCCGGCCATGCTGGGCGCGGCCTTGGCAGCGGCGACGGCGTTGTCGATAGCAGCTTGCGAGACTTCCTCATCCTGGCCCAAGGCCATGATGCAACCGTTTTGTGCGCCTTTGCTGCGCAGGTGACGCGTTAACTGACGGGTGTCAATATTTGCAATCGCCACCGTGCCTTCCCTGACCAGGTATTGCGACAAGGTCATGGACATCCGGAAATTGGACGCCAGCAAGGGCAGGTCCTTGATGATCAGGCCTGCGGCATGGATTTTTTCGGCTTCAACGTCCTCGGCATTGATGCCGTAATTACCGATATGGGGGTATGTGAGCGTGACGATCTGCTGGCAGTAGCTGGGGTCTGTCAGGATTTCCTGATAGCCGGTCATGGCGGTGTTGAACACCACCTCACCTGTCGTGGCGCCGGGCGCGCCAATCGAATTGCCGATAAAGACCGTGCCGTCTGCGAGCGCCAGTATGGCGTGAGGGGTTTTTCCTGATGTTCCCTGTAGAGACAAAAGCACTGGGTTCTCCGATTTTGTTACGGTTCGCCCAAGCGTACGCAAACGTCCTGATGGGACTCTTGCTGGCTACTTTTATAAGGGATGTGGCTTTAAGTGCGCTTGGGCGAAGCTGTGTTTTGAAAAGCCCCTGATTATATATCGCCCCCACGGTCGCGCACTTCGTGTCGCTCCCTGCCCCCCGAGGGGGCCGCTGCGCCTGCGGGCTGGCGGAGCCAGTTCCGCGGCCCCTGCTTGAAAATACGGGCTTCCACGGTCAATCACCGCGTGCAACTCCCTGCCCCCCGAGGGGGCCGCTGCGCCTTGCGGCCGGCAAAGCCGGACCGCGGTCCTTGCTTGAAAAACCCCCGCTCTGTTTTTGGCAGTGATTTGCGTCAACGCCCTCCCGCTAGTTGCGGGAAATCGAGCTGGAGTACAGGCAAATAGCCGCCGCAGCGGCCACATTCAGCGACTCTTCCCCACCGGGCTGATCTATGCGTACCTTAATCGCCGCCCTTGCCATCAGCTCTTCGCCTACCCCCTGCCCTTCATGGCCCATGGCCCAGGCGCAGCGCATGGGCAGTTTTTTTTCTGCCATCAGCTGATGCAAAAAACTGCCGTGGTGCGAACTGGTCACCACAATCGGCACCGTCAGGTTGGCCAGCGCAGCTGTTTCAAGGCCTTCGACGAGCCGCAAGCCAAAGTGAGCGCCCATGCCGGCGCGCAGCACCTTGGGCGACCAAAGCGCCGCCGTGCCCTTTAGCGCAATGACCTGGCCGAAGCCAAAAGCTGCGGCGCTACGCAAAATGGAGCCCACATTGCCGGCATCCTGCACGCGGTCAAGAATGACTGAGGCCATGTCGGGCTGCATGCTGACTGCAGCGGGTAGCTCGATCACAAAACCCATGCGGGCGGGCGACTCCAGGCCGCTGATCTCAGGCAGCAAGGTATCCCGTATTACTATGTTTTTGATAGCTACCTGTGCCCATTCTTGTTGGGCTGCGGGCCAATATGACTCCGAAAACACAGCCAGGGCAGGTTTTTGGCCGCGCAAAAGAGCTGCACGGCACAAATGGTCCCCTTCCAGCCATACGCGGCCCTGTTTGCGGTAGGCGGTGCTCTCTTGTGACAGTTTTCGCAATTCTTTAACCAGCGGATTGTCGCGCGAACTGACGTGCATTACCGGGACCGAAAACCCGTGGCCTGAAACGTCGTCCAGAGCACTACTCATAACAGGACCGCAGCCACAGGCGAGAAAGATTTGCGGTGCTGCGGGCAAGCCCCATGCTCACGCAGGGCCGCCAGATGCGCAGCGGTGCCGTATCCCTTATGGCCGGCAAAACCATATTGCGGATATTCAAGGTGGTAATCCGCGCACCAGCGGTCACGGTGAACCTTGGCCAAAATTGATGCTGCCGAAATGCATTGCACCTTTTCATCGCCTTTGACAATCGCCTCGGCGAGCATGCTCAGCGACGGCAGGCGATTGCCATCAACCAGCGTTTTTTGTGGCCTCAGACGCAGGCCCTCTACTGCCCGCTTCATGGCCAGCATGGTTGCCTGCAGAATGTTCAGCTCGTCAATTTCCTCAACCGTAGCCATTGCGATGGAACAGCACAGCGCCTTGGCGCGAATCTCGTCATAGAGCTTTTCACGTCGCAAGGCGGTGAGCTTTTTGGAATCAGCCAGGCCCTTGATGGGACGTAGTTCATCCAGAATGACCGCTGCAGCCACAACCGGCCCCATGAGCGGACCGCGACCGGCCTCGTCAACGCCAGCAATCAGCCCGGGGACGTCCCAGGACAGCGCGACTTGCTCAGCCTTCAAGAATTTTCTGGATTGCATCGGTAGCTAGTCTGGAGGTGTCGCGCCGCAATTCGGCATGCAGGCGGATAAATCGTTGTTCTACCGTCGCTATTTTGTCAGGCGCTGAGGCTTTTGCATCCACCCATTGCAGAACTGCATCGGCCAGGGCTTCGGGCGTGGCTGCGTCCTGCAAAAATTCAGGCACAACAAAGTCTTCGCAAAGAATATTTGGCAGGCCAACCCAGGGTTGCAGCTTTTTGCGCTGCATGATTTGCCACGACAGCCAATTCATGTTGTAGGCAATCACCATGGGACGCTTGAAAAGTGCAGCTTCAAGCGTGGCGGTACCGCTGGCAATGAGCGTGACATCGCAGGCGGCAAGCGCTGTGTGAGACTGGCCTTCAAGGATTTGCAACTTGGCGCGCATACCAGCCTCGTTGGCCAGACGCTCGATTTCGCCTTTTAATGCCGGAACTGCCGGTACTATGAATTTAATAGCTGGTTGTACCCGAATGATATGGGCTGCAGCCTTGAAGAATCTCAAAGCCAGGTACTGGATCTCGGATTTTCGACTCCCAGGCAATAGCGCTACCACCGTATCGTCGTCACGCAAACCGAGTTGAAGTCTGGCGGCGGCACGATCGGCCTGCATGGGAATCACATGGGCCAGCGGATGTCCGACATAGGTGGCCGCAATGCCGTGGGAGGCCAGCAAGGCGGGCTCAAACGGAAAAATGCACAGTACGTGATCCACACTTCGGCGGATTTTTTCAACCCTACTCAAGCGCCAGGCCCAGATTGAAGGGCTGACATAGTGAACGGTCTTGATCCCGCTGGCTTTAAGCGCCGCCTCAAGGTCAAGGTTGAAGTCGGGCGCGTCAACGCCTATGAAGATATCGGGATACTTTTCAGTCAGCAGCCGCTTTTTAAACTGCTCGCGCATACCGACTATCTCGCGGTAGTGGCGCAGCACCTCAACATAGCCACGTACCGCAAGCTTTTCACTGGGCCACCAGGCCTGAAAGCCGCGTTTTTCCATCTGCGGGCCGCCTATGCCACCAGCCGTCATGTCGGGCCAGCGGGCTTTTAGCCCATCGAGCAATAAGCCGGCAAGCAAATCGCCTGAAGTTTCGCCTGCCACCATTGCGAATGTCGCCCCCACACTTTTCACGTTGTGTAATTCGCTGCCCCCCGAGGAGGCTAACTTTCCTAAGGGCGGCCCGTCGGAAAATTGTGGCGTATCAAGCATAAAACTACCGAACGATACCGCGCTGCGGCGATGTTTGCTCTAAAAACGAAAGCATCATCTGCACATCCAGCAGAGCCTCTGGATACTTCTGAGGCAATTCTGCAATCTGCAGCCGGGCCTGGTCAAGCGTCAGTGACTCACGGTAAAGCGACTTGTGCATGGCCTTGACAGCAGTGATGCGTTCAGGGGAAAAACCCCGGCGACGCAGGCCTTCGAAATTCATGGACCTTGCTTCTGCCGGCTGGCCTTGCGACATGACGAATGGCGGCAGGTCGGCAAAAAGCAGCGAACACATGGCCGTCATGCTGTGTGCGCCCAGTCGTACAAACTGACGCACCACAGTAAAGCCGCCCAGAATAACAAAGTCGCCTACGTGCACATGGCCCGCCAGCTGCGAGTTGTTGGCAAAAATGGTGTTGTTGCCCACCGTGCAGTCATGCGCCAAATGCACATAGGCCATGATCCAGTTGTCGTTACCGACGCGGGTTACACCACTATCGCCGGGCGAGCCAATATTGAAAGTACAAAACTCGCGGATGGTGTTTCGGTCGCCAATGACCAGTTCGCAAGGCTCACCAGCATATTTTTTGTCCTGCGGAATCGCACCCAGCGAGTTGAACTGAAAAATACGGTTGTCGCGGCCTATCGTGGTGTGCCCTTCAATCACGCAGTGCGGCCCAATCGTGGTGCCAGAACCTACTTTTACGTGTGGACCAACAACCGTGTACGGACCCACGCTTACGGTGCTGTCTAGCTC
>JANOCP010000079.1:0-6066 GCA_031412235.1 Polaromonas sp.
CTGGCGCGCACCACTCGGCAGTTGACGCTCACGCACTCAGGCAGCCAGTTTTTGCCTGTTGCCCAGCGCTTGCTACGTGATTTGCAGCAGGCTGCCAGCGACCTGCTGGAGCAGGCCACCGGGTTGACAGGTGCTGTGACGGTGGCGCTGGGCACAGCTTTTGGCTGCACCGTGCTGCCAGGTATCTTGCGCAGTTTTGCCCTTAGCCACCCCGGCGTACGGCTTAAATTGATTGACGACAACAGCGCCGGTATCTCGTCGCGTGTGATTCGGGCTGAGGCCGACCTGGGCATTGGGTCGCTATTTGGCGATACGAGCGCGTTGACCTGCAAGTTGCTGCTGACCGCGCCACTCGGGCTGTTGGGCAACCCGGCGCTGTTTGACTTGCAGACAGCCGTGCAGAGCGGGGGCCTGAACGGGTTGCCGCTGCTCAAAGAGCCGCCAGACAGCAGCATCATGCAGGTGCTGCAAACCCGTGGCTCGGCGCTGGTGCCGCATATGAGCAAGGGCATCGAGGTCACCAGTCTGGCGCTGCAACTGGCGCTGGCCCAGGCGGGCGTAGGGGTTGCCGTTGTGTCGGCCCTGGGTGCATCGCATCCTCAGGCAAATGGGCTGTTGTTTGTACCGCTCAAACCCGCCATGGAGCGCGAAGTGTTCATGATGCAGCGCCGCGACCGCGAACTCAACCCGTCGGCAAGGGCTTTTGCCAGCGCCCTTTGCACGGGGCTGGCGCATGCCGCGCTGCACACCAGCATCAGGCATGCAGCAGCAAATTAATTGCTACGCCTACGATAGCAATGTATAGCCGTACTTATTGGGCTTAGAGCATAAATGACGATAAAAACGGGTTCAAGCGCCTGTTGCAGCCGTACTGGCCCGCTCACACTGCCACCAGCCCACACAACGCCGCGCCAGCGCTGCCGTACTGTCGACGCACTGGGCGCGCAGCAGCGATTGCACGGCGTCTAGCGCCAGGGGGGTCTCAGTGCAGGCCAGAATCACCGCCCGCGCGCCCCGGCTTAACAGCGCTTGTACCGCTTGTTCAATCAAGTGGCCGCCCTGTACCACCTGGCCAGCCTTGACCAGCTCTATGGCTGGCAAGACCACGGTATTCATCATGTCTTCGTCGGGCAGCAGCGGCGTGTAACCAGCGTGCCTCAATGGTGCGTCAAAGATTTTGGCCACCAGGGTGGCGCGGGTGGCAATGATGCCAATCGGTGCGCCGGCGTCGGCCAGCAGCGCGAGTTCATCCATGCTGGCGTCCACAATGCTTAAAAACGGCACGCTACAGCCCTTCACCAGATCGGCGTACCAGTAATGCGCGGTATTGCAGGGCATGGCCAGTGCCGTCGCGCCAGCGGCTATCAGGCGGTCACGCCCGGCCAGCAACTCGGGCAGCGGAGAGCGGCCGCCGTTCAAAATCGCCGCTGGTCGCGGTGCAATGCGCGGGTCTGATTGAATCAAAAGCGGCACGTGGTCAGCGTCGCTTTTGGCTGGCGCAGCGGCTATTACCTTGTTGAAAAAATCAACGGTGGCCAGTGGCCCCATACCGCCTAAAACACCAATCATGCGGGTACCCCATTTAATGCGTGTCAGTGAGTCGCCATCAAGTAGCCACCCGTCAAAAATGCCAGGCCGAGTGTGACCATGAAAATCATCGCCACAGGCCGCCAGCCAAGCTGCGTGACCTCTTGCAATGAGGTTTTTAGCCCCACGCCCGCAATCGCCAGCACCAAAAAAGCCTGCGACACATCCGACGCGCCTGATTGAACCCGCGCGGGCACCCATCCCGTGCTGTTGATCAGCATCAACACCACAAACACCACTGTAAACCAGGGTAGCAGCGGTGTTTTTGCAGCACTTCCCGCGCCCACTTCACCTGCCATGCGGTGCCGCACAACCAGTGAAATCACCACCAGCACAGGCATTAAAAACGCAACCCGCATCAGTTTGGTAATGGTGGCCGCGTCGCCTGCCTCGGGGGACAGGCTGTAGCCCGCACCCACGACCTGCGCGACGTCATGAATCGTCGCACCAATGAATTGGCCAGCCATCACCGCATCAAAACCCAGCCACTGCGTGATGAGCGGGTAGACCACCATGGCCGCTGTAGACAGCGTGGTGACGCCCACCACCGTCAGCGTGGTGTCGCGCTCCAGATGGGGGCTTTTAGGCAGCACGCTTGAGATGGCCAGCGCCGCCGATGCCCCGCAAATGGCCGTGGCACCGCCAATCAGCAAACCCAGGCTGCTTTCTACCTTTAACACTCTTGCCAGCAGCAAACCCAGAGCAATCGTCAAACTGACGGCCACCAGCAACGCCACCACTGTTTGCCAGCCGAGGGTGACGACGTGGTCTATCGTCAGCCGCAAACCGAGCAACGCCACGCCAAGCCTTAGCACCGTACTGGACGCAAACTGAATACCTGCGGCGCAGCGTTTGTCTTCACTTACGAAATGCAGAGCCAGCCCCAGCAGCAGTGCAAACAACAGCATCGAGCCCTTGTAGTGGCTACCCAAAAATGCTGCCGCCATCGCCACCAATGCAGTGACCAGCAGGCCAGGGACGAGCTTTTTAGTGAACTCCATTGCCCCATCGGGCGCAGGCGTGGTCATCAAGGCAGTGTTTTACAGCGGCTTCAAACTGTCGAAGGCATTCATGTAGCCGTACAGCGCGACCGCGCCGCCAGTGTGCAGGAAGACCACGTTCTCGCCTTTTTTAAAGTGCCCTTTGCGGCATAAGTCAATCAGGCCCGCCATGCCTTTGCCCGAATACACCGGGTCGAGCAAAATGCCTTCAAGCCGCGCCATCATGGTGACCGCTTCAATCATGCCGGGTGTGGGTACGCCGTAGCCGCCGCCCACGTAGTCGCAGTTGGCCATGACGCTTTCACGGCTGACGCTACCGGGCACGCCGAGCAGTTCGGCAGTTTTAACGGCCAGGTTGTAAACGCTGGTTTCTTGCGCTTCTTTTGCGGCGCGCACGCCAACGCCCAGTACCGGGATTTGGCTACGCGTGCCTTCAAAGCCCACAACCAGGCCCGCTTGCGTGCCTGCGCTGCCGGTAGCGTGCGTGACACAGCTCACATTCAGCCCCAGGTTGTTGAACTGGTCGACCATCTCCAGTGCGGCCACCACATAACCCAGCGCGCCAATCGGGTTGGAGCCGCCACCGGGAATGATGTAAGGCTTTTGCCCTTTGGCACGCAGCTCGTCAGCCAGCGCGGCCATGGCGGCGTTCATGTCGGTGCCGCCGGCAACTTCCTGCACATTTGCACCGTAGAGATGGTCTAAAAACACGTTGCCGGATTGCTTGTAGTTTTCAACTTTCGAGCCCGTGCGGTCTTCAAGCAGGATCTCGCACTTCATGCCCATCTTGGCAGCAATGGCTACCGTTTGGCGCGCGTGATTGGACTGGGTTGCACCCTGCGTGATGATGGTGTCAGCGCCGTGTTTGACGGCATCAGCCATTAAAAATTCAAGCTTGCGGGTTTTGTTGCCACCCGTGCCCAGGCCAGTGCAGTCGTCACGCTTGATGTACAGGTTGGGCCCACCTAGGGCTTCGGTCATGCGGGGCATGAACTCAAGCGGTGTCGGTCCGTGGGTGATTCGGACGCGGGGAAAGTTGGTGAGTTTCATGGGTGCTTTCTTTTGTGAACTGAGTGAAAAATGATGAAGAGAATTAGTTTTTAGAGGCTATCAGGCTGGCCGCCGTGACGATGCGGCCAATTAAAACGCAGTCGTCATCCGTCAGTGAAAGTGGCGTGCGCAAGTCCAGCAGCTGGTTCAACACCTCCATCGATTTGGGAACTCCGGGCTTGCTGGTCAGGTAGTGCCAATGCGAGTAGTTGCTGGTAAAGGCAACCGGCGTGGGCGTACCAAACCACTTGATGTACAGGCCGCGCAAGCTGCATTCTTTAAGGAATCGCTCAATCTGCGGCGGATTTAAATCGAGCGTGAACTGAATCGAGCTGGCAATAAATTCCTCTTTGGCATGGCGCGGGGGAACAGACACGTGTGCGGCTTTGGTCAGCTCACGTTCCAGCATGCTGTAAACATGGTTCCAGCGACGCCCGCGATCAGCCAGCTCGCCAATTTGTGGGCGCAGCAAAGCGGCTGCCAAATTCGACATACGCATGCTGAAGTTGGGCGTGACGTATTTCCAGCGCTCAAACACATCCGCAGGCGGTTTAAGAATGTGCTGGTCATACATCATGTAGCAGCCCGACATCAAGATGGCCTGCGCCGCGACATCTTCATCGTCAGTGACCAGCAAACCACCCTCGCCCGAATTGATGTGTTTGTAAGTTTGCGCGCTGTAGCAACCCACCTTACCCCAGGTGCCAGTGTGCTTGCCGTCCCACTTCGCGCCCATGGTGTGGGCGCAGTCTTCAACGATGACGATGCCATACCGGTCGCAAATGGCGCGCACCGCTTGCAAATCGGCAATGTGGCCGCGCATGTGCGAGAGCAAAAACACTTTGGCACCTCTGGTGGCTGCTTTGTGCTCAAGGTCGGCCATATCGGTCATGTAGTCAGCACTTGTTTCAACCAGCACGGCCTCGGCACCAGCATGGGCAATTGCGCCGGGCACAGGCGACAAGGTAAAGGTGCTGGTCAACACCTTGTCGCCCGCCTTCACACCCAGCGCCTTGAGGGCAATAAACATCGCCGCGCCACACGAGCTCACAGCGACGCAATACTTGCTGCCGACATATGCCGCGTAGTCTTGCTCCAGCAATGAAGGCTCTGGGTAGCCAGAGCCCTGCTCGCCGTAGCGGTGCAGTCGGCCCGAACGCATCAGCGCCACGGCGCGCTCAATCGCTTCTTCAGGAATCGGCTCGGGTGTGCTCAGGTCTTTGCCAAACCACAGGCCGTCGGACGCGCGCGGCGCCGCAGTCGGTATGGGGGCAGTCAAACTTGCATACATTTAAAACCTCAATGTTGATGGCCAGCCAATGTGCCCAACTCAAAGGACTCTTCAGGGTAATATTTCTTTAACCGGATATCGCCCGTACGTGCATGGCCCTCCATGCCTTCCAGGCGTGAAATTCTGGCCGCAACCTGGCCAACTTCTCGACTGGCACTGCGGCTCAAACGCTGGTAGGTCACGGTTTTGATGAACTTGCCCACGCTCAAACCGCCCGAGTAACGCGCAGCGCCACGGGTCGGCAAAATATGGTTGGGGCCAGCGCACTTGTCGCCATACGCGACGGTGGTTTCTTCGCCTAGAAACAATGAGCCGTAGTTGGTCAGCTTAGCCAGATACCAGTCCAGGTCTTTGGCAAACACCTGCAGATGCTCGGGGGCGTACTGGTCGCTGACTTCAACCATTTCTTCGCGGCTGCCGACCAGCACCACCTCACCATAATCACGCCAGGCGGCGGTGGCGGCGTTGCGCGCCAATTCGGGCAGCGCGGCAATCACGGAAGGCATCAGTTCAATCACCTTCATGCCCAGCTCGCGTGATGTGGTGTACAGCCACACAGGTGAGTCTGGACCGTGCTCGGCCTGGCCTGCCAGGTCAGCGGCCACCAGGTTCACGTCGGCGGTTTCGTCGGCAATGATGGCGGACTCGGTGGGCCCGGCCACCACGTCAATGCCAAAGCGGCCAAACAGCGTGCGTTTGGCCTCGGCCACAAAGCGATTGCCCGGGCCCACAATCACGTCAGCAGGCTTGGGTGAATACAAGCCAAACGCCATGGCGGCAATGCCTTGCACGCCGCCGAGCGCCAGCACAATGTCAGCGCCGCAGAGCTTCATGGTGTGCAAGATGGCGGGGTTCACACCGGCTTTTTTGTGGCCTGGCGAGGTGGCCACAATGTTGGGGACGCCCGCCACCTTGGCGGTACACACGCTCATGATGGCAGACGCCGCGTGCGCATACCGCCCGCCTGGCACGTAGCAACCTGCGGTGTTGACGGGAATCAGCTTTTGCCCGGCAATCAGACCGTCAATCAGCTCGACTTCAAACGCGAGCAATGACTCGCGCTGGCGCTGGGCAAATTCCCGGACGCGTGCATGGGCGAATGCGATGTCGTCCCGGGTACCTTGGCTCAAGGCTTTG
>JANOCP010000080.1:0-5178 GCA_031412235.1 Polaromonas sp.
AGCGATGCCTCCCAGCTGTCCCCGTCAAGAAAGGCCAGTTGCGCGCGCTGGTTCACGTCTGCTGACCACATCGCATAGGTGGTGTGACTTGATGCGGAAAGGACAAAAGCCGTGCTCAATGCATGCCTTTCAGCATCAGTGAAGCCAAACACCTTCACAAAAATCCGCTTGTCCGATTGAAGGTCCGTATTTTTCATTTGCTTTCAATTATGCGGGGCATAAGGGCTGATTCCTGGCACGGCAAGTCAGACAGCTATTTTTTAGACTAAAAGCTGCCGCAACCCGCATGAACACTGGTGCATAAGCTTATGCGCATAAGGGCAGAACAAATCTGTAGTTTGTTTTGCCTGGGCTGGGAGTTACATTTTCAAGCCTATGCATGACCTTGCCTTTGTTTTCGCCGGATTTGTCGTTGGACTTGTGGTGGGCCTCACCGGGGTGGGTGGCGGCTCATTGATGACGCCCTTGCTGATTTTTGTGTTTGGCATCAAGCCTCATCTGGCGATTGGCACCGACCTTTTGTTTGCCGCCTTCACCAAAATGGGCGGCACCGTCAGCCTGGCGCGAGCGCGCGTGGTTGACTGGTGGATTGTGGGTCAGATGGCTGCAGGCAGCATTCCTGCATCGCTGATCACGCTTTATGTGCTCAATAAAGCGGGGCCGGCCGATCCGGCGACCCAGGCAGTCATGACGACAACACTTGGCGTAGCCCTTTTGCTAACCGCTGGGGCTACGGCTTACAAGGCCGTGCGCGGCAAAGCTGTTCCCACCAAGATTGCGCCCGAACTGATTGCCAAGGCCACCAAAGCCCGCCACTGGGCTTTGCCCGTGCTGTTCGGTGCCGTGATTGGTGCGATGGTCACCATCACCTCGGTCGGTGCAGGGGCGATTGGCGTAATCGTGCTGATGCTGCTTTACCCCGCCCTGCCGCTGCCGCGTATTGTGGCCGCCGACATTGCCCATGCCGTACCGCTTACCCTGGTTGCTGGTTTGGGGCACGCGTCGATCGGCTCCGTCGATTGGCCGCTGCTGGTTAAACTGCTTGCCGGCTCGCTCCCCGGCATCTGGCTGGGCACTTACCTGATGCACAAAACGCCAGACCGGGTGATTCGCTCACTGCTGTCTGTGCTGCTGGCCTATGCCGGCGTAAAGCTTATTTCGATCTAATTACCGAGTATTCACCACCCCCACAACCACATCCATGTATCAATACACCGAATATGACCGCCAGTATGTCCAGGCACGCGCCAATCAATACCGCGACCAGCTCACGCGCTGGCAAGCCGGGCAACTGCCTGAAGACGAATTTCGTCCGTTGCGCCTGCAAAACGGCTGGTATGTGCAGCGCTACGCGCCCATGCTGCGCGTGGCAGTGCCCTATGGCGAGTTGAACAGCGCACAACTGCGGGTGCTGGCCAAAATCGCCCGTGACTATGACCAGCCGAACACCGCGCTGTTTGACAAGGCGCAGGCGGCGCAAGACAAACTCGGTGACATTCCCTTGCCGGGCAAGTTGGCCGGGCAATCCGTCAAAACAAACCTGACCAAGGGCTACGCCCACTTCACCACGCGCCAGAACATTCAGTACAACTGGATTCCGCTCGACAAATCAGCCGACGTCATGGACCTGCTGGCCAGCGTCAACATGCACGGCATCCAGACCAGTGGCAACTGCATCCGCAACATCACCAGTGATGAGCGTGCCGGCATTGCATTTGATGAGCTGGCTGACCCCCGCCCGTTTGCTGAAATCATGCGCCAATGGAGCACCTTGCACCCCGAGTTTGCGTTTTTGCCGCGCAAGTTCAAGATCGCCATTTCGGGTGCGCTTGAAGACCGCGCCGCCACCGCCTGGCACGACGTGGGCCTGCATATGGTCAAGAGTGATGACGGCCTGCTGGGTTTCAAGGTACTGGTGGGTGGCGGCATGGGCCGAACACCGATTCTTGCCACCACGATTCGCGAATTTTTGCCGTGGAACCAGATCCTCAATTACCTTGAAGCCATCGTCCGCGCCTACAACCGCTTTGGCCGCCGTGACAACATTTACAAGGCGCGCATCAAGATTCTGGTCAAGGCCGAGGGCCAGTCTTTCGTTGACCAGGTAGAGGCAGAGTACAAAGACATCGTCGAGATCGACGGCGCGCCGCACACCATCACGCAAGCCGAGCTTGACCGCGTGTCGGCATCGTTTGTCGAGCCTGCGCTAAGCTGCAACCGCAGCGACGCTGAGGCCAAAATCGCCAATATTTTGCGCGCTGCGGCTGAGGACGACGTCGAGTTCGGTCGCTGGTTGCAGCAAAACGTGGCACCGCACAAAAACCCCGACATGCGCATCGTCACGTTATCGTTCAAGCGCCTTGGGCAAGCCCCCGGCGACGCGACTGCTGACCAGCTTGACCTGGCTGCCGAACTTGCCGACCAGTTCAGCGCCAGTGAAGTACGCGTAACGCATGACCAGAACCTGGTACTGCCCTGGGTGCGCTGCGACCAGTTGCCTGAACTGTGGAAGGCTGCGCGCAAAGCCGGTTTTGCGCGTCCCAACATTCGGCTGCTGACCGACATGATTGCCTGCCCCGGCGGCGACTTTTGCTCGCTGGCCAATGCGCGCTCGCTGCCGCTGGCTGAAGCCATTACCCGTCGTTATCAAGACCTCGACGAGCTGCATGACCTGGGCGAGATTGACCTGCACATCAGTGGTTGCATCAACTCCTGCGGCCATCACCACAGCGGCCACATCGGCATTCTGGGTGTTGATAAAGACGGCAAGGAGTGGTACCAGATCACGCTGGGCGGCTCTGACGGCTCCAAACTGTCAGGCGCACCAGCGCTGGGCAAGGTGGTTGGCCCCTCGTTTTCAGCGGCGGAAGTGCCCGACGTGATTGAGGCGGTGTTGAACGTTTACCGCGATCAGCGTCTGGCCGACAACACTGGCGACAAAGCTGAAACCTTTATCGCTGCATTGCGCCGCCTCGGTGCAGAGCCCTTCAAGCAGGCGGCCAATTCGGTTCGCCACGCAGCCCGCGACGAAGTCGCAGCATAACTATCAGGCAAGGACGTTTACTATGAAATTGATAGCTGCTAATGACCGTAATCTCTGGGCTGAGGGCCAAAATGATGCTAAAAATGGCATCCGGATCGCCAATTCTGATGATCCACGCAATGTATCGCTTGTGGGCGTTGAAAGCATTGAGCTGCACTTCCCAAAGTTCACCGATGGCCGCGCCTTCAGCCAGGCGTTTTTGCTGAGCCGCCGCCTGGGTTTTAAAGGCGAAATTATTGCTACCGGCGATGTTCTGGTTGACCAGTTGGCCCAAATGGAACGCAGTGGCTTTACCAGCGCCGTGTTGCGGGCAGACCAGGACCTGGCCATTGCCGAGCGCGTGCTGGGCCGGTATCCGGGTTATGACGTGGGCAAATACCAGGGCGACGCCGTTCAGGCCAGCCCGCATTTTGTTGTTGCCGCCTGAGATGACCATGGACTTCGCACACATCAACAAGGAATTGGGCCGCAATGCCCAGGGCCTGGTGGACTGGGCTGTGGGATTGAATCAGAGTGCCATCGTTACCACGAACTTCCGCCCCTTTGAGGCTGTCATCCTGCACATGGTGACGCGTGCCAACCCCAAGGTTCCAGTGGTCTGGATGGACAACGGCTACAACACCGATGCCACCTACCGCTTCGCCGATGACGTGACAAAACTGCTCAAGCTCGACCTGCACATTTACCTGCCCCGCCGCTCGCGTGCGCACCGTGAGGCCGTCGATGGCTTGACGCCGGCACTCGACGACCCGCGCCACGCCGTTTTCACTGCAGAAGTCAAGCTGGAGCCCTTTACCAGAGCCCTGCGCGAGACCGCGCCCAAAGTCTGGTTTACCGCCTTGCGTGCTACTGACACCGCGGTACGTGCCCAGATGGACCCCGTCAGTGTCAACCCCGACGGACTCATCAAGGTCGCGCCTTTGCTGCACTGGTCTTCAAAGGATCTCTACCAGTATTGCGAGATTCACGGTCTGCCCAACAATTTCGATTACGTGGACCCCACCAAAGGCGAGGACAACCGCGAATGCGGCCTGCACGTCGCTCACTGACCTTCTGCCCACCCCACAAGCTACCATTGAACGCCCCACATGAACGCCAGAACGGAACCGCAATTGCTTGACCACTTAAGCCACAAACTGAGCAACGCACATCTCGATGCGCTTGAAGAAGAAGCCATCTTCATCCTGCGTGAGGTTGCCGCAGCCTTTGAGCGCCCTACCTTGCTGTTTTCAGGCGGTAAAGACTCACTGGTACTGCTCAAATGCGCTGAAAAAGCCTTTGTAGACTCAGAACGCGGCGGCCATATCCCCTACCCGCTGCTGATGATTGACACCGGCCACAACTTTACGGAAGTGACCGATTTCCGTGATTACCGCGCCAAACAGCTGGACGCCAAACTGATTGTGCGCAGTGTTGAAGATTCGATGGCGCGCGGCACGGTGCGGCTGGCGCACCCAGGCGAGTCGCGCAATGTGCATCAGTCGGTGACCCTGTTAGAGGCGATTGACGAGTTCCGTTTTGACGCGCTGATTGGCGGTGCCCGCCGTGATGAAGAAAAAGCACGCGCCAAAGAGCGCATCTTTTCGCACCGCGACGCTTTTGGTCAGTGGCAACCCAAGGCCCAGCGCCCTGAACTGTGGACCTTGTTTAACACCCGCATCCAGCCGGGCGAGCATTTCCGCGTGTTCCCGATCAGCAACTGGACCGAGCTGGATGTTTGGCAATACATCGAACGCGAAAACATTGAACTGCCGTCGCTGTACTACGCGCACCAGCGCAAGGTGGTCGAGCGCAAGGGCCTCCTGGTGCCGGTGACTGAACTGACACCGCTCAAGGACGGTGAAGTGGCGGTTGAGAAAACCGTGCGTTTCCGTACCGTCGGCGACATCACCTGCACCTGCCCGGTAGACAGCCCGGCCCTGAACGCCGCTGATGTGGTGCTGGAAACTTTGGCCGCAGACGTGAGCGAGCGCGGCGCGACGCGCATGGACGACAAAACGTCTGACGCGTCGATGGAAAAACGTAAAAAGGAAGGCTATTTCTGATGAGCACGTCAACAATTGAGATCCCAGGCACTGCAGCAAGCGGCCAGGACACCCGCGCCGCCCTGCGTTTTGTGACCTGCGGCAGCGTTG
>JANOCP010000081.1:0-4787 GCA_031412235.1 Polaromonas sp.
ATCGGCCAGGCGGCTGGGCACCAGGCTGCCGAGCTCGTTGGCAATCAGCTTTCTTGATGCCGTCTTTGCGCGCAGCAGCAGGTTTGGCAAATCCACGCCGGGTGCCAGATTGATGCGGATGGGCTGGCCTTCGCGCCAGAAGCTGGATATTTGCAGCACCGCCGGGCCGCTCAGGCCTTTGTGTGTAAACAGCAGGTCTTCACTAAATACTGTGTTTTTTACGGTGACTTTTTTGCGCTGCTTTGGCGTGGCATCAAGCGCGCCGGTTTCTATCTGCACCGGCAGCGCCAGCCCTGCCAGTTGCGCGAAAGGCGTCCAGGCCTGGCCGTCAAAGGTCAGCGGCACCAGCGCGGCGCGGCGCTCTACCAGCCGCAGGCCAAACTGCTGGGCGATGCGGTAACCAAAATCAGTCGCCCCGATCTTGGGAATTGACAAACCGCCGGTGGCGATGACGATTTGCGGCGTTTCAATCATGCCTCTGTCACTATTGATTTGATAGCTAGAAGTAGCCGTACTCGTTGGGCAAAGATCACTTTTGACTATATTTTTGATACTGCAGGGCTGCCAGCGCTCGACGTTGCCGGCGTCACACTCGGCCAGTAGCATATTGATCACGTCTTCGGCAGAACGGTCGCAAAACAGCTGGCCCTTGTGTTTTTCATGAAACGGTACGCCGTGTTTTTGAAGCAGGGCGATGAAGTCTTGCGGCGTGTAGCGCGACAGGGCAGAGCGGCAAAAATGCGGGTTCTCGCTCAAAAAGTTGGCTGGGGTGACGTCACGGTTGGTGAAATTGCAGCGCCCGCCGCCCGAGATACGGATTTTTTCAGCGACTTTTTCGCTGTGGTCAAGCAGCAAAACCTTGAGCCCACGCTGGCCAGCCAGACCAGCGCAAAACAGGCCCGCAGCGCCCGCACCTATGACCACTACATCGAATTTATGCATCAAATATGCTCTCTGCCCAATAATTACGGCTAGTTATAGCTATTAAAGTAATAGCATCGGAGGCCTGCATCGCAGCAGGCTGGTGACGAGATTCAGGGCCAAGCCAGGGGCTTTCTGCAGCGTTTCCGGAGGGCTGAAGTTTAGCCCCGACCCTTCGGCACCTTGCGCAGCACAGGGGTTTAACGCTGCGCTATCACCAGACGTACGCGGGGCTGTGTAGCATGTAGTCTTTGGTTCATTCGCTGCAGCCGTTTTTCAGCGCACATTCCTTCCGCCCAGGCTACTGGCCACTGTCCCATGCTCCAACACCTGCCACTTTCAGACCCAGATATCTCTCGCATCATCGAAATGGCGTGGGAAGACCGTACGCCGTTTGAAGCGATTGAGCTGCAGTTTGGCCTGAATGAATCAGCGGTGATTGCGCTGATGCGCGCGCACATGAAGACCTCGTCGTTCAGGATGTGGCGCAAGCGCATGAAGGGCCGCGTGACCAAGCATGCGGCGCTGCGGCCTGAAAGCATGAATAACGGTGGCCCGCATATTGTGCGGCACCGTATTGCGCAGCGCTAAACCAGGGCTGAGCAGGGTTGGCGTTTAGCCGAATTCCCTGAGGGCAACGGTATTAGCCGTCTTGTCCGCTGCACCAGACAGGGCCAGCAAGCCCCGAAGCACATCGCCCACCACAATCACGCTCGGGCTTTGCAGTTGTTCGCTTTCTATCGTGGCACGCAATTCAGCCAGGGTAGTGACGGCATGACGCTGCGCAGGCAAACTGGCGTTTTGAATAATGGCTACCGGTGTTGCAGGGGGCAGGCCCAACAGCAGCTCGTTCTGGATCTGCTGCGAGCCTGTCACACCCATATAAATTACCAGCGTCAATTTTGCTTGCCTGGCGGTATTGGCCAGCAGCGCCCAGTCGGTGCCCGCATCACCCGGTTTGGCGTGGCCGGTGACAAACACAACGCCGTGGGCATGTTCGCGATGGGTCAGCGGTACGCCAAGTGAGGTCATGGCTGCCAGGCCAGCGGTGATGCCATTGATAACGGTGACCTGCACGCCAGCGGCTTGCAGGGCTTCAATTTCTTCACCCCCGCGCCCAAAAATGAAGGGGTCGCCGCCCTTGAGGCGCACCACGTTGTCGCCTTCACGCACGGCCATCAGCATGAGCTTTTCAATAAAGGCCTGCGGCGTGGACTTGCAGCCGCCGCGCTTGCCGACGCGAACAATGCGCGCACCCGGCCGCGCAAAAGCAACAATCTCGTCGCTCACCAGATCATCAACAAAAAGCACGCTGGCACCCTGAATCGCCTTGACGGCTTTGAGTGTCAGCAGCTCGGGGTCGCCCGGGCCGGCGCCGACTAGCGTGCAGCTGCCGATGGCGCGGGAGAGAAATTTATGGTCAGGCATGGCGAAATAGTGGCGTGCGGGCTACGAAATATGCTTTTTATGGAGACTGATTGTCGACGACGGGCATAAAGTCACGTAAACCTTAATAATCTGCTGCATGCAAATAATGCGCCATAAACAATGCGCCCGCCCTCGGGTAGCGATATTTACGGTGCAAGTGTGAATTATTGAGCCACTTAGAGAAGGTTTTCATGCAAGATTTCACCAGGCCAGCAGGTCTTACGACGTCCGCCGCACCCTTGGTGTCTGATTTGCCCGGTATAAACCAACCCGCCTCAGCCGCTCGGCAGTCCCTGATGGCCGGGCTCGACGGTAGCGCATCAGCCATACCGATTGCACTGGGCAGCGTGGCGCTCATCTACGCCAAATTTCCCGCCAATTATCTTGCCTATGGCGTGTTCGCCACACTGCTTGCTTTTGCATTAATCCAATTGGTCAGCGGCCTGGGTGGCCGGCCCATGATTTTCAGCGCGCGCCTGTTTGAGGCAACCACTCTCGCCGCCATGCTCGATGGCTTTGTGCTGCGCATGCCTGCCTGGGGCCTGCAGCCGCAGCCAAGCGTGTTGCTGGCTTTGCTTTGCGTGGTGGGTCTGTTGGCAGCGGCTTTTTGTGCCTTGCTCTATTTGCTGCGCGCAGACCGTTTTACGCGCCTGATTCCTGCACCCGTGTATTCGGGTTTTGCCATCAGCATTGCCGTTTTGTTGCTGCTGTCGCAGGGCAAGGCATTGGTCCAGCTCTGGCAAGGCGGTCACGGCGCATTCATGCTTGTCACCATCTGTGCTGCTGCCATTGCGGTCAACCTGGCCGTGCGGCGTTTTCGTCCGCGCCTGCCTGCTTCAGCCGTCGGTCTTGTAGCTGGCGCAGTGGTGGCCCTGGCCTGGGTTCTGGCGGGTGCCAAGGTTTCCATGGTGATGGTTGCCGGGCAGGCGCTGCAACTGCCGTATTCGGTTGCAGATTTTTCTGCGCTGGCTGCGTCGGGCGTGGATTACCAGTCACTGCTTCCGGCCTTGTTTTACAACGGATTTCTTCTCGGTTTGATGATCTTTATAAGCAGTACTGTGTCTAGCGAAACCATCTCGCAGGTGGATGACAGGTATGCCAGCCGGTGGCAGCATGCAGCGGTCTCGATGGCCGCAGCCGCAGGCGCTTTTGTGGGTTCCGCGCCTGTATCGGCCTCGCAGCATTCGTCGCTGAGTGCCTTCAGGGTCGCACCGCTGGACAGGCGCGTTGCGTGGACCATGGGTGCAGTGTGCGTTGCCATGGCGGTGTCGGGCGCTCTCAATATTGTTGCCCTGGCCGCCCTCGCAGGGGTCATGTTGTGTGACGCGTTTTTCATGGCTGACCGGCAGGCCATCAACCAGGGTTGGCAATGGTTGCGAGGCAAAACGTTGCAGCCCAGCCAGAAAGAGGATTTGTGGCTGATTGCGGCTGTAGCTTCAAGTGCGGTGATGTTCAACGTGGTGGTTGCAGTGCTGGTTGGCCTGTTGTTCGGGCTGTTGCTTTTTGCTGTCAGAAATGCAAAAAAACCAGTGCGCTACAGCTGGACGGGCGAGCAACTGCATTCCAATTGCGCGCGCAGCCGGGCCGAGCTGCAAGTGCTTGCAAAACACGGGCGCCATATAAAGGTGCTGGAACTGGAAGGAGAACTGTTTTTTGGCGCAGTAGGCAGTCTTGACAAAAGCCTGCGCGAGTCTCTTGATGATGCCATCACCGTGATTCTTGACTGGTCACGTGTACGCCATGTTGACAGCAGCATTGCACTGTCATTGCTGCGCTGGCAGCGGGCCGCAGGCGCAGCCAGTGTGTCCATTCTGCATGCGGGTTCCACACTGCAAAAAGGTAACGCCCATACATTTCTGGCGCAAGGTCTGCCTGGCGCAGTCATGGCAGCCGATCTTGACCGCGCCATGGAGATTGCCGAGAACACCCTGCTTGCCAATTTCGGGCAGGGCAGTGAGCACCTGACCACTACCATGCATGATGCGGTTTCGCTGCTCAAGGGGGTCAGCGAGTCTGCAAGGACTTATATCGAGGCCCTGATGCCGCAGCAGTTCTACAAGTCTGGTGACGTGCTTTTTTGTGCGGGTGATGAAAGTGATCGTCTGTTGCTGGTGTTGCAAGGCAGTGCCGGCGTGATTGTTCGCAATGAAGGGGGGCATGATGTACGCCTTACCAGCGTTCGGCGCGGAGGCGTCGTTGGAGAGGTGGGATTTCTTGACGGCGCGCCGCGTTCAGCCACTGTTGTGGCGCAAGAGGAGCTGCTGGTGGCTGTTTTAACCCGTGATACTTTCAACGGTTTACGTGAGTCCCATCCGGGCGCCGTGCACCAGATACTGGTTAATCTGGCGCTTGACCTCTCTGTCCGGCTACGTCATACGACCAAGCTGGCCGCTGCAAGAAGCGCCGGAGCCTGACACCGCCTTTAAAGGCGGGGCAGC
>JANOCP010000082.1:0-20016 GCA_031412235.1 Polaromonas sp.
GACAAACGGCATGCGCGCTGCCGTCTGCATTGACAAACTCGCCGAGTAAAAACGGCACGCCGTCGTCCCAGGGCACATGGCGGAGGGTAGCCAGGTCAAGCCGCGCCAGCGCATCAGGAAAGCCGTGCTGCCAGCCTGTCACCGAGGTGTTGTCGTAACAGGTGTCCGTCATGTCCCAGCCCAGCACCACATCACAAAAACCAAAACCACCTGCAGGATAGGGCTCGGCGGCACCAAAAAACTTGTCCTTGTGCAGGTACTTGCCGCGCAGCACGCCATCGATGTCGCTCACGGCCACCTTGACCTTGGCTGCGCCGGACTTTTTGATTGCTGCCACGGCAGGGTGCATTTTGCCGGATGCTTTTGTTGCCATGTCGCGCTCCTTGCTTTTTTAATTTAGCTACGCAGGTGTAGCCGATGTGATGCCCATGTCCTGCAGCGCGCCGGCTATGGCCTGCACGGCCTGCTCCATTTCGCGCGGGCCAATCGCGCCTATGCACCCTACCCTGAAAGTTTCTACCTGTGTCAGCTTGCCGGGGTATAGGACGAAGCCGCGTTCTCGTGCCGCCATGTAAAAAGCCTTGAAGTCGTAACGAGTATCAAGAGGCGCATGAAACGTCACAATGATGGGCGCCTGAATGGCGGGGTCAAGAAAGGGCTTGAAGCCCAGTTTTGCCATGCCTTCAACCAGCGTGGTGTAGTTACTGGTATAGCGTGCAAGGCGTGCCGGCTGACCGCCCTCTTCTTCAAACTGCGCAATCGCCTCGGCCAATGCAACCACCACATGCGTAGGTGGCGTAAAGCGCCACTGCGTGGTTTTTTCCATATAGGCGTACTGGTCATACAGGTCCATGGCCAGCGACTGGCTGCGGCCGGCGCAGCCTTCAAGTATGGCCTTGCGTATGAACACAAAGCCCATGCCAGGTACGCCTTCCAGGCATTTTCCGCTGGCGGCGACGAGAGCATCAAACCTGACCTTGCGCGCATCAATCTCAAGCGCGGCAAATGAGCTCATGGCATCAACCAGCAGGCCCTTGCCATGGCTTGCACATACATCGGCAATTTCCTGCAGGGGGTTAAGTACGCCCGCGCCGGTTTCGCAGTGAATCAGTATGACGTGGGTGATGCTGCCGTCTTGCCCCAGCTTGTCTGCCAGCGCGGCAGGGGAAACCTGCGCCGCTTCATCAAAAGGCATCAGGGTGCATTTGCGGCCCATAAGCGTAGCAAGCTTTGCCGCGCGCTTGCAGTAGGCGCCGTTGTCCAGCACCAGCACATGGCCGTCTTGCGGCACAACAGTTGCCACCGCGGCTTCGACACTGAAGGTTCCACTGCCCTGCAGCGGCACCACCACATGCGAATCATGACCATGAATGATGTTGAGCAGGCTGCTGCGCACGCTGGCCGTAACAGCGTTGAAGTCAGCGTCCCATGAGCCCCAGTCCTTGAGCATGGCCAGCTTGGTACGCAGCGTGGTCGTGAGTGGGCCGGGGGTTAAAAGGATTTTGTCTCTGTCCATGTTTTTATGTGTAGTGAGAAAGTCATTGATCGCGTGTTGCACTGCAAGCAGGGGCCGCGGAACCGGCTTTGCCGGGCCGCAGGCGCAGCGGCCCCCTCGGGGGGCAGGGCGCTACACGCAGTGAGCAACCGTGGGGGCATCATTTGCGCCATGCTTGCGTACGGCGGTTAACCCACCACGCCAGCGCCATAAACAAGAGCGTTGCAATTGTCGATGCAACACCGATCAGCACGGCCATCGCGGCTGCAGCGCCCATATCGCCCGCTTCATCCAGGTTCAGGATTGCAATGGATGCGACCTTGGTTTCGGGTGAATACAAGAATACAACCGCCGATATGGTGGTCATGGCATTGATGAAAAAGTAGCGGGCAATATCGACCAGCGCAGGGGTGCAGATAGGCAGGGTCACGCGCCAGAACGTCTTGAAAAACGGCACTTTTAGCGAGGCACTGACGGACTCAAACTCGCCGTCCAGGCTTTTGAGCGCCGTTACCGCCGTCAGATGCCCTGTGGTGTAGAAGTGCACGATGGTGCAGAGTGTAAGCAGGGTAAGCGTGTGATACATGCCGTTCAACGGGTTCTCACGCGCATTAAAGAAAAAGATGTAGCCCAGTCCCAGTACCAGGCCGGGCACCGCCATGGGCAGCATGGCCAGCATACGCACCACTCCGCGCAAACCATCCATGCCCTTGGTCTTTTCAAGCAGGTAGGCACCGCAAAAAACCAGCGCTGTTCCGAATACCGCCGTGCCCGCCGCCATCTTCAGGCTGTTGACGAACCCAACGCCAACCTCGGCATCTATCAGGCCCAGCGTGTAGTGGCGCAGGCTGGGCGCCAGGTTGTAAGGCCACAGGCTGGCAAATGAGGCAAACACCGCCATGCCCAGCATGGCAAGCACCAGGAAGGCAATGATGCAGCAGTACACCGTCATGATGATGTCGTAAGCGCGCGACGGCGAGGGGCGGTAGGGAATCGCGCGGGCAGTCAGCATGGCGGTCTGGCGCTTGCTGAGGTAGTTGTCTACCGCAAACGTCAGCACGGCGGGCAGCAATAGCAAAATGGCCACCACTGCGCCTTTGGCAAAGTCCTGCTGCCCAATGACGAGCTTGAACACATCCGTGGCCAGCACATTGAAGTTGCCCCCAATGACCTTGGGAATGCCAAAGTCCGTAATTACCAGGGTAAAGGTCACCAGCGCGGCCGATATCAGGCCGTATTTGGCGCCAGGCAGGGTAATGGTAAAAAACTTTCGCGACGCACTGGTGCCCATGGCGTTGGCGGCTTCATACAGGCGGGCGTCAGACAGGCTCAGCGCTGTGACCAGAATCATCAATGCGTGCGGAAAAACCGCAAAACACTCGGCCACCACAATCCCCGGTGCGCCGTAAATTTGGTCGATGCCCACACTGTGCATCCAGCCTTTCAGTACACCCTGATTGCCGAACCAGTAGATCAGTGAAATGGCAGACAGCAGTGACGGTGCCAGAAGCGGGATCAGGGTAATACCCCGAAACAAGGCCTTGTACTGCATGCACGAACGCGTTAGTGCATAGGCAAATCCAAATGCAAGCGGTACGGCAATCAGCGTGACCAGGCCAGATACCCAAACGCTGTTCCACAAGCTTTCGAGCAGGGCCGGCGTTTTGGCGTATGCGATGAAGTTGTCAAACCACACCAGCTCTCCCGCCTTGCCCTGCACTGCCTGCTGCAAAATTGCCAGCAGTGGAGCCGCCAAAAAAGCAAGCAAAACAACGGCTATCAGCCCGAGTGCTGCATGCGCCAGGTGGTCAATCCAGTGTGATTTCTGGGTGACCAGCAAACGTGGCGGGGCGGTAGACACGGGCATCAGAACACCTTGATGCGTTCAGGCAGCAACTTGAGCTTCAGGGTTGAGCCAATGCCAAGGGCCTGCTCTGACAAAAAGTTGAGCGATAAATATACCGTCAGCTTGTGGGTGCCCAGCGCGGGCGAGCTGACATGAACATGGCAGAACGAGCCGAGAAACTCAATTTTCTCCAGTGTGGCATCGAACACATGTGCATCGCCATCGGCGATCGGCCGTGCCAGGACGTCTTCAGGCCGCAGGTAAACCTTGACATCGCGGTCAGCGCCATCCATGACACTCTCCACATTACCTGCATATGGCAGGCACAGTGCGCCAAAACGCAGCTCACCAGCCGCTACCCGAGCGGGCAGCACGTTGACCTTGCCCACAAAATCAGCCACGAAGGGCGAGGCGGGCTCGCGATAGATTTCTATTGGCGTACCAACCTGCTCAATCACGCCGTGGTTCATGACCACAATGCGGTCAGCCACACTGAGCGCTTCTTCCTGGTCATGGGTCACCATAATGGTCGTGACGCCAAGCTTTTGCTGCAGCGCGCGGATCTCTTGCCGCAGGCGAACGCGCTCCAGCGCATCAAGTGCAGACAGTGGCTCGTCAAGCAGGAGCAAGCCTGGTGATGTGGCCAGCGCACGCGCCAGCGCTATGCGCTGCTGCTGGCCGCCTGAAAGCTGGCTGGGGTATTTCTTTTCACTGCCCGGCAAGCCAACCAGCTTGACCAGCTCCAGCACGCGTGCGGCTGCTTCTGCCTTGGGCGTCTTGCGATTGACCAGGCCATAGGCCACGTTGTCCGCCACACTTAAATTAGGAAACAGGGCGTAGCTTTGAAACACAATGCCGTAGTCACGCAAGGCAGGCGGCAGGCGCGAAATGTCCTTGCCGTTTTGGAACACCTCCCCAGAGGTTTGCACATCCAGCCCGGCAATGATGCGCAGCAGCGTCGTCTTGCCGCAGCCCGAGGGCCCCAGAAAACACACAAACTCGCCTTTGCGGATGTCCAGATTAATGTCTTGCAGCGCGGTGAACGCGCCAAACTCTTTGCGGATATGGCGCAGTGCAAGAAAGGTGTCATTCGTCATGAGTCATCGCAGCAAAGTTAACCTTCAAGTAACAGCGCGGAACTGGCTATGCCGGGCTGCAGGTGTTGCCCCCTTGAGGGGGTTCCGGCTACACGCAGTGAGCCGAGATAGGGGGAACCAAAACTGGCGTGGAACCTGCTTCCCCGGGCCACAGCGGTTGTCCCCCTGGGGGGATTCCGGCTACACACAGTGAGCCGAAGCAGGGGGGGAGTCCATTTAACCCCCCTGGGGGAATCCGGCTACACACGGTGAGCCGAGACAGGGGGCTACCTCTTCTCGGATTTGCTGTTGTAGCGCTTCGTCCACTCGGCAAGTACGCGTTCGCGATTTTCTGCCGCCACATTGAAGTCCATCTTGACCAGACGTGCTTCGTAGTCTTTCGGAATATTCGGCAGCGGTGAAGCCAGGCCCGGCTGCGCCGTAATCGCGAAGTTTTTGCCGTACAAAATCATGGCGTCTTTGCTTGAAGCCCAGTCAGCCAGCTTCTTCGCCGCATCAAGTTTTTTGGTACCCTTGTGGATTGCAAAGGCTTCCAAATCCCAGCCCAAACCCTCCTTCGGGAAGATCAAGTCAATTGGAGCCCCTTTTGCCTTGTTGGCGTTGCCACGGTACTCAAACGAGATACCCATGACAAACTCACCAGAAGCCGCCATGTTGCAGGGCTTGGAGCCCGAATGGGTGTACTGGGCGATGTTTTCATGCAGGCCGTCCATGAACTTCCAGCCGCCGCCCTTGCCGTTGTCGTCGCCAAACAGCGTGAGCCAGGCGGTCACGTCAAAGTAACCGGTACCGCTGGATGCGGGGTTCGGCATGACGATCTGACCCTTGTAAATGGGCTTGAGCATGTCTTTCCAGGTTTCTGGCTTTGGCAGATTTCTTTTTTGAGCTTCGACGGTGTTGAAGCATACTGTCGCGCCCCACACATCCATGCCAACCCAAGCCGGGACTTTTTTCGTGTCGCGGTACTTCATCATGATGGCATCAAGATTCAGCGGTGCATACGGCTCCAGCATGCCCTGTTTGTCAAGCAGCGCCAGGCTGGACGCAGCCACCCCCATGACTGCATCTGCTTGCGGGTTTGACTTTTCAGCCAACAACTTGGCGGTGATGACGCCAGTGGAGTCGCGCACCCATTTGATCTCGATGTCCGGGTTGACTTTGTTAAAGCCTTCCTGGTATGCCTTGAGCTGGTCGGTCTCAAGTGCGGTGTACACCAAAAGTTGGGTTTTTTGGGCAAAGGCCGTGCCAGCCAAAAGCAGCAAACCTGTAGCGGCCAGTGCCCTGGCAAGTGAGTTGAAGCAGGAAGTAAAACCGGTAATGGAGCGCATACATGTCCTTTGTAAAAGCCGCGATTGTGTAAACCATTCGTGTCAGTACCGTGACATTGCCGTGACTTTTTCTGCTGACCGAAAACTGTCACAACAATTCAGAATAATTTGACGCTGACCCCACTATCTTGTCAATTGTTTATTGCAGATTGTTGACAATCAGCAAATTTATGCTTCAATTTGGCTCATGAACGCTGTCCTGAAATCAACCATTGAGCTGCTTCAAAGCAGCTCGCTCACCACCTTGGTGCAGCAAGAAATAGAACGCGCCATTCTGGTGGGCGAATACGAGCCTGGTAGCAAGCTGATTGAAGCTACGCTGGCCGAAAAAATGGGAGTGTCCCGCGGGCCAGTGCGGGAGGCCTTTCGCATGCTCGAAGAGGCGGGTCTGGTACGGACTGAAAAAAACCGCGGGGTTTTTGTTCGCGACATTGCGATAGGCGAGGCAGTTGAGATTTTTGACCTGCGTGCTGTCATGGACGAGCTGGTGGGCAGGCAGCTTGCCACGAACATAACTCCTGTTCAAACCAAAGCTCTTAAAGGTCTGGTTGAAGCGATGGAAAAATCTGTCAAGGCTCAAGACGCCCGCGGTTATCACCTGCAAAACCTTCATTTTCACGACCAGCTGGTAGAGATGGCGGGTAACCGCAAGCTAACTGAAATTTACCGGAAATTGATCAAGGAGCTGTCGCTGTTTCGTCGACTGAATCTGGCTGATGGCTGGTTAATGCCCATATCTGCCAACGAGCACAGGCTGATTGTCAAGGCCATTGCCTCGGGCGATGCCGACACTGCCGGTCGCGCCATGTTTAACCACGTGATGGAAAGCAAGGAGCGCACGATTGAAAACGACCGGTTGCGCAGGGCTCGCCTGGAGGGCGAAGCGCAGCCGCCCACAAAGCGGCTGACCGTGAAAGCGAAGCCATCAGCAGCCTCAAAAGCCAGGAAAGAAAGCGATCAACGTGACAAGCGATGAATTGACTGTGAACGGGCGGCATTACAAGCTGCCAACCCAACCCACGGTGGTGGTATGTGTCGATGGCTGTGAACCCGACTACCTTGCGCAGGCCGTGGCCACAGGCCACATGCCCTGGCTCAAGCGCACGCTGGCGCTGGGCTCGGGCCTGACGGCCGACTGCGTGGTGCCGAGTTTTACCAACCCAAACAACCTGTCTATCGTCACTGGCGTGCCGCCCAGCGTACATGGCATTTGCGGCAACTACCTGTTTGATACCGCCACCGGCACCGAGGTCATGATGAATGACCCCAAATGGCTGCGTGCGCCAACCTTGCTGGCTGCGCTGGCTGATGCAGGCAAATCGGTTGCAGTCATCACGGCCAAAGACAAACTGCGCACTTTACTTGGTCACAAAATGAAAGGCATCTGCTTTTCAGCTGAAAAAGCCGATCAGCTCACACTTGAACAAAACGGTATCGAAGACGTGCTCAAACTTGTTGGCAAGCCCCTGCCCAGCGTTTACAGCGCCGACCTGTCGGAGTTTGTATTTGCATCGGGCGTAAAGATCATGCAGAAATACAAGCCTGATGTGTTGTACCTGTCAACCACCGACTACGTGCAACACAAGCATGCACCGGGCACCGAGGGTGCCAATTCTTTTTACCGCATGATGGACGGCTACCTTGAGCAGCTGGAAGAGATGGGCTGCGTGATTGCGCTGACGGCTGACCACGGCATGAACCCCAAAGTGGCCATGGACGGCACGCCGGACGTGATTTACCTGCAGGACTGGTTTGACAACTGGCTGGGTGAATCCATTGCCCGCGTGATTTTGCCAATCACCGATCCGTATGTGGTTCACCACGGCGCACTGGGTTCGTTTGCGACTGTGTATTTACCCGATGGTTCTGACGTGGCTGCCGCTTGCAAAAAACTCGAGGCGCTCAAAGGCATCGAAGTCGTCTTGCCCCGTTCTGAAGCTGCCGAGCGCTTTGAGCTGCCAGCCGACCGGATTGGCGACATGGTGGTGGTGTCCGAGCGTTTCACGGTGATAGGTACATCGGCTGCACGCCATGACCTGAGTGCGCTTGAAGTACCGCTGCGCTCACACGGCGGCATCAGTGAGCAGCGCGTGCCGCTGATCGTCAACCGCAAATTGCCTGGGATTGACCGGGCGCGGCGATTCCGCAACTTCGACGCGTTTGATCTGGCGCTGAACTATGCCCAGTGATGTAGCCGTCTACATTCGCGATCACCACCTGAACAGCATGCGCCTTGCCGGCCACAGGGTGGGCGAAGAGCGCAGCGGTGAGCGGGTGATTGAAGTGTTCAACCCCTACACCGAACAGCTGATAGGAACGGTGCCGAAAGCCACGCTGGAAGAGGTGCAGGACACCTTTGCCAAGGCCCACGCTTACAAACCAGCTCTGACCCGCTACGAGCGCGCCGCCATCCTCAATCGCGCAGCGGCCATCATCAAGGAGCGGCTTGACGAAGTCGCAAACCTGATCACGGCCGAGGCTGGCCTGTGCCTGAAGGATTCGATTTACGAAGCTGGCCGCGTCAGTGATGTGCTGCTGTTTGGTGCCACCGAAGTCCTGAAAGACGACGGCCAGATTTTCAGCTGCGACCTGACCCCGCACGGTAAAAAACGCCGCGTCTACACGCACCGCTCGCCGTTGCTGGGTGTAATTACCGCGATCACCCCGTTCAACCACCCCATGAACCAGGTGGCGCACAAGGTCGTGCCCAGCATAGCCACCAACAACCGCATGGTGCTCAAGCCGTCTGAAAAGGTGCCCTTCTCGGCCATCTTGTTTGCCGACATTCTTTATGAAGCCGGGCTACCGCCAGAAATGCTCAGCGTCATCACTGGTGACCCGCGTGAGATTGCAGACGAGCTGATCACCAACCCATTGGTGGATCTGGTGACCTTTACCGGCGGTGTGGCCATTGGTAAATACATCGCGTCAAAGGCTGGCTACCGCCGTGTGGTGCTGGAGCTCGGTGGCAACGACCCTATCATCGTGATGGAGGACGCCGACATTGACGAGGCTTCAACACTGGCCGTGCAGGGTTCGTATAAAAACTCGGGCCAGCGCTGTACGGCCGTCAAGCGCCTGCTCGTGCATGAGGCCGTTGCCGGTGAATTTGTTGAACAGGTAATGGCAAAGACACTGGCCTTCAAGCATGGCGACCCGGCAGACAAGTCAAGCGATATGGGTACCGTCATCGACGAGCACGCAGCAATGCTGTTTGAGTCACGTGTCAATGAAGCGGTAGCCCAGGGCGCGAGGCTGCTGGCTGGTAACCAGCGCCGCGGTGCGCTGTATTCCCCCACGCTGATTGACCATGTGTTGCCGCACATGACGGTCGCAAAAGAAGAAACTTTTGGCCCGGTATCGCCAGTGATCCGCTTTAAAAATATTGAAGAGGCGATAAAAATTTCAAACGGTACAGCCTACGGACTCTCAAGCGCCGTGTGTACCAACCGGCTGGACTACATCAACCGTTTTGTCAGCGAACTGCACGTCGGCACCGTCAATGTGCGTGAGGTGCCTGGCTACCGGCTGGAGCTCACGCCATTTGGCGGTATCAAGGACTCTGGACTGGGCTATAAGGAAGGCGTGCAGGAAGCGATGAAAAGTTTTACCAATTTGAAAACGTACTCCATGCCATGGCTTTGACGCTGCAAGACATCGAACGCCTGTTTGAAGAGCGCGGCGGCGAGCAGTACAGCGGCGAGCCGGTGACGCAGCTGCAGCACGCCCTGCAAACCGCCGCACGGGGTGAAGCCGAAGGGGCCAGTGATGCGCTGGTGACCGCCGCCCTGCTGCACGACCTGGGTCACCTGCTCCATGACCTGGGCGAGACGCCCTCGATGCGCGGTGTTGACGATGTACACCAGTACCGCGCGCTGCCGTTTTTGCGCGGCCTGTTTGATGACGAAGTGCTTGACGCTATCAAGCTGCATGTCGATGCCAAGCGCTTTTTGTGTGCCACCCGGCCCGAATATCATGCCAGCCTGTCTGATGACTCCAAGCGCAGCCTGCTGTTGCAAGGCGGCATTTTCAGCGACGAAGAAGCTGCCAGATTTATTACCCAGCCCGGCGCGCAGGGTGCGGTCAGCTTGCGCCTGTGGGATGACCTTGCCAAAGATGCCGACAAAGTCACGCCGTCATTGACGCATTTCATGCAACGTGCACAGCGCTGCGTTAAATCGGGAAGCGCGGTTGTTGCCTGACGTTCTGGGCCTCACCTGGCCAGTCTTTGGCGCGGTGCTTTTTGGCGCGCTGCTGCACGCCAGCTGGAACGCACTGGTCAAGTCCAGCAACGACAAGTCCCTTGACATGGCGGTGATTCACCTGATTGGTTCGGTCCTTGCCATTCCACTGGTGGCAATCGTCGGCTGGCCCCCTGCTGCTGCCTGGCCGTACATCGCTACTTCGGTGGTGATTCATATCGGTTACTACATCGCCACCACGCAGGCCTACAAGCACGGTGACCTGGGTTTGACTTACCCCCTGATGCGCGGCGTTGCGCCTTTGCTGGTGGCCTTGTCGGCAAGCTTTACCCTGCACGAAACCTTGAGCCCTCTGGCCTGGGCAGGCATTATGGGCATCTGCTGCGGTGTGCTGGTGCTGGGCCTGAGCCGCCACGCCCTGCATGCGCCCAAGGCGGTAGGTTTTGCATTGGTCAATGCCGTCATCATTGCGATTTACACGGTGGTGGATGCACTGGGGGTTCGGGCCTCAGGCCACGCGCTTCAATACATCGCAGCGCTGTTTTTATTGGATGGCTGGCCGTTTGCGCTGCTGATGTTCGCCCGCCGTGGCCGCGCGATGGGTGTTTACGCACGCCAGCGCTGGCCAGTGGCGACGGTGGGTGCGCTTGCCTCGCTGGCCTCCTATGGCATTGCGCTTTGGGCCATGACACGCGCGCCGGTAGCCGCCGTTGCCGCGCTGCGCGAAACCTCGGTGCTGTTTGCCGTACTGATCGGCGCCTGGCTGCTGAAAGAAACATTTACCCTGCGCCGTATGCTGGGCACCTGCGCTATTGTCGGTGGAGTAGTGGCCATACGTTTGGCGTAATCTTTTCGGGGTAAAACATGACTCTACCTGGCCATGCAGAAATCGTGATCGTGGGCGGCGGCATCGTCGGCTGCTCGGTCGCCTACCACCTGGCCAAACTGGGTAAAACCGATGTGCTGCTGCTGGAACAAGGCAAGCTCACCAGTGGCACGACCTGGCACGCCGCCGGGCTGGTCGGCCAGATGCGGCCCAACCGCAACATGACCCAGATGAGCAAATACGGCATTGACCTGTATGCCTGCCTTGAAGCTGAAACCGGCCTGGCCACTGGCTGGAAGCAGTGCGGCAGCGTCAACGTGGCCAGCACTCCTGAGCGCATGAAGGTGCTGCGCAAGCAGGTCGCCATGGCCAACAGTTTTGGGGTTGAATGCCATGAAATATCAGCCAAAGAGGCTGGCGACAAATACCCCATCATGCGTACCGATGACTTGCAGGGCGCCATCTGGTTGCCCGGAGACGGCAAGGCCAACCCGGCTGACCTGTGCATGTCGCTGGCCAAGGGCGCACGCAACCGCGGCGTAAAGATGCATGAGGGCGTCGAAGTCACCGGCGTGATCATTGAAAACGGCAGGGCTGTCGGCATACACACCGCGCAGGGCGACGTTCGCTGTGAGGTCATCGTCAACTGCGCCGGGCAATGGGCGCGCCAGTTTGGCAAGCTGGCTGGGGTTAATGTGCCGCTGTATTCAGCCGAGCACTTCTATATCGTCACCGGCAAAATCGCCGGCGTTCACCCCATGCTGCCGGTCATGCGCGACCCCGACGGCTTTATTTACTACAAGGAAGAAGTCGGCGGCCTGGTCATGGGCGGTTTTGAGCCCAAGGCCAAGCCGTGGAAGATGGACCCGATTCCTGCCACCTTCCAGTTTGAGCTGCTGGACGAAGATTGGGACCAGTTTGAGCCGCTGATGACAGCAGCCATGCACCGCACGCCCTGCCTGGAGACAGCCGACATCAAGATGCTACTCAACGGCCCCGAGAGCTTCACGCCGGATGGCAACTTCATTCTTGGTGAAGCACCCGAGCTGCGCAATTACTTTGTCTGCGCGGGTTTCAATTCTGCCGGTATTGCCAACAGCGGTGGTGCGGGGCGGCTGATGGCCGAGTGGATTGTGGGCGGCGAGCCGAGTACCGACTTGTGGGACGTGGACATTCGCCGCTTTGGCAGCTTTACCGGCAACCGCAAGGCGCTCGCCGAACGTACCGGCGAAACCCTGGGCCTGCACTACGCCATGCGCTGGCCGCGCCAGGAGCTTGAAACCGCCAGGCCGCTGCGTACTTCGCCGCTGTACGACATGCTGGCCGCAAAAGGCGCGGAGTTTGGCAGTAAAAATGGCTGGGAGCGCGCGAGCTATTTTCGACCTGACGGCGTAGTACAGCCCGCTTACACCCTCGGCAAACCTGGCTGGCTCCCTTGGGTGACAGCCGAGCAAAAGGCCACCCGCGAAGCCGTTGCGTTGTACGACCAGACTTCATTTTCAAAATACCTGCTGCAGGGCCGTGATTCGCTGGCCGTGTTGCAGCGCCTGTGCGCCAATGAAATGGATGTGCCTGTGGGCAAAATGGTTTACACCGCCATGCTCAACGAGCGCGGCGGTTTTGAGAGTGATTTGACGGTGATTCGCCTGGGTGCAAGCAGCTTCAAGATCATTACGGGTTCCGCCCAGACAGTTCGCGATTTTGACTGGATCACGCGGCATATCGGCGAAGCTGAACACGCGGTGCTGACCGATGTTTCTGCCATGTATTCGGTGCTGTCTGTCATGGGGCCCAAAGCACGTGAGTTGCTGGCTCGTGTCAGCCCGGATGACCTGTCGCCTGAGTCGCTAAAGTTTTCATGGACCAAAGAAATTGACGTGGGTTTTGCCAGGGTGCGCGCAGCCCGCATGAGCTACGTTGGCGGGCCGGGCTTTGAGCTGTACACCCCGATTGAAATGGCCCGCCATGTGTATCTGGCGCTGATGGACGCGGGCCGTGACATCGGCCTGGTGGATGCGGGGTATTACGCGCTGGATGCCTTGCGCATTGAACAGGGCCGTCGTGCTTGGGGCACAGAGCTGGGGCCTGACGAAACGCCATGGGAGGCAGGACTGGCTTTTTCCGTGAAGCTGGGCAAAGCCAGTGAATTTATGGGCAAGGCGGCACTGCTCAAATCGCAAGGCCAGCCGCTGCGCAAAAAACTGGTCGCGCTGGTGTTTGACGCGCCTGATGCCTACGCCTGGGGTGGTGAAGGCATTTTGCTGGGCGGCGTGTCCGTCGGTGATATTTCGTCTGTCGGCTGGAGCCCGCGGGCTGGTGCCTGCGTGGCGCTGGGCTATGTGCGCGGCGATGCGGCCCGCCAGCCGCATGTGGCGACGCCCGCCCATATCGAGCTGTGGGGCGAACGCGTGGCCGTGCACCTTTATGACCAGTGGCCGCCGGTTTTGCCCGTATCCGTCAAGACACCCATCTGAATCAAATCAAGTTGCTATGATTAATATAGCTGTGTATGGCCGATTTAATTTGGCGATAGCGCCATTTAACTATATTTCCAGTGAATTCAAGCAAAAATGGGCTGCCAGCACTGTCAGGCTGTGGCCGGTTTTTCAGTACCCGTAAACCGCACCGCGATACGCGTACCGGGCGATTGCGGGTGGCCCGGCAGACTGGCGTCTTCAATCGTGATCGTGGCATCGTGCTGGGTAGCGATTTCCAGCACAATGGCCAGCCCCAGACCAGAGCCATCAACGTTGGTGCCCAGCGCGCGGTAAAAGGGCTCAAACACCAGCGCGCGCTCTGACTCGGGAATGCCCGGCCCGGAGTCCTCGACCAGCAAAACCAGCACACCGCTGAAACGGTCAGTCATCAGGCGCAGGGTGACCTGGCCCTTCTCGGGGGTGTAAGCAATCGCGTTGTCGAGCAGGTTGCGCACCATCTCCTTGAGCAGCGTGGCGTTGCCTTCAACCTGCGTGTACTGGTCGCCATTGGCGGGGCCGTCGTAGCCGAGATCAATCTGCTTTTCAATGGCGCGGGGTACCGAGTCAGCCATGACTTCTCGCGCGACGTTGACCAGGTCAACGCGGTGTTTGGCCAGCGCCCGACCCGTGGTCTCGGCCCTGGCCAGCGCCAGCAACTGGTTGACGGTGTGGGTGGCGCGAATGCTGGCGCGACCAATGTGCTTGAGCGATTTTTTGAGCTCATCGGCATCGGTTTCGCGCTGCGCGAGGTCCGCCTGCATGCGCAAACCGGCTAGCGGGGTTTTAAGCTGGTGCGCGGCATCGGCCAAAAACCGCTTTTGCGTGGTCAGCGACACCTTCAGCCGCCCCAGCAAGTCGTTGATAGACGACACCAGCGGCGCCACTTCTTCGGGCACTGCAGTGTCGTCAAGCGGGCTCATGTCGTCAGATTTGCGCGCGCGGATTCGCTTTTCAAGCTGCGCCAGCGGCTTGATGCCGCGCACCAGCGCCAGCCATACCAGCAGCACCGCCAGCGGCAGCGTCACAAACTGCGGCACCATGGTGCCTTTGACGATTTCAGTCGCCAGGGTTTTTCGTTTTTCAAGCGTTTCAGCCACCTGCACCAGGACCGGACCGGCCCCTTTGACATCAACCTTGATCCAGGTGTAGGCCACCCGCACGTCTTCGCCCTGGATCTTGTCTTCACGCAGCCGCACCTCACCATCCATGCCTTTGTCTTCATCGGCGGGCAGCGGCAGGTCGTGCTCTCCACTCAGGTATTCACCACGCGTGCCCAGCACCTGGTAATAGACCAGGTCGGTGTCATCAGCGCGCAGAATCTCGCGCGCCGGGCCGGTCAGGTTGAACTGCACCTGGTTGTTTTTAACCGCCACCAGTTTGGCGAGTGCCTGCACGTTGTATTCAAGTGCACGGTCGAAAGGCTTGCCAGCAATGTTTTGCGCCACCAGCCAGGTCAGCGCCAGGCTGATGGGCCACAGCAGCAGCAGCGGCGTGAGCATCCAGTCGAGGATTTCGCCGAACAGGCTGCGGCGTTCGCGTTGAAATAATCTAAGAGCCACGGATCAAGAGATGAGAAGGACGGGAGTCCGCCAAACGCTCTCTTCATTCAAGCAGGGGCCGCGGGACTGGCTTCGCCAGACCGCAGGCGCAGCGGCCCCTTTGGGGGGCAGGAAGCTACACGCAGTGAGCGACCGTGGGGGCTCCATCACCCGGGGATTTTCTCTAAACAGTAACCCAGCCCACGTACCGTCGCAATCCGCACCGGCCCTTTTTCAATCTTCTTGCGCAGGCGGTGGATGTACACCTCAATGGCGTTGTTGCTGACTTCTTCGCCCCACTCGCACAGGCGCTCGACCAGCTGGTCTTTGCTGACGAGGCGACCTGCACGTTGCAGCAGTACTTCAAGCAAGCCCAGCTCGCGTGCTGACAACTCGACCATCTGGCCGTCAATCGTGGCGACGCGCCCGGCCTGGTCATAGATCAGCGGGCCATGCTTGATGGTGCTGCTGGCGCCGCCCATGCCGCGGCGAATCAGTGCGCGTACACGTGCTTCAAGTTCCTGCAATGAAAACGGCTTGGCCATGTAGTCGTCTGCGCCGTAGTCAAGCCCCTTGACGCGTTCTTCGACGCTGTCGGCAGCCGTCAAAATCAGCACCGGCAGCGACGAGCCCCGTGCGCGCAGGCGCTTGAGCACTTCCAGGCCATGCATGCGCGGCAGGCCCAGGTCAAGAATCAGAAGGTCAAACTCGGTGTTGGTCATGAGCGCGGCATCGGCTTCGGTGCCGCTGGCTACATGGTCAGCGGCTGCGCCCGATGCACGCAGGGTGCGCAGCAGGCCGTCAGCAAGAACCTGGTCGTCTTCGGCAATTAAAATTCGCATGCTTGTCTCCATATGCCGTCCCCATGGCGATGCCTTTAGGACGGTGTTTTACTTATAGCCCAAATTTTAGGCTTTGACACCCCTTAACTTGCTGACAAACCGTCAACCCCCGCATAAGCCTCCAGCCCGAGCGCCACTACGGTGGCCACATCGCGACCCACAGCAGTGCGAAATTCGTCCTCCGCCTGCGCTACTGCCCGCTCAAAAGCCCCAAGCCACATCAGGCCTGACGCTGTAAAAACCACTTTTTTGGCGCGTTTGTCGTACGCATCAGCCTCACGCGTCACCAGGCCCCAGGCTTCGCACTGCGTGACCAGGTCGCCCATGGCCTGTTTACTTATGCCTGCGCTGGCGGCCAAATCGGTCAGGCGTGAACCACCCACCGCCAGGTGCCGGGTGATATGGATGTGCGCCGCCCCCACCTGGTCGCGCGCCGCCAGGTTGGCCAGCGCCAGCGGCACGTCTACATTTCGGGCCATCAGCCATAGCACACGCTCGTCAAAACGGCGCAACGCATGGCCCAGCAAGCGGCCCAGATGGGTAATGCGCCAGGCCGTGTCGGAGGCGGGCAACAGATTGGTTTCAGACATACACCATGCTAGTGTAATTAATCAGGCAAACTGACTAAAAAAAGGGTTTACTTATTTCAACCACGGCCATAAAGTACTGGTCATGCATCCAGCGTGTTGTTAATGACAGGCACTGGATCCTGGCTACAAATTCTTTACATCATTGATTTTCAAGGAGATTTTCATGGAACTGACCAGCAAACTCAACCCGGCACAAAACCCTGTTCAAACCGCCGCCCTGAACACCGAAAAAGCCAAAGCACTGGCCGCCGCGCTGGCCCAGATCGAAAAGCAGTTTGGCAAAGGCACCATCATGAAGCTGGGTGCTGGCGAGGTAATTGAAGACATCCAGGTGGTGTCTACCGGCTCGCTGGGCCTGGACATCGCCCTCGGCGTGGGCGGCCTGCCGCGCGGCCGGGTGGTTGAGATTTACGGCCCTGAATCGTCAGGCAAAACCACGCTGACCCTGCAAGTCATTGCTGAAATGCAAAAACTGGGTGGCACCTGCGCTTTTGTTGATGCCGAGCACGCGCTGGACATCAACTACGCCCAGAAACTCGGCGTCAACCTGCAAGACCTTCTGATCAGCCAGCCAGACACTGGCGAGCAGGCACTTGAAATTGTGGACTCGCTGACCCGCTCCGGCGCGGTTGATTTGATCGTCATTGACTCGGTCGCGGCGCTCACGCCCAAGGCCGAGCTTGAAGGTGAAATGGGCGACTCACTGCCCGGCCTGCAGGCCCGCCTGATGAGCCAGGCGCTGCGCAAGCTGACCGCCACGATCAAAAAAGCCAATTGCATGGTGATTTTCATCAACCAGATCCGCATGAAGATTGGCGTGATGTTCGGCTCGCCCGAAACCACCACAGGCGGCAATGCGCTGAAGTTTTACGCCTCTGTAAGGCTGGACATCCGCCGCATTGGGTCCATCAAAAAGGGCGAAGAAATCATCGGCAACGAAACCCGCGTGAAGGTGGTTAAAAACAAGGTCGCCTCACCGTTCAAGACGGCGGAGTTTGATATTTTGTACGGCGAAGGTATTAGCCGACTGGGCGAGGTGCTTGACCTGGGCGTGGCGGGCCACATTGTTGAAAAAGCCGGCGCCTGGTATGCCTTTAACGGTGAAAAAATCGGCCAGGGCCGCGACAACTCGCGTGAATTTTTGAAAGAAAACCCCGAACTGGCCATTGAGATTGAAAACAAGGTGCGTGAGTCGCTGGGGATTCCGCCAGTGCAGGCTTCGCAGGTAGCGATGGAAACGGCCGAGAAGGCAGACAAGCCCGCCAAAGCGGAAAAGGCAGAAAAAGCCGAAAAGCCTGCCAAGGTCGCCGCCTGAGCCTGTCAAAACCCGTTTTTCATGCCAAATATAGCCTTAGCCCAAGTAAACCGGCTACTCATAGCTATTAAAAGAGTAGCTAATGTAGCTGGCAGATCTTATGGTGAAACAGGCCTCCGGATATGAGCCAAGACATCAACACGGCCCCTGCGGCTCAGGGTTTTACCCTCTCGCTCAAGGGCCGTGCCCTGCGACTGCTGTCTGCCAGAGAGCAGTCACGCACCGAACTTGAGCGCAAGCTGGCCCCGCATGCCGAAACACCTGAACAACTGGCACAGGTGCTCGACGAGCTGCAGGCCAAGGACTTCATCAGTGAAGCGCGGGTGGTCGAGTCAGTCGTCAACCGGCGCCAGGCCAAGCTGGGTGCATCACGTATCAAACGTGAACTGCAAGGCAAAGGCATTGATGCAGAAATAGTGGCCGAAGCCATGGACGGCCTGAAAGCCACCGAGCTGGAGCGCGCACGCGAGGTGTGGCGCAAAAAATTTGATGGCAAGGGTGGTGGTGCCGCGCCGGATGCCGCCGGGCGCGCTAAACAGATGCGTTTTCTGGCGGCACGCGGTTTTGGCGCCGATGCGATTCACCGGGTGGTGTCAGGGTCAAGGGATGATTGAACCCATCCGGGCGCGCTCAACCACTTGAAAACGGCAAATTTTAAGCCGAATGTGCTCCCTGCCCAATGAATACGGATATATTTAGCTATTAAACTGATAGCATCTTCTACGGTCTGGCAACTACAAATCCAGCATCAGTTTGAGGTTTTGTACCGCAGCACCTGATGCGCCTTTGCCGAGGTTGTCGAGCCTGGCAATCAGCACCGCCTGCCGATGCGCTTCATTGCCAAAGACACGCAACTCCATTTTATTGGTGTCGTTCAGAGCCAGGGCATCCAACTTGCCAGACTCGGGCGCGGCCTCGGCCGTTACCCATTCGCTGCCCGCGTAGTGCGCAGCGAGCGCGTCGCGCAGCTGCATGGCTGTCGGCTTGCCCGTCAGCAAATCAAGGTGCAGCGGCAGTTGCACCAGCATGCCCTGCTCAAAGTTGCCGACTGAGGGAATAAACACCGGGCGGCGGCTCAGGCCTGTGTATCTCATGATCTCGGGCAGGTGTTTGTGCTCCAGTCCAAGGCCGTAAACCTCAAACAGGGGCGCTGCACCAGCCTGGTAAGCCTCAATCATCTGCCGTCCGCCACCGGAGTAACCACTCACGGCGGGCAGACTCAAAGGGAAATCCGCTGGAATAAAGCCCGCGTCCACCAGGGGGCGTATCAGTGCAATCGCTCCTGTCGCATAACAGCCCGGGTTGCCCACCCGGTCGGCAGCAGCCACCGCGGCATGCTGGCTGTGCGTCAGTTCCGGAAACCCATACACCCAGCCCGGGGCGGTACGGTGCGCGGTTGAGGCATCGATGATTTTGGGCTTTTTGCCCGCCAGGCTGTCAATCATGGCGACTGACTCGCGCGCCGCATCGTCGTGCAGACACAGGATCACCATATCAACAACGGCCATCAAGTCGCGCTTGGCGGCCGGGTCTTTGCGCAATTCAGGCGCAATGCTGACCAGCTCAATCTGCGGCATGGCCTGCAGCCGTTCCCGGATTTGCAGGCCTGTGGTGCCGGCTTCTCCGTCAATAAAAACTTTGTGTGTCAATGCTGTCATGAGAACTTCTCCGTCAATTGATGGTGCCGGCCTGGGTGTCCAGGCTGCCACGAAAACAGGCCTGCCAAATTGGCCGCGTAAGGCAGGCAAAAGGTTTGTGCAATGCAGCATGATACAGTTTGGGGCTGTGCTCAAGGGCACAAAAATGGCGGCCGTCCACGTCAAAGTTAACCTCAAATATCTGCCCAATGAAAGTTTTTTCATGAAAATTCACGAGTACCAAGGCAAAGAAGTTTTGCGCCAATTTGGTGTGCCAGTGCCGCGCGGCATTCCGGCTTTCACAGTGCAAGAGGCGGTAGAAGCGGCCCAGAAACTCGGCGGCCCGGTGTGGGTGGTCAAGGCTCAGATTCATGCAGGTGGCCGAGGCAAAGGCGGCGGCGTGAAAGTTGCCAAAACGATTGAAGATGTCAAACGCATTGCCGGTGAGATTTTGGGCATGCAGCTCATCACCCACCAGACTGGGCCCGCAGGCCAAAAAGTCCGCCGTCTCTACATTGAAGACGGTGCCGACATTCATAAAGAATATTACGTGTCTTGTGTCACCGACCGGGCCACGCAAAAAGTTGCCTTTATTGCCTCGTCTGAGGGCGGCATGGACATTGAAGAAGTGGCGCACAGCCAACCCGAAAAAATCATCAAGCTGTTTGTAGACCCACTGGTGGGTTTGACAGACTCACAGGGTAAAGAGCTGGCCGCTGGCATCGGCATGCCTGCTGATTCGGTCGCACAAACGGTCGACATCCTGCAAAAGCTCTACAAGTGCTACATGGACACCGACGCATCGCTGGTGGAGATCAACCCT
>JANOCP010000083.1:0-3686 GCA_031412235.1 Polaromonas sp.
GCGCTGAAAGCCGCCGGGCTGTGCGTGATTGCCATTACCGGTCGCCCTGTGGGCTGGAGTGAGCCTTTTGCCCTGGCCTGGCCGCTAGATGCCATCGTGGCGGAAAACGGTGCTGTTTCACTGCAGTCCATGCATGAAAAAGCACTGGAGCCCAATAATTTCGGCTATAGTTTGCTATCAAAACGATATCAACAAGACTTGGCAACGCGTACCGCCAACAGCCTGCGCATGCAGCAGGTGCTGGCCCGGGTGCTGCGTGAGGTGCCTGGCACGGTACCAGCACAGGACAGCGCCGGGCGCGAGACCGACATCGCGATTGACCACAGCGAATTTGCACACCTGCCGCCAGAGCAGATTGCGCTGGCGGTGGGCATCATGCAAAGCGAAGGAATGAACGCCACCGTCAGCTCCATTCATATCAATGGCTGGTTTGGTGCGCACAATAAGCTTGAGGGTGCGCGCTGGATAGTGCGCGAGCTTTTTGGCCGCGATCTGGCTGCCGAAATGGACCACTGGGCTTTTGTGGGCGATTCAACCAACGACCAGCTGATGTTTGAGGCTTTTGCCAATTGCGTCGGGGTTGCCAACATAGCCTGTTTTTTACCCGAGCTAAAGCACAAACCTCGCTACGTCGCCCAGGCAGCACGCGGGGCAGGGTTTGCAGAAGTGGCCCGTTTGATATGCGACGCCCGTGCATGTGACGCCCATTACTAAACCGTGCCTTGATGCGCCGGTACCCAAACCGCCGCCGCAACAAGCCTGGTATCAGCCAGGCTTGGCCAGGCCGAGTTTTTCAACCAGCGCTTTCTCGCGTTTAAAGGTTTCCTGCGCAAATTTGCTGTAGCCCGCTGAGCTCATATACATAGGCGTCATGTCGTACTTGGCCAGCGCGTTTTTGTAACTGTCTTGCTCCATCGCCTGCTTGAAGGCGTCATGCAGGCGTTTGACGACTGCTGGCGGTGTGTCGCGCGGGGCGGCAATGCCAAACGGCGAGTTTTGCACCAGGTCCAGGCCCAGCTCTTTCAAAGTCGGCGCATCGGGGAACTTAGGCAAACGCTCTGCCCCCCAGGTGTTCAGCACGCGCAGCTTGCCGGCTTCAACCTGCGGTGCAAAGCCGGTTGAATCCGCCGCCGCCATGATGTTGCCGCCCAAAATCGACTGCATCAAATCAGCGCTGCCCTTGTAGGGCACATGCAGCAGCTCAATGCCCAGCTTTTGCGCAATCAGCTCCATGGTCAGGTGCGGGCTGGTCATGGTGCCGGTAGACCCATAGCTGAGCTTGCCGGGGTTGGCCTTGGCCCAGCCGACAAAGTGCGTCCAGGTTTTCAGTGGCGAATCAGTGGGAACGACCAGGCCAAACGCATAGCCGGTGACGTTAAGCACATAGGCCAGGTCCTTGATGGGGTCCCAGCTGATTTTGGTGGTGTACGGCAGGCGGAACACACCCAGCGGGATCTGCGCCAGCGTGTAACCATCAGCGCCTGACGATTGCAACTGCTGCGCTGGCAGGGTGCCGCCCGCGCCAGGCTTGTTTTCAACAATCACTGCCTGGCCCAGAATTTTCGAGGCGTTGTCCGCCAGCGCCCGCATGGTGATGTCGGTAGGCCCGCCCGCCGGGAAGGCGATGATGAGCTTGATGGGCTTGGCCGGAAAGCTTTGCGCGTGGGCATGAAGGCCCAGCACGGGCGAGGCCAGGGCGGCGGCGGATTGAAGTAAGTGGCGGCGTTGCATGTGGGGCTCCAAAGGGTGATGGGAAGTGTTGGAGAATCATGCGTTATTTCACACAGTGGCGCATCAGGGGAACACCCGAAGCGTCGTACGCGATCAGGCCGTCCCTGCCACACGATCATCACCCGGTTTTGTACAAACTTTTTGTGCAAAGATAAGGGCTTGCAAATGTTACCCAGAAGGATTTTTGATGCCTAACTTCGAGCCAAGCTGGCTGGACAGCATGTACAACAACCGGGCCCTGGTGCCAGATCACGCCACGCACTTTGGCCAGTGGGCCGAAGCGTCTGAAGATGCCAGAGCGGCTCACCCCAACCACCTTGACATTGCTTACGGCGAAAGCGCCATGGAAAAGCTGGACGTGTTTCCGGCTGCCAAAAAGGGCGCGCCAGTGGTAGTGTTTATTCATGGCGGCTACTGGCGGTCACTCGACAAGTCTGACCACTCCTTCATCGCCCCGGCCTTCGTCAACCAGGGTGCCTGCGTGGTGATACCCAACTACACCCTGTGCCCTGCTGCGACCGTGCCACAGATCGTGATGCAGATGGTCAAGGCACTGGCCTGGACGTACCGCAATGCCCGAAAGTATGGCGGCGACCCGAACCGGATCACGGTGATGGGTCACTCGGCAGGTGGCCACCTGGCCGCCATGCTTCTGGCCTGCGCCTGGCCGGTTTACGCCAAAGGCTTGCCCGCCGATCTGGTAAAAAACGCCCTTTCGATTTCAGGCCTGTATGACCTGGAGCCCATCATGCACACGCCGTTTCTGAAAGATGCCCTCCGCTTGACACCAGAACAGGTACTGCTCAGCAGCCCCGCGTGGATGCCGCGTCCGCGCCAAGGCAAGCTTTACGCCATCGTTGGGGCCGACGAGAGCGCCGAGTTTTTGCGCCATAACACCATGATCCAGTCTGCCTGGGGTAAAAAAACCGTCCCTGTTTGTGAGGCGGTAACCGGGCGCAACCACTTCAGCGTGCTGGAAGACCTGACGGCTCCGTGGACACGCCTGCACCAGCTCGCCAGCAAGCTGGTTTTGGCGGCTTAGGCGGGGTCGGCCACTTCTGGTCACCCAAACCCTGCGACACGGCCTGAAAACCAGAGAAAGCTGAAAATAATGATCAAACAGGCCCTTAGCCCAATGATAACGGCTATTAATAGCTACATATTTAATAGCAAAAAACCATCAAACCCGGGCCAGCACACTCCGCAGGGCATTACCGGTATGGGTTCCCAGCTGCACCACGGCCTCTGGCGGGGCGGCGGCAACCACCATGCCACCAGCGTTACCGCCGTCTGGCCCGAGGTCAATCACCCAGTCGGCCTCGGCAATCACGTCCAGGTCATGCTCGATCACCACCACGCTGTGGCCGCCGTTGACCAGGCGATGCAGCACGTGAATCAGCTTTTCAACGTCGGCCATGTGCAGGCCGACGGTGGGCTCATCCAGTACATACAGGGTGTGTGGCGCTTTCTGGCCGCGCCGGGTGATGTCGTCACGCACCTTGCTGAGTTCAGTCACCAGCTTGATACGCTGCGCCTCGCCACCACTCAGCGTGGGTGAGGGCTGACCGAGCGTGAGGTAGCCCAGCCCGACGTCTTTGAGCAATTGCAGCGGGTGGCCGATGCTGGGCATGGAGGCGAAAAATTCGACGGCCTCATCCACCTCCATCTTCAGCACGTCGCCTACGCTTTTGCCGCGCCAGGTCACGGCCAGGGTTTCAGGGTTAAAGCGTGCGCCGTGGCAGGTTTCGCACAGCACTTTGACATCGGGCAAAAAGCTCATGCCTATGGTGCGAACGCCTGCGCCTTCGCAGGTTGGGCAGCGGCCTTCACCGGTGTTGAAGCTGAAGCGCCCGGCAGCATAACCGCGCGCCCTGGCCTCCAGCGTATCGGCAAACAATTTGCGAATCGTGTCCCAAAAGCCGATGTAGGTTGCTGGGCAGGAACGCGGTGTTTTG
>JANOCP010000084.1:0-23924 GCA_031412235.1 Polaromonas sp.
CGTTTGTCGCGGGAAACCAATGCAATGACTTTTTTGGCTGTGCCTGCGTACAGCGGCAAGTCGTCGAGCCGGCTCATGCGCCAGCCGCCATTTGCTGGCGTGATGGTAGCCGGGCTTTTGGTGCGTGCTTTAGGCAGTGGCTCCAGCGCCAGCCATTCGTCGCCGGGCGCAAAACCAGCTTTTTCAGCCAGGCCGCCGCGCAGCACGGTTTTGACTTGCAGACCCGCGCTTTCGCTAACCCGCAGTCCCAGCCTGTGCGCCAGTTGGGCAGGCTCTTCAAGCACGCTGACGCCGTGCTGTTGCAGCAGGGCCTTCAGCGGCAATTCATTCACGCCATGCACCCAGCGGGCCAGCTCGGGCGCAAATGAGCGCTTGCCCAGCGTCTGCAGCACTTCTGCAAAATCGGTTTGACTCATGGGGCCAGCCTTGCAGCGCAGCCAGAGTGCGCGCATCGCGTCGTCAAGTGTTGCACTGCCTTCGCCACTTTCACCGTTTTCACTACGCAGCGTCAAGTCAAAACACAGGGCCACCAATGCGCCCTTCGTGTAATAACTTACGGTGGCATTGGGTGTGTTTTCGTCCTGCCGGTAGTATTTGACCCATGCATCAAAGCTGGCATCCGCAACTGACTGCACCAGACGCCCCGGTGTCTGCATCACCTGGTTGATGCTTTTGTTCAGCAGCCGCAGGTAGCCCGCGTTGTCGAGCAGCCCGGCGCGGCGTAGAAACAGGTCGTCATAGTAGCTGGTGAATCCTTCAAAAAACCACAGCAGTTCAGTGTAGTTTTCGTGTTCGTACTGGTAGCTTGCAAACTCGGCAGGGCGCAGGCGCTTGACGTTCCAGGTGTGAAAGTACTCATGGCTGATGAGGCCGCGCAAGGTGGTGTAGCCCTCGGATACCTTTGACTCACCGAGGCGCGGCAGGTCTTTGCGGTTGCAGATCAGCGCGGTGGAGTTGCGATGCTCCAGCCCGCCGTAGCCGTCGTCTACCGCATTGAGCATGAACAGGTAGTTGGCGAATGGTGGTTTTTTTGTTCCGTGCCAGAAGCGGATTTCCGTTTCGCAGATTTTTTGTGTATCGGCCAGCAGTTTTGCACCGTCAAAACCCGGCAGCGCGCCGGCGACTACAAAGCGGTGCGGCACACCGCAGGCCGTAAAACTGCCGCTCCAGAAATTGCCCATTTCGACCGGGCAGTCGGCCAGTTCATCGTAATTGGCAGCCGCGTAGGTGCCAAAGCCCTGCTTGTTGATTTTGTGCGCGCCCAAGCCGGTGGCCATTGACCAGGCGGGTAGTGCTTCAGGCAGGGGAATTTCAAGCATGTGCACGGATTTTTCATGCCCGGTCACCTTCAGGCACAGGCTGGTGGCGTTGAAAAATCCGCGTTCAGCGTCCAGCCAGGCAGTACGCACCGAGTTGTCATGGGCATAAATCTCACAGGTCAGCGTGAGCGGCTTGCCCGGCTTGCAATCGATTTGCCAGGTGCATTTGTCGAGTTGGGTAATACCGACGGGGGTGCGGGTGCCTTGGCGTGCCGTCAGGTTTTGCAGGTTTTTTGAAAACTCGCGCACCAGGTAACTGCCGGGAATCCAGACCGGTAGCGACACCCGCTGCTGCGCTGCTGGCTGGCTGATGGTCAGCGTGACCCGAAACAGGTGGGCGTTGGCTGACAGGATTTCGACCGTGTAGTGAACCGGCGCGAGCTGCGAAGAAGGCGATGCGATGACTGGGGCGTTTTTCATGGGGTTTTCAAAAGTCTTCAGTGCTCATTGCAGTCATTAAATGACCGCAGCGCTTAATAAGCAACTCAGTGTGGCCACAACGGTCAGTTGCAGCCGCATTGGCAACCAGCGCGACAGGCCAGCTGCCGGATAGGTTTTGCGGTCTACGGCATAGCAGGCCATCAGTACCAGCCCCAGCAAGGGCAGTGCGGCGTAGGCCGGCATCATCAGCGCAAGCCAGGCTAGCAGGGAAGGAACCACCCCCCAGAAGAAATGAAAGCGCGGTGATGCCTCACCTTTCATGAAGCCCAGGCCCCAGTGAATGCCGCCCAGAAACGAGGCAATCGCTGCCGCATAGGCGGCCAGCGCAATCGATACAAACGGCAGCAGGTCAGCATGCACCAACCACATCAGCAGGGTCAGCAAGACAAAGGGAATCAGGCCTGCGTAGCCCAGCCGGTGTATGGTTTTTTCAAGGGAAGGGGTCATGGAGAGTGATGGAGTCAAGCGGCTGCGTACCCATCCATTACAACAAATCTGCAAATTGCCCCACATCGCGTCTGACCCGGTCGTAAAACTTGCTGAATGACCGGCAGGCCATTGCCGGGTCAGCAAACAGTCGGGGCGGGGTCATCAGTTCAGTCACGACGTTGACATCAAGCAGTTTTTCAAGCGCCTCCCGGTAGCCCGGGTACCGTGTGGATTGAGCACGAACGCTGGCAGGGCCCGCAAGCTCCAGCAGACCGACATCACCGACCCAAATAAAGTCGCAAACGTCATGCATGGCCTGCAACACAAAACGCCAGCGCTTTTCAGACCAGGGCCAGACTTCGTGAAAGGGCTGGTGGATGATGCCCACCCGTATGCGGTCAGACGTATCCTGACGCGGGGAAAGGCACCACGGGTGAACAAGTTCCAGATTCTTGGATGCTATGTTATTGATAGCTACCTGATACCGAATTACCTGGGCAGCGGGCAAAAATGACCCTAAAAAGTGTTTTAAAAGGGCGGGTTCCTGTACATGAAGGTGTTCGCCACGCTCAGCCCCCTGGTTGCCCTGCTGCCGTGCCATCAGGTCAAGTTGCTCGTAGCTTTGATCAATCGCGGTGGCGCGCGAATCCCAGGCTTCGTGGGCTCCGGCCGGCGCGTATTTCAGGACATTCTCAGCGTTGAACAGATAGGGCTTGCTTGAAAAAGTACCGGCTACCCATTGCCAGCTCAAGTGATTGCTGGGTAAATCACCGTCCAGCAGATGACCATACAGCCAGTCGGCGCCAGCGCGCCAATGCACCTTGCGCACGTGCACGACGTAGCTGGCCAGCCACATGCGGGCATGGTTGTGCAGGTAGCCCGTGGCATAAAGAAGGCGAACAGTGTTGTCTATTGCGGGTACGCCCGTGCGGCCTTCACGAATATCTGCGGGCAGCGCGTCGGCGTAGCGGCCATGCCAGGGCATTTGTCCGTGCATGTCGCGCAATATGGCGTCACCCCCGCTGGCGGCGTGGCCCCAGACATGGTGAAAAAACTCCCGCCAGCCAAATTCAAATACCAGCTTGTCGTCAAAGCCCAGGGCATGGCGTTGGTGAATGCCGCGCGCCGCCTCTTGCAGGCCCAGAATGCCGTGGGCGAAGTAGGGTGACAGGCCCGTCACCGCGCCGTCAAGTGCGTTACGGCTGCGGGCGTAGCTGGCTGGATTGACGGCTTGCAAGCGCGCCAGGGCGCTGGCACGCGAGGGCTCAAATGCCTGCAGGTACGCCGGTATGCCGCTGGTGTCCGGTCTGGTCAATGCGGTGTACGGGCTTGATTACTTGGCCTCTGCCAGGAACTTCTCGACCTGCTGGGAACTGATGGCACCGGGTACTCGCGAACCATCGGCAAAAAATATGGTCGGCGTGCCGGTGATTTTGTGCTTGCGGCCATAGTCAACGTTGCGGTCAATTGCAGCGGAGTCGCAGCTGGCCTTGGGGACTGGCTGGTCTCGAACCATCACGTCTTGCCATACTTTGGCCTTGTCTTTGGCGCACCAGATATTTTTGGTTTTTTCGGTGGAGTCAGCGCTCAAAATCGGATATAAAAACATATAGATCGTCACGTCCGACACTTTTTGCAAATCACGCTCAAAGCGCTTGCAATAGCCGCAATTCGGGTCTTCAAAAACAGCCATCTTGCGTTTGCCGTTGCCACGAACGATCGTAAAAGCGTCCTTGATGGGCAGTGCACCAAAGTCAATCGCGCTGAGCTTCTCGGTGCGTTCTTCGGTCAGGTTGCGTTTGGCTCTGGTATCTATCAGGTTGCCCTGAATCAGAAAATTGCCTTCAGCGTCGGTATAAAAAATATCTGATTCATTGACACGGATTTCAAACAAGCCGTTCATCGGCGTTCTGCTGACTTCGTCAATTTTTGCGAAAGACGGGAGGCGTTCAGCCAGGTTTTTACGAATCAGGGCCTCTTGCGCGAACACCGCGGTAACGCTTGCTGCAAGCAGCGCGAAAACGCACAAGGATTTCGATAATTTCATCTTCAGTTCCAGTTGTCTAAACATTTATAAACCTGCTGCCTGGCGGGTTACCCAGCCCTTCAATACTTCGCTGCGCGCAAAACCCTTCAGACCCCAGTGCCGCAAGGCCTGCAGGCGTGCATCGGTATGCGCAAAAAGGCCATGCAAGCCGTCGGTTACCGCGCTCATGGCTGCTACATCGGCCTTGCGTGCCCGCTCATAGCGGCGCAACAGTCTTTCATCACCGAGGCCGCGCCAGTATTCGCGCTGCCCTATCACTTTTGCCAACTCAAGCCCGTCGGCCAGTCCCAGGTTGAGTCCCTGTCCTGCCAGCGGGTGAACGGTGTGCGCCGCGTCTCCTGCGAGTGCCCAGCCCGGGCCCACCCAGCGGTCGGCTTTTGACAGCGTTAGTGGCCAGCTGGCGCGTTCACTGGTCAGGCTTAAACGCCCCGCCTCCTTGCCGCAGTCAGCTTGCAAGGCAGCACAAAAATCGTCATCAGACAGCTTTTGCAGCGCATCGGCACGCTCTGTGTTGACAGACCAGACCAGCGCCACAGAGTTCCCGGATTGACCCGCGTGGGTGTCAGATAGTGGCAAAAGAGCCAAAACATCGCCGTTTTTAAACCATTGCCTTGCGATCCCCAGATGGGCCTCGCTCGAGGTCAGGCGTGCGGCAACTGCCCTTTGTGGATAGGGCCTGACGGTCCAGCTGGCGCCAAATTCATTACGGCTGGTGCTTTTTTGACCCTCACAAACCACTTGCAGCGCCGCCTTGACGGGTCCCTGCACGATTTCGATTTGCGGCTGAAAGCGCACCGCGTCCCCAAGCTGCTGCTCCAGCGCCGGAACATCCACTACCCATGCCAGGGCTGGCTGCTCTGTGCTGTGGGACCTGAAATCCAGTGGAATACCGCTGCCGCCATCACCCGTCGTGGCATGGTCAGTGCTCCAGACCTGCATCTCAAGTACGGGGGTGGACGAGGGTGCTTCTGGCCAGGCGCGCAGGCTTTCAAGCAGGCGTTTTGACGCGCTGTTGAGGGTATAGGCCCGTACGTCGGCGGCAGGTGCTGACGCTGCCGGGCTGCTGACGAGCGCAACGCGCAGGCGCTCGCGCGCGAGAAGCAGGGCCAGCGTGCGGCCGACCACGCCGGCACCACGGATACAAACATCAAATTGCTGGGGCATCCCGCATTTTAGAAGGCAGTGCAAAATTGCTGCTTCAATCCGGGTTTTTCAGCCCCGACTTTTCACAAGGATTTCAAAAAGTGAGCGATTCATTCAGCCCGGCCATGTCAGCTACGCCCGACCTTAATGCGGTGATTTCCCGTTTGTTTGTTTATCCGGTCAAGTCCTGTGCCGCGGTGGAAGTGCAGGAAGCCATATTGACCGAGGCTGGCCTTGAATTTGACCGCGCCTGGATGGTGGTGGACGAGCGGGGGGATTTTTTGACCCAGCGTGAGCTGCCGCGCATGGCATTGATCAAGCCGCAGCTAAAACACTTTGAAATGGTGCTGCGCGCGCCCGGCATGCTGGCCCTGCATATCAAGCTCAATGAGGTCGAGGAGCCGGTGCGGGTAACGGTGTGGGACGATGAGGTCAAGGCCTTTGACATGGGCGCGGTCGCGGCCCAGTGGTTTACCGATTTTCTGGGCACCCCGGCGCGCCTGGTGCGTTTTGACCCGGATGAAAAGCGTCTTTCAGACCTGGAGTGGACCGGCGGCGTTGAAGCGCAAAACCAGTTCAGTGATGGTTATCCGCTGCTCTTGGTGAGCGAGGCGTCTCTGGGTGGACTCAATGACAAACTGGTGGCGGCGGGCTTTGATGAGGTCAGCATGTTGCGCTTTCGGCCAAACATCGTGATCAGCGCCGACCCCGGCTTTGACGCCATGGCCCCGCATGATGAAGACCGCCTGGATGAGTTGGAGGTTTCAACCTCCGAGGGAGTTGTCAGGCTAAAACCCGTCAAGCCGTGCCCGCGGTGCCCCATTCCCAACGTAGATCCGGCCACGGCGATAGTCAGCCCGCAGGTCAATGACATGCTGCAAACCTATCGGCAGGATGTCAGGCTCAAGGGCGCTTTAACCTTTGGCATGAACCTTATCGTGCTTGAAGGGGGCCATGCGGACAATGAACACGTGCTCAGGGTCGGCCAGGCGGTCACAGCCTGCTACAGCTTCGATTGAAGTTAAGGTTCTTCTGAAGTCCCATCACCAAACCTGGTGTACCGGATGGCTGCTATTTTCTGCGTCGGCGAGGGCTGACGAATTGGACAGCCCGGGCTCCATCGATTCGTCCTCAAGCGGCGCAGGCCGTGTCAACTCCGGCTCAAGAAAGCGTATGGGCCGGCGAGTACGGGGGGCCATGCCGGCCAGCAGGTCGATCAGGTTTGCTGACGTTTCGTCGCCTGAAGCCAGGCGCTCCGTCAAAATCACAGCCGCCACATGAAACTGAAGGATTACCTCGGGCTGGAGGCCTTTCAGCGGCATCAGGCCAGCAGCAACCAGCCGCGCTGAAAGTTCAATGACCGGAGTGCGCGATGACACACCCTCAAGTACCAGGCCGAAACGGGCCTCATCAATTCGCCCGACAGTGTTCACGTCATGCAAAATACGGCGCAACTTGATCACGCTTCGCAGAAGGCTTTGCTCGGCGACAGCAATGCCCCAGGTTTTTTTGATGTAAGGGTAGTTCACGAGTTCAATAAAAACTACCGCTGCAGGTTCCCGATAGCGCAGGGTGCGGGACACGACCTGTTTGAGGCGGTCATGAAAAATGTGTGCCGCCAGCAGCCCCGTCAGCGCGTCCTGGCTTGACATGGCTTGTTCGCGTGCCTCAATGCCATGCCGGTCGCGGGAGCGAATGTTCAACGCGACCAGCAGCAGTGGTACTTGTACGCTCAAAGCTGCTGCAATGGCGTACTGGGAAAGCCACGATACGGATATCCAGCCCAGCACACGCGCTACTGTTACCACTGTCGCCAGGGCCAGAGGCGTAAACGCTGCGAGTATCCACAGGCCGGCTACATCCTTTCGCTGCCACGATGCAAGGGCTTTGGACATACCCAAAATGACGACAAGTACAAGGTAGGCGCTTACTATCGCTGCGCTATGGGTACGCTCCGCGACGGTGTACAAAAGCGATAGTGGCAGGCCCAGCCAGGCGGTCCAGTAGACCACGCCCTCAAACCATCGGTGCATGACCCGGATGGTGCACATATGGCGAACAACCAGCAAGGCTGCACCGCCACACAAGATGCCTAAAAACCCCGGTGCGAGGTTGCTCCAAAGCGGGAATTCGCCCCAGAAAAACTGGCTCCCGACGCCAGTCCAGGCTCCCAGCAGCAGTACCATCAAGCCGGCGTAGACGGCATACCAGCTATAGGCTTTGTCACGATATACCCAGCTTTGCGCGGAGCAAGCCAGGGTCAACAGTATCAGGGTGCCGAACACCCCCCCAATCACCAGGTGTTGCCATTGCCTGCGTTGAACCTGCTGCTTTACCGACACCACATTCGCAGGCACGCTGACGTAAGTGGCGTGCTGGATACGCACGTAGACCTCATGCGTACCGCTATCAGGCAGCCGCAGGGAGAATTGCGGATACCGCCCTGACTCAGGCCAGCTTGACATGGCAACCGTATCGCCAGCGCTTTCGGATACCCAGCTGCCGGTTGGCAATCGCTGAAATACCGTTACTTTGTCTAACAGCGGCAGCGGAAACTCAATAATCCAGTCACGTTCGGCATCGGCCGCCCTGGCAAAACGCAAGCGCTGCCAAAGCGCGGCTTTCTCGCCCAGCAGGAAAGAAGCATCGGCAGCCGATCGCTGCATCGGGACTGGCGTTTTCTTGTCGTTGTCGCGTGTCAGCTCGTCTATCGTGAGCTGGCCACGCGGATCTATCCACATCAGGCTCGCCTCACGCACATCCATGATGGGCTGCATGTCCCTTAACACCGTGAGCGGTTGGGCCCACGCGGCGGCGCCTGGAAAGAACAGAAAGCCTGTCACCAACAGGCCCGCCGCAAGTCCTAACAAGTGGCCTGCTGCGTATCGAATACACTTTCCAACCTGTTTTTGAAGGTTTGTCATGAGTTTGAAGTGCGGCATCGTAGGCTTGCCTAACGTCGGAAAATCCACCCTGTTCAACGCTTTGACCAAAGCGGGGATTGCGGCTGAAAATTATCCTTTTTGTACCATTGAGCCTAATGTAGGCATTGTGGAGGTGCCAGACAGCCGTCTGGATGCCCTTTCCGCTATCGTTAACCCGCAAAAAGTCCAGCGCGCCATCGTCGAGTTTGTCGATATCGCCGGTTTGGTGGCGGGTGCCAGCACGGGAGAGGGACTTGGCAACAAGTTTTTGGCCCACATTCGTGAAACCGATGCCACCGTCAACGTGGTGCGTTGCTTTGAAGACGATAACGTCATCCACGTGGCGGGCAAGGTTGATCCGATTTCTGATATCGAGGTAATTCAGACCGAACTCTGTCTGGCGGACCTGGCTGCCGTTGAAAAAGCCCTGCACCGCGTGACCAAGACGGCGCGCTCGGGCGACAAGGAATCCATCAAGCTGGTGGCAATCCTTGAAAAATGCCAGCTGGTGTTGAATGAAGCCAAACCGGTTAGAACCATAGATTTCAGCAAGGAAGAGCTGCCGCTGTTGCAGCAATTCTTTTTAATTACGGCCAAGCCTGCCATGTTTGTGGCCAATGTGGCCGAAGACGGTTTTGAAAACAACCCCTTTCTTGATCGCTTGGAGGCTTACGCGAAAGCACAAAATGCCCCAGTTGTGGCTATTTGCGCAAAGATGGAAGCCGAGATGGCTGACATGGACGATGAGGACAAGAAAATGTTTCTAGCGGAGATCGGACAGGAAGAGCCTGGCCTGAACCGCCTTATCGTCGCTGCCTACAAGCTGCTCGGCCTGCAAACCTATTTCACCGCTGGCGTGAAAGAAGTGCGCGCCTGGACTATTCATATTGGCGACACCGGCCCGCAGGCTGCAGGCGTGATCCATACCGATTTTGAAAAGGGCTACATTCGCGCCCAGACCATTGCGTATGACGACTACATCACCTACAAAGGTGAGCAGGGTGCCAAAGACGCGGGCAAGATGCGCAGCGAAGGCAAGGAATACGTCGTCAAAGATGGCGACGTGATGAACTTTTTGTTCAGCAGCTGAAATCGCTGCCCGTCAATAGCTGACGGGCTTGCTGCGGCGGCTGTGGCTTGTTTCGGGCCAATTTAGGCGTCAAATGTGCTCTGTGCCCAATGAATACGGCTATAGATAGCTATTATTTTTATAGCAAATGGTTTGTGTTTCTGAATCCTCTTTGAAACCTCTTTGCATCAGGAGCCACTGTCTGCCATGACTGAACCCGTTCGCCCGGATCAACGCCTTGCCAAACGCGTTGCCGAAATGTTGCCCTGCTCACGCAGCGAGGCCGAGCAGTACATTGCGGGCGGCTGGGTAACGGTTGACGGTGTGGTGGTTGAAGAGCCGATGTTCCGCGTCTTGAATCAAGCGGTTGAAGTGTCAAAAGACGCCAGTTTGCTGGCTTTAAGCGACGTAACCCTGTTGCTGCACAAGCCTGCTGGCCATGAAGCAGACCTTCTGCTGGCCACCCGCTCACCGGATGATAAATCAGGCATTCGCCAGCTTAAAAAGCACTTCTCGGCTGCTGAACTGGTGACGCCGCTGGCCATGCCCGCCAGCGGCCTGGTGGTGTTCACCGAGGATTGGCGCGTTGTACGCAAGCTGCGCGAAGACGCTGCTACGCTGGAGCACGAAGTGGTGGTTGAAGTGATGGGCGACATCAAACCCGGTGGCCTTGAGCGCCTTAACCGCGTTGACCATGGTTTTACCTTCAACGGCGCGCTCCTGGGCCCCGCCAAAGTCAGCTGGCAAAGTGAAAACCGCCTGCGTTTTGCACTCAAAGGCGAACGCCCGGGCCAGATTGCCTACTTTTGCGAAAGCGTGGGGTTGACCATCACAGCCATGAAGCGCATACGCATTGGCCGCGTGCCCATGAGCGGCTTGCAGAGCGGCCACTGGCGCTACCTGCTCCCGCATGAGCGGTTCTAGGTAGCGGCGATACCGGGGAAGGCCCAAATCAGGCTGCCGGTCATCAGAAAGTAACGCAAAAACTTGCCAACGGCCATGTAAGCAAGGCAAGGCCAGAAAGGAAACCTGAGCCAGCCAGCGACGGCGCACAAGGGGTCGCCGACGATGGGCAACCAGGCGAGCAGGCAGGCCTTGGGCCCCAGCTTTTCAAGCCAGCGTACTGCCCGCCCATGGTGCGAGGCGTGCGGGTATTTGTCGACCACCTTGTGCGCGCCGTAGCCTATCCACCAGTCCAGTGCCCCGCCCAGCGTATTGCCCGCCGTGGCAACCAGTACCGCTGGCCAGAAAAGCTCGGGGTTAAGTTTGACCAGGCCAAAAACCACGGGCTCAGACCCTAGCGGAAGCAGCGTTGCAGAAATAAACGAGACGATAAAAACGGTGCTTAGCCCGTATTCCGGTAAGGCCAGCAGTTGCAGTAGTTGTTGTGTCCAGGCTTCCATGTCTGCCCAAGTATAGGCACGCAGGCCTGCCATCCACGTCAGCAACAGCCTTGTTGCAGAGTGGGTCGGACTTGACCGTTACAGGTCAAAAACCTGCGAGTGCTGAAATTTTAGGCAGCTACAATGTGCCTTCTTTTTCAGCAAACTCCAAATCCCCCGCCCGCATGTTTACCGGTCCCCGCATAGGTTTGTTTGCCCTGGCAAACAACGTGTTTGTCGCGCCCATGGCAGGCGTCACTGACAGGCCCTTTCGCATGCTTTGCAAAAAGCTGGGCGCGGGTTACGCCGTCAGCGAGATGGTGACCTCACGCCGCGATTTATGGGACACCCTGAAAACCTCGCGCCGCGCCAACCATGATGGCGAACCCGAGCCGATTGCCGTGCAGATTGCCGGCACCGACGCGCAAATGATGGCTGACGCGGCCGCCTACAACATTGATCGCGGTGCGCAGATCATTGACATCAACATGGGTTGCCCGGCCAAAAAGGTATGCAATAAATGGGCAGGTTCCGCACTGATGCAGGACGAAACACTGGCGCTGCAGATTATTGAAGCGGTGGTTGGCGCCTGCGCATCCAGGGGGGTGCCGGTGACGCTGAAGATGCGGACCGGCTGGGCCCAGACCCATAAAAACGCCCTGACGATTGCACGCGCCGCCGAAAGTGCTGGCGTGGCAATGGTGGCGGTGCATGGCCGTACGCGCGAGCAGGGCTACAAGGGCTTTGCCGAATACGACACGATTGCCGAGGTAAAAGCTGCGCTGCACATACCCGTGGTGGCCAACGGCGATATCAACAGCGCTGAAAAAGCCCGTGATGTGCTGGCCTACACCGGTGCTGACGCCATCATGCTGGGCCGCGTAGCGCAGGGGCAGCCCTGGATTTTCCGCGAAGTGGTGCACTTTCTGGCAACCGGAAAGCATCTTGCGCCGCCGCTGGTGCTTGATGTGAAGCGACTGCTGCTTGACCATCTGCTGGATCACTATGCCCTGTATGGCGAGTTCACCGGTGTACGCAGCGCACGCAAGCACATTGGCTGGTATGTCAAAAGCTTGCCGGGTGGTGAGAGTTTCAGGTCACGGATGAATCTGCTGGAAGACGGCGAATCACAACTGCTGGCTGTGGGCGCGTTTTTCGATGCATTGAGCGCGATGATGGACCGCGTGCCTGCAAGTTCGGATGCGCGCAGCGAACAAAATAAAAATCAGGATCAAGAGGAAGTTTCTGCATGAGCAAAAAGCATATAGAAGAGTGCATACGGCAAAGCCTGGACGGCTATTTCAAGGACCTGCACGGCACCGAGCCTGACGGCATGTACGACATGATGGTGCGCGTGGTTGAAAAACCCCTGCTTGAAGTCGTCATGCAGCACGCCGATCAAAACCAGTCGCGCGCAGCCGAATGGCTGGGCCTGAACCGCAACACCCTGCGTAAAAAACTTGTCGAGCACAAGCTGATCAACTAAATTGAACTAGAAAATAACAATGAACGCACTGATTTCCGTCTCTGACAAAACCGGCATTCTCGAATTCGCACAAGCGCTGCACTCCCTGAATATCAAACTGCTCTCAACTGGTGGTACCGCCAAACTGCTGGCTGATGCGGGCCTGCCGGTGACCGAAGTGGCAGACCACACAGGTTTTCCTGAAATGCTTGATGGCCGGGTTAAAACCCTGCATCCAAAAATCCATGGTGGCCTGTTGGCGCGGCGCGATGTGCCTGCGCACATGGCGGCTTTGACAGAACACGAGATCGCAACCATTGACCTCCTGGTCGTCAACCTGTACCCGTTTGAATCCACGGTTGCCAAGCCTGGTTGCACGCTTGAAGACGCGATCGAAAACATAGACATTGGCGGCCCTGCCATGGTGCGTAGCGCCGCCAAAAACTGGAAATACGTGGGCGTGCTGACCGATGTATCGCAGTACGCTGGCGTGCTTGAAGAGCTAAAAGCCAACGGCAAGCTGGCTGACAAAACCAAATTCGCCTTGTCTGTCGCGGCGTTTAACCGCATCAGCCAGTACGACGGCGCAATCAGCGACTATTTGTCCAGTATTCAGGCCGATGGCACGCACAGCATGTTTCCGGGCCAGGCCAATGGCCGCTTTATCAAGGTGCAGGACCTGCGCTACGGTGAAAATTCACACCAGCAGGCCGCGCTGTACCGCAACCTGTATCCCGCGCCTGGCTCACTGGTCATGTCCAAACAGCTGCAAGGCAAAGAGCTCAGCTACAACAATATCGCCGACGCCGATGCGGCTTGGGAATGCGTCAAGGGCTTTACCGAGGCGGCCTGCGTCATCGTCAAGCATGCCAACCCCTGTGGCGTGGCGGTGGGCGCTGATGCGCTTGAGGCCTACAGCAAGGCCTTCAAGACTGACCCGACGTCTGCATTTGGCGGCATCATTGCGCTGAACTGCACGCTCGACGAGCGCGCTGCGCGGGAAATCTCGAAACAGTTCGTCGAGGTGCTGATCGCACCAGCCTTCACGGCCGACGCGCTTGAAGTTTTCAAGACCAAGGTCAACGTACGCATTTTGCAGATTGACCTGCCGCCCGGCGGCGATACCGCATTCGAGCAGGGCCGAAACCTGGTGGACGTCAAGATTGTCGGCTCTGGCCTGTTGATGCAAACCGCTGATAACCATGAATTGGCGCTAGCCGACCTGAAAGTCGTCAGCAAACTTCAGCCATCAGCGGCACAGCTGCAGGACCTGCTGTTTGCCTGGAAGGTCGCCAAATACGTCAAGTCCAACGCCATCGTGTTCTGCAAGGGCGGCATGACGATGGGCGTGGGCGCAGGCCAGATGAGCCGCCTCGATTCCGCCCGTATAGCCAGTATCAAGGCTGGCCATGCCGGCCTTTCACTGGCAGGTACGGCAGTTGCCAGCGATGCCTTCTTCCCCTTCCGCGACGGCCTGGATGTGGTGGTCGATGCTGGCGCCACCAGCGTGATTCAACCGGGCGGGAGCATGCGAGACGACGAAGTGATTGCCGCCGCCAACGAGCGCGGCGTGGTGATGGTGCTGTCGGGCGTACGGCATTTCAGGCATTAAAAAGCTTTTCAGTCGTCTTTAAACCTTAAAAACGGCTGAGGCTTCGCAGGTCTTGCGGGACGCTGTTAGAAATGCGTCTTGGAAAATGTTGATGTCTTCTGGGCAGTAGAGCCGGGTATGTCAGATGGGCCAGCATTAATTTGATGTTGATCAGCCGCTCGCAATTTTTCTGCAATCGCTTGCTCTTTTTTCAGCCAGGCAAAGCTGCCGCTGACCACCCAGCGCTTGGAAACTACCGCAAACTTGTGCAACTCGCTGCGCCTGGCTGCGTGCACAGTTGCCTATTGGCCCAACGCTTCACGCACAACCTGCGTGAAGGGCTCGCCTTTGTACCGGCTCTCTTCCAGCACGCCGTGCTCGCACTCGAGATTGGGTTTACACCGCTCAAGCGCATGCAAGAAGACCTGCAACACATTTTCAGGAAGCAAACTCTGCCTCAGCAGCAGTCCGCATCACCGTTATGTAGAAAGTGCAAACCGGGTCAATCAATCGATAGCAGATTCTTTGAGCTATCGGGCACAGCAGTTTTCAAGGTTGTCTGGGCCAGACTGACCTTGAACTTTTCAAGTGCGGGCAGATCAAGAACCTCAATAGCGCCATAGCGCACACTGATCAAACCAGCTTCAGACATCAGTTTGAACGCCTGATTTACCCGTTGCCTGGGAACACCTGCCAGATAACCAATCTCCTGCTGGGAAAGTTCGAGCCGCGAGCCAGTGTTCGGGTACAGGATAGGGTTGAACAGCCATGCCAGGCACCGCGCCACCCTTGTTTCAGCCAGCTCCAGACGCTCTGCTTCGATGATGGAGACATATTGAGCCAGCCTTTCATTGAGTTGCGCAATCATGAAGCGATTGAACTCCGGGCTGGCATCCATCAACCACTCAAAAGTTGCCCGAGGCACCAGTGCTATGCGTGTCTCGCGCATAGCCACACCATCAAAGTCCCATGTCTTAGCGCGCAACACTGGCCCCTCGCCAAACCAGGCACCATTTGCTAAACCCGTGAGGGTTGATGTGCGTCCTTCAGCAGAAACCACACTTACTTTCACCAGTCCCTCAATGACTCCTTTCCAGTATTCCACTCGCTGCCCCGTTTGACAAAACATGGCACCGCGTTGCACGGTGCGTTCTCGTGTTTCGGCCAGCAAGCGAGCGCGGTGGCCCGCGTGGAGCAGCTTGACCCAAGGAGTATCGAGAAGAAAATCTTCGAGCAAAAGCATGAGGGAAAGCACCGATTAAATGCACAGAAGACTGTCTGAATTCAGACAATTCATTGGAGGTTACATATCTAAACTTACCGTTTGCTGTCGTGTGCATCCATCTGTTAACGATTGGCTGACACGACTTCCAGCCTGCTGGCCAAGTGATTTTTAACAGCTTTTGATGATTGCAAAAAGACACCTCATGAACATGGAAATGGATACGTTCCCCAAACTGTTGATGCACCATATGCAGGTTCGAGGTAAATCTCCAGCCGTCCGAGAAAAAAAGCACGGTATTTGGAAAACCTTGACCTGGCAGCAGTTTGGCAATGAGGTTGTTGCCATTGCTGCGGCTTTACAGGCTGAAGGAATAAAGCGCGGTGACCACGTTGCCATGTTGGGTGATAACCGACCCCGCCTTTATGTAGCCATGGCCGCTGCACAGTGGTTGGGTGCCATTGCAGTGCCGCTGTACCAGGACGCCGCTGCAAGTGAGATTGCATTTCCGATTCAAAACGCCAATGTCTCGCATATCTTTGCTGAAAATCAGGAGCAGGTAGACAAGCTCCTTGAGATCATTCCCCAATGCCCAAGCGTTCAGCGCATCTACTTTGACAATGACAGAGGGATGCGGCATTACGACCAGATCCAACTGGAGGATTACAAAGAGCTGCTGCAAAAAGGCATGACATTGGTCAGCGCTAATCCAGGTGCCATGGCGCTTGATGCTTCCAAGGGGCAATCCAATGACCCGGCTTCGATGTTTTTCACATCAGGCACAACAGGTACGCCAAAAGGAGTGGTGCTCACGCACGGCGCCTTGATTGACCGCGCGCGTGTAGCGTCTGAACTCGAAGGCCTGACCGACCAGGATGTTGCCATTGCCTATTTGCCGCCTGCGTGGATTGGGCAAAACATCTTCTCTTATGCCCAACCGATGGTGGTGGGCTACTGTATTTGCTGCCCCGAGTCGTCGGAGACCATGATGTCCGACATGCGTGAGATCGGCCCGACCTACTTTTTTGCGCCACCCCGCGTTCTGGAGGCTTTGCTCACGCAGGTCACCATACGGATGGAAGATGCCAGCAAGCTCAAGAAATCAGTTTTCGACCACTGCATTGACCTGGCACGCCGCATTGGGCCTGCCGTTATGGACGGTAAAGCCGTGTCTGCTACCGATCGCATGGCTTACAAGCTGGCAGATAAACTGGTGTACGGCCCTTTGCGCGACGTGCTGGGTATGGGAAAACTTCGCGTTGCTTACACGGCGGGTGAAGCGATTGGGCCTGACTTGCTGATGTTCTTCCGCTCCATTGGTCTGAACGTCAAGCAGCTTTATGGCTCAACCGAGACCAGCGTTTTTGTATGCGTTCAACCAGACGGCCAAGTCAAGCCCGACACCGTGGGGCCAGCGGTGAAGGGTGTCGAGTTGAAATTCACGCCGCAGCGCGAATTACTGATCCGCTCACCAGGCCTGTTTCTTGAATACTATAAAAACCCGCAAGCCACCAGCGATGCCAAAGACAGCGAGGGCTGGTTCCACACCGGCGACGCCGGCTACCTGGGCGAAGATGGCCATCTGCGCATTATTGACCGCGTCAAAGATGTCGGCTCTCTAATCGACGGCACTCTGTTCGCGCCAAAGTACATTGAAAACAAGCTCAAGTTCTTCCCCTACATCAAGGAGGCGGTGGCTTTTGGTCAGGGCACGGCACAGGTCTGCGTGTTCATCAACATTGACATGGAGGCAGTGGGTAACTGGGCAGACAAAAATAATATGTCCTACACCGGTCACATCGACCTGGCGAGCCGGCCTGAGGTTTACAAACTGATTCGTGAATGTATTGAAAAAGCCAATGCAGAACTGGCCATGGAGCCGACATTGGCTAATTCGCAAGTGCATCGCTTCCTGATCCTGCACAAAGAGCTTGATGCAGATGATGGCGAGCTGACCCGTACCCGTAAAGTGCGGCGCGGCTTTATCGGGGACCGCTACAAAGCATTGGTCGATGGACTTTACAACGGGCTCGAGTCAGTGCGTGTCGATGCGGAGGTTCGCTACGAAGACGGCCGCGTTGGCCATATTTCTGCCGATGTGAAGCTGCAAAACGCTCGCACTTTCGCTCCCTCCCAGCTCAAGAAAGCTGCCTGAATATGACGGTACAGATTCATCCCCACAAACGGGCATTTCCTATTGGCGAGCCGATCCTGAACGTGCAGGACATCTCACTCAATTTCGGCGGTGTTAAGGCACTCACTCAAATATCATTTGATGTTCGCAAGCACGAGGTTCGCGCCATCATCGGCCCCAATGGCGCGGGGAAAAGCTCCATGCTGAATGTGATTAACGGGGTTTATAGACCGCAACTGGGTGAGATTACCTACAAGGGCGAGCACTTCAAGGCTATGACACCCCGGCGTGCAGCCTTGATGGGAATCTCGCGTACCTTTCAAAACATTGCCCTGTTCAAAGGCATGTCGGCCCTTGACAACATCATGGCTGGCAGAAACCTGCACATGCATGCGAACTTCATGGAGGTCGCGTTTCGCCTGCCGCGAGCCATCCGGGAGGAAAACAAAAATCGTGAGTTTGTCGAAGAAATCATTGAGTTTCTTGAGATCGAGCACATTCGTAAAACACCTGTAGGCCGCTTGCCTTATGGCTTGCAAAAACGGGTGGAACTGGGGCGTGCGCTGGCGGCGCAACCCGAGGTGTTGCTGCTCGATGAACCGATGGCGGGCATGAACCTTGAGGAAAAACAGGACATGTGCCGTTTTGTACTTGATGTGAACGACCACTATGGCACCACTATCGTGTTGATTGAGCATGACATGGGCGTGGTGATGGATATTTCAGACCGTGTGGTGGTACTGGATTACGGTAAAAAAATTGGTGACGGTACGCCGGAAGAGGTACGTTCCAACCAGAATGTGATCGACGCTTATCTCGGCGTTGCCCACTAAGGAGGCGACATGGGATTGCAATTTTTCTTCGAAGTTTTGGTCAGCGGACTTCTATCAGGCGTGATGTATTCACTGGTGGCGCTGGGGTTTGTGTTGATCTATAAAGCCTCTGGTGTTTTCAACTTTGCGCAAGGGGCCATGGTGTTCTTTGCAGCGCTTTCTTTCGTGGGCATCATGGAGCTAGGTGCGCCGTTCTGGCTGGCACTTCCGCTGACGATTGGCGTGATGGTGCTGCTGGGAATGGCCACAGAACGCTTTGTCTTGCGCCCCCTGGTTAATCAGCATGAGATCACGCTGTTGATGGCAACCATCGGTTTGACCTTCGTGATTGAAGGCACGGCACAACTGGTATGGGGCGTGGAGGTGCGACGGCTGGATCTGGGCATCAAGGATGTTCCGATGAAGTGGCTTGCCGACAACACTGGCATGTTTATCAGCCAGATTGACGTTTTTGCTGCTGTCGTCGCCGCCATTTTGGTGTCCATCCTGTCACTGGTTTTCTCACGTACCAAAGTAGGTCGCGCCCTGAGGGCGGTGGCTGACGATCATGCTGCTGCTCTGTCAATTGGTATCCCCCTCAAACGTATCTGGGCGCTGGTTTGGGCCATAGCCGGCATTGTTGCCTTGGTCGCCGGCATGCTTTGGGGTGCTCGAAGCGGCGTGCAATTTGCGCTCGTGTTTGTTGCGCTTAAAGCCCTGCCGGTACTGATTATTGGCGGCTTTACCTCAGTGCCCGGCGTGATCGTGGCCGGGTTTATTGTGGGCGCTGCCGAGAAACTTGCTGAGGTGTACATCGGCCCAAAAGTAGGCGGTGGTATCGAAAGCTGGTTTCCTTATGTTCTGGCTATCCTTTTCCTTTTGGTGCGTCCCGAAGGCCTGTTCGGTGAAAAAATTATCAGGCGCGTTTGACGCCCTGAAACCAGCAAATACACATCATGATTTACAGAGAATCCGGCCAGTTTCGCACCACCTACAACCAGGACACCCAGATCTTTCCTCTTCGGCAAGACCGGTTTGCAATGATTGCCTTGCTGGCGGTAGGCCTTGGCGTTATTCCATTTGTTGCCTCTGATTACTGGCTCAAGGCGTTGTTGATTCCCTGGCTGATTTTTTCGTTGGTAGCTCTCGGCCAAAATATTTTGACAGGCTATGCCGGTCAGTTATCACTGGGTTCTGCAGGATTCATGGCTGTGGGCGCATTTGCTTGCTACAACTTCATGCTTCGAATTGATGGCATGCCATTTCTGGTAGCTGTTGTGCTGTCGGGGTTGTCTGCAGCCGCTGTTGGCATGGCGTTCGGGCTACCAAGTCTTCGTATTCGCGGGCTTTATTTGGCGGTTGCCACATTGGCCTCCCAGTTCTTCATTGTCTGGGCAATTGACAAGTTCGGCTGGTTCAAGAACTATGACCCGTCTGGCGTGATCACTGCACAGCCCATGATCATTTTTGGCAATAACTTTAACACCCCTCAGGAAAAGTACTTAATCGTTGCAGTCATCGTCGGTATTTTGGCCTTACTTGCCAAAAATATGGCGCGCGGCAGTACGGGCCGGGCCTGGATGGCGGTGCGGGATATGGACGTTGCTGCTGAAGTGATGGGTTTGCCACTGGTACGTACCAAGTTGTTGGCCTTTGCCATCAGCAGTTTTTACTGCGGCGTAGGTGGTGCACTGTTCGCTTTTGCCTACCTGGGAACGGTCGAGCCCTCTGCTTTCACCATTGACCTGTCATTTCGCATTTTGTTCATGATCATTATTGGCGGGGTCGGCACTATTTTGGGTTCGTTCTTGGGCGCGGCTTTCATTTTGCTGTTGCCCATCCTTTTGAGCGTTGTTTTCCATCTGATTTTTGGCAACGCCATAAGCGCCTCAGTGATCTCGTCTTTTGAGCTCATCATCTTTGGCGTTTTGATCATCATCTTCTTGATTTACGAGCCGCATGGCATGGCACGCATGTGGCAGATCATCAAAGAAAAGCTCAGACTTTGGCCTTTCCCGCATTGATCCGGTCTCGATCCAACTGATTTCCCGTGCCTTCCAACCTTCAACAGGAGACTTAAATGAGAATGAAGTTAACAATGTCCCAAACCTTGAAAGGCCTGATTGCAGCGACAGTTGTTGCTGCAACCGTGGCGATCCCGGCGGTGTCTTTTGCGCAGGCAAAAGAGCAATATTTTGGTATTCCAAGTTACCGCGTGGGAGCCTTTGCTGCGGGCGGCACCGGGTTTTTCGGTGGCATCATTGACTATCTGCAGTACGTCAACATGAAGGAAGGCGGTGTCAGGGGTGTGAAGCTGGCTTGGGCCGAATGCGAGACCGAGTACAACGCCGCTCGCGGTGTGGAGTGCTACCAGCGTCTGCTCAAAAAGGGCAACCAGCAAATGCATATTTTCGAGCCACTGGCAACGCCCATCGCTTATGGCGTGCTGAACCGCGTGGACGATGACAAGGTTGTGTTGACCCAGTACGGCTATGGCCGCTCCGACGCAGCCGACGGCCGCGTCTTCCCATGGGTATTCTCAACCATGACCAGCTATTGGTCACAAATGTCGGCCAAACTTAACTGGATTGCTGCCAAAGAGGGTGGTGTTGCCAATATGAAGGGCAAAAAAATTGCCCACATGTACCTTGACTCAGCTTTCGGCCGTGAGCCGTTACCTGTTTTGCGTCGCCTTGCGAAAGACTGGGGCTTTGAGCTGGTTGAAATTCCAATCGCCTCTCCCGGCATTGAGCAACAGGCCCAGTGGCTGCGCGTCCGTCAAGAGCAACCGAACTGGATCACCTTTTGGGGCTTTGGTGCGGGCATGAATTCTACCGGCATCACCAGTGCAGCCCGTATCAACTTCCCACGCGAAAAGATGGTCGGTGTCTGGTGGGCAGGGTCTGAGGAAGACGTGATTCCAGCTGGTGATGCAGCCAAGGGCTATTTTGCTGCTGCTAATGTGCCTAACGGTAAGAATTTCCCGCTCGTGCAGGATATCGAGAAAGTAGTGTATGGCGCTGGCAAGGGCAACCTGGCCGACCCTAAACGTATTGGCAACATTTATTGGAACCGCGGCGTCACTGCTGGTATTTTCTGGGTTGAGGCCATGCGTAACGGTCAAGTTTTTGCTGACAAGCGGGGTCAGGTACTCAACGGTGACGAAATGCGCGCCGGCTTCGAAGGTTTGAACCTGACACCTGCACGCCTGAAAGAGCTGGGCATTGAAGGTATGTTGCCATCGTTCAAGATGACCTGTGCTGATCATGAAGGTTCAGGTTCCATCAAGATGATTCAGTGGGACGGCACCAAGTGGAACTCAGTGACGTCTGATTGGGTTGCGTCTGATCGCAAGATGATTCGATCAATGGTTGAAGAGTCTGCGGCCAAGTACGCTGCCGAGCAGAAGATCACACCAAGAATCTGCCCGGGCTGATTAGTTATCGCCGCAAGGTGAATGGGGCTGGCCTGTGAAGCGCTGGCCCCTTTTTTTGTTTGATTTGATCAACGCTACCTGGAGTTCCACGACATGACAGTCGCTACCGAAAACACACACAAACCATTTGCGGGCGCTGCATCTGGGCCGCCGCCTGTACTTTCTGTCAAGAACATTGAGGTGATTTACGACCACGTCATTTTGGTGCTGCGGGGGGTATCTTTGGAGGTTCCCCAAGGCAAAATCGTTGCGCTTTTAGGTGGCAATGGTGCTGGTAAGAGTACAACCCTTAAATCTGTCTCAACCCTGCTGGCGTCAGAGCGCGGCGACATCACCAAGGGCTCGATTGAATTCAAGGGCAAGCGGACAGACAACCTGAGCCCAGGTGACATGGTGGCAATGGGCATGGTGCAGGTGATGGAAGGGCGTCATTGCTTTGCACACCTGAGTGTTGAAGACAACTTGCTAACCGGGGCTTACACGCGCCAGATCAGCGGTGCTGCTGTGAAAGATGCACTGGAGAGCGTGTACCACTATTTTCCGCGCCTTAAAACCCGCCGTACCAGCCTGGCGGGCTACACATCTGGGGGCGAACAGCAAATGGTGGCTATTGGCCGCGCCATGATGGCCAAACCCAGTATGCTGCTGCTTGATGAACCGTCGATGGGACTAGCTCCACAAATCGTGCAGGAAATTTTCGAAATCATCAAGGATTTGAACCAGAAAGAAGGTGTCAGTATTTTGCTGGCTGAGCAGAACACCAGTGTGGCGTTGAAGTATGCCGACTACGGCTACATCCTGGAAAGTGGTCGAATCATGATGAACGGCCCTGCTAGCGAGCTGGCTGAAAATGAAGATGTGAAAGAATTTTATCTGGGGGTGTCCAAAGAAGGACGAGCCAGTTTCAGGGGTATGAAATCTTACCGAAGACGCAAACGCTGGTTGTGATCATGGTACTTTGACCGCTGTTGCCTTCAACAGCGCAACGCGCCGGCAAAACAGGCAAGTTGTATGGCCAAGCGCTTGTTAATTTGTGCGAGTACAGGTTGGTTAGCCTTCAGGTAAGTTACAAAGCATGAGTTTCGGCAGCAAGGACTGTGTCGCCATAGTTTTATCGGGTTTAAAGGGTTTTCAGAGATTCAGTATAGATTTTTGGGACACTCAAGAGCTAAATAAGCTGTCAGCCCATTACCAATGAGCGGGTGCAGCTATTTAGTCGGCTGCGACAGCGCGGCAGACTTCAGTCAGGAGCCTGCAAAAAACTGCGCTGCAGCCTCAACTGTTGCGTCAATATCCGCTGCCGTATGCGCGGTACTCACAAACCCGGCCTCGTATAGCGCCGGGGCATAGTAAACGCCTTTGTCCAGCATGGCGTGAAAAAAGCGGTTGAACGCCGGGCTGTCGGTGGTCATGACCTTGGCGTAGTTTTGCGGCAATTGAGGCATCAGAAAAAAGCCGAACATTCCGCCTTCGCTGTCGGCACAGAATGGCACGCCTGCCTTGCTTGCAGCCGTTGTCAAACCTGTAACCAGAGTGCTGGTCGTTTTACCGAGTGCTTCATAAAAGCCGGGCTTTTGCAGTTCGCGCAACGTGGCAAGGCCGCAAGCCGTGGCTATGGGGTTGCCTGACAATGTGCCCGCCTGATAAACCGGACCCAATGGCGCAAGTTGCTCCATCACGGCTCTGGATCCACCAAATGCAGCCATCGGCATGCCGCCACCGATGACTTTGCCCAACGCGGTCATGTCAGGTTTGAAGCCGGGAATCAGTGTGGCGTAAACGCTTTGTGCGCCGCCCAGTGCCACCCTGAAGCCGGTCATCACTTCGTCAAAAATCAGCAGTGCGCCATATTGTGTACACAGCTCGCGGCAGCGTTTCATGAAGGGCACACTGGCGCGCACAAAGTTCATGTTGCCGCATATTGGTTCGATCATCAGGCAAGCAGTGCTGGCGCCATGCAGGGCAAAGCATTCTTCGAGCTGTGTGATGTTGTTGTATTCAAGCACCAGTGTGTGCTGCACGACCTCAGGCGGCACACCCGCACTGGTGGGGCTGCCAAACGTGGCCAAGCCAGAGCCAGCTTTGACCAGCAGCGCGTCTGAATGGCCGTGGTAGCAGCCTTCAAATTTGATGATCTTGCTTCGGCCTGTGGCACCGCGCGCCAGGCGCAGGGCGCTCATGGCGGCTTCTGTGCCAGAGCTGACCAGGCGCAGCATCTCAATCGATGGCATGAGTTTGATGATCTCTTCTGCCAGCTCGATTTCACGCTCAGTAGGCGCGCCGAACGAGAAACCATCCTGCATGGCCTTTTGCACTGACTCGATAACAGCCGGATGGCCATGACCCAGAATCATCGGGCCCCAGGAGCCGATGTAGTCAATGTAGCGCTTACCGTCGGCATCCCAAAAGTAGGCACCCTGGGCTCGCTGTACAAAGCGCGGCGTGCCGCCTACCGCCTTGAAGGCCCTGACGGGTGAATTGACACCACCGGGGATCAGTTTCTTGGCGCG
>JANOCP010000085.1:0-6450 GCA_031412235.1 Polaromonas sp.
TGGGCATATCAATACTGCGCATCAGCATGGGCCCAGGTCTGGCCGGCACAGTAGGCGCGCGCGTCATGCAAAGAAGCGGCGTTAGCCTGCCCTATGGCATGTACACCAACAGCGCACGCACTACCGCCTGGGGCGACGGCACAGCGGGCACATCCATCGTGCAAAGGCTGGTGTTTACCGGCTCCGACGTCACCTTTCAGATTTATGGCCGGATTCCGCAGCGGCAGAATATTCCGGTGGGTTTGTATACCGACAGCGTGACTATCCGGCTGGATTTTTAAGGCCAGTTTCAGACACTTTTGCCCAGACAGGTCGTCACGGCTTTCAGGCATTCAAATGCAGCGCACATAGCTTGCCTGCACGCTTGCCTGCACAATCGACCCTTCGCTGCAGAACAGACCCCCACAATGCCCCGCATCCTTTACTTTTTCGCGCTTTGTAACCTGGTGATTGGCAGCAGCGCCTTTGTTCTGGGCGGTATTCTGCAGGCTGTTGGCACCGGGCTTGGCATCAGCGTGGCAGCCGCAGGCCAGGTCATGACGGCATATGCAGTGGCTACCGCGGTGCTTGCGCCTGTGCTGATCATTCTGACGACAAGGTGGTCCAGAAAGCGCGCCATACAGCTTGCGTTGTCGCTCTTTACGCTGGGCTGCTTTGTGTCCGCGCTGGCGCCCAACCTGGCCACGCTTTTGTTTGGCCGTGTCTTGATGGGTGCGGGTGCCATGTTTACCGCTGCCGTGGCCGCGCTGGCGGTCAGCCTGGTGGTGCCCGCCCTGCGCGGCAGGGCACTGTCGATCACCTTTCTGGGCATGAGCATCAGCTACGCTGTCGGCCTGCCGCTCGGTACCTGGCTCGGGCTTGAATACGGCTGGCGCTTGCCGCTGTGGCTGTGCGCAGGCGCAAGCCTGGCCACCTTGCTGGCGGCAAGCTGGCTGCTACCGCCCACCATAGCCGGTGCCAATGCGAGCTTTGCAGGTTTTACTGCGGTGGCCCGCCAGGGCGCGGTACTGCGCGTGTGGCTCAGAACGCTGCTGTTTTTTATAGCGATCTTCAGCGTCTTTGCCTATGTAGGCCCGGTCTTGCTGGCGCTCAACCCCATGACGGCAACCCAGCTGTCCATCACACTGGCCGTGTTTGGTACCGCTGGCGTGGTAGGCACGCTGACAGGCGGCTGGGCCAATGACCGCTTTGGCTCGATCAACACCATCAAGGTTCAATTGACCGTGCTGATAAGCATGATGTGCGTGCTGCCGCTAACCGCTGGCCACATACCTGCCACGCTGGCCGCGCTGGTTGCGTGGGGCATAGCTGGCTTTGGCCTGATGGCACCGCAGCAAAGCCGCCTGGCCAGCCTGTCACCAGCGCAAGCTCCCCTGCTTTTGAGCCTGAACAGTTCCATGCTCTACCTCGGCACCGCACTGGGGGCCGTCATCAGCGGCGCCATGATCGATCTTGTAGGCTTTGCGCACCTCGGCTGGGTGGGCGCGCCGTTCGGCGCAATGGCCCTGTTGACGCTCGTGTTTGATCGCACACCTGGGGGTTTGGCCGGGGGCCATTCGACTGCAACCTGAAAACGCATCAGGCAGGGTACCGCCTGGATCGTCGTGGCAATGCACGCAACATCACGCCTGGCATCAAACGTGACTATTGCGTCCCCTTGATGGCTTTGACAGCACGGGCAGACTGTCGGCACGCTCATGCAGCGCTTCAATAATGTGGCAATGGGTATCCATCCCGTCGCAGCGGCTGCGCAGTGCCTTCAGGTCTTTTTCAAGCGCCTTCAGTTCTGCAAGCCGGGCCCGAACGTGGCCAAGATGCCCGTCAAGCGCAACCCGTGCGGTAGCGCAGTCGTCCTTGATGTTCAGGTCCAGCCCCAGCAGCGTGCGCACCTCTTCAAGCGACATGTCAAGTGCCCGGCAGGCGCGTATAAACCGCAGCTGGTGCAGATCTGCATCGCTATAAAAACGATAGCTGTTATCACCCCGAAAACCTGGGCTGAGGAGCTTTTCTTTCTCATAAAAGCGAATATTGGCCGTTGACACGCCGCTGAGCGCGGACGCCTGGCCAATCTGATAGGTGCCGGTGGAGGTTTTGATGAGGGATGGCATGCGGGGCCGATCAGTGGGGGTGGCGATGGTGGGCATCAGGGTAGTGCGGGTGGCTATGTTCAAGGGGCTCATGGCGGTGCCGGTGTGAATGCGGGCCCGCCAGAACCGCTAAAACGCCTTCATGTTGATGTGCGTGATGCTCGTCATGGCTGTGCTGATGCTCGTGCTCCAGCACTTCATGCTGATGCGTGTGGCCATGGTGCTCGGTCAGGTGTAGCCAGATACCCAGCGCCATCAGGCTTGCCGCCACCAGCAGTTGCCAGCTCACAGGTTCAGCCAGAAACAGCACAGAAAACAGCGCGCCAACAAAAGGCGCTGTTGAAAAATACGCCCCCGCACGCGAGGCCCCCAGGTGCCGCAGCGCCACCACAAACAGCGCCAGGCTCACGCCGTAAGCCAAAAACCCGACCAGCATGGCCACCGGTATTTTGCTGAGGTCTGGCAGCGTCGCACCCAGTGCAAAAGCTAGCAGCAGATTACTCACCCCGGCAACCAGGCCTTTGACACAAGCCACCCACGAGGCGCCTGCCAAAGCCACCTTGCGTGTGAAGTTGTTGTCCAGAGCCCAGAACAGACAAGCCAGTAGCACCGCCAGCGCGGGCCAAAGCGATTCAGGTTGCACACCTTTCAGCACTTCACTCTGCGGCCAGCTCAGCAGCAGCGCCCCGGCAACAATGGCGGCCATGCCCAGCGCAATACGCTTGCCCAGGTTTTCCTTGAACACCGCCCAGGCCAGCAAGGTGGTCAATACCGCCTCGGCATTAAGCAGCAAGGCGGCATGACTTGAGGGCATGGCAGATAACCCAAACATCAGGAGCACAGGCGCAATACCGCCGCCGCACACCACCGCAGCCATCAGCCAGCGCATTTCACTGGGGTTCAGACGCGGCGTAACGGAGCCCCGCAGCAGGCGATAAATGCCCAGGCCAATGCCCGAGCCCAGGTACAGCAGGCCAGCCAGCATCCACGGGCTCATCTGGTCCAGCAGCCATTTGGCCAGCGGCGTGCCTGCACCAAATAAAAAGGCCGAACCCAGCGCAGCCCACACGCCAATGTCCCCAGCCTTAAAGCGTGTACTTTGCATTCAGCTTGACCTTCAAGTGGGTTTAAGGTTTCCAATCATGCCTTAATGCCGAAGAACAGGAATTTAAAGCTATGTCCGCCCACTGCCACCACGACCACGAAGCTGACGCCAAAAGCGCCAGCAACCCGCGCTATCGCCGCATCTTGTGGGCGGCGCTTGTCATCAATCTCGCCATGTTCGGTGTCGAGATAGGGGCCGGATTCAAGTCTGGCTCAACTTCTTTGCTGGCCGACGCGATTGACTTTTTTGGCGACGCAGCCAACTACGGTGTGACGCTAATGGTGCTGTCGTCTGGCGTGGTGTTGCGGGCCCGCACCGCCATGCTCAAAGGCTTCAGCATGCTGGCCTTTGGCGTGTTTGTAGCAGGGCGGGCACTTTGGATGCTGATGCAAGGCGACACGCCAGAAGCGTTGACCATGGGCACGATTGGCCTGCTGGCGCTGGTAGCCAATGTAGCTGTAGCCGCCATGCTGTATGCCTGGCGCGAAGGCGACGCCAACATGCGCAGCGTATGGCTGTGCTCCCGTAACGACGCCATTGGCAACATAGCAGTAATGCTGGCCGCGCTGGGCGTGCTGGGCACCGGCAGCGCCTGGCCCGACCTGCTGGTTGCGCTGGGTATGGCCGGGCTGGCGGTGGTGGGTGGCTGGTCTGTGGTGCAGCAGGCTAGCCGCGAGATCACGCTTGTCCAGACTCATAAATCCCAATAATTTTGGGGTTATGTCTGTTGCCAAATAACGCTGTTACAGTCGCGCTGTGAAAAAAATTACGTGCTATTTACTGATTTTCTGGTTGGCATTAATGTCCACCGGTGTGATCGGGCACGCAGCGAGTACGGTGGCGCATGAAGCCCTGCACAGCCATGATCACGCAAGCCATGGCACGCCAAACCTGACGGCAGCCCCCGACACAACCCATCAGGCAGTGGACACAACGACTGCCAGCCATACTGACACATGCAGCCAAAGCCACTGCGGACCCGGCCAGGCGACTGGCGTGTTTCCACCCCACAGCACATGTATCAAAACCGCTGGGGCGGCGGCTGCACCGACATTCAGTGCATGCTGGGCCAGCAGCCCGATCACTACAGATATTGAGCGCCCCAAATGGCTTTTCACCACGCCCGCCGCGGTGAGCCTTTTGAGCTAGAGCGCCAGCAATTTAACGTTGCGCGCCATGCGCAGAGGTTCACCGAAGTTGGATTGACTTCGGAGAACTTGTTTGTATTATTTTTCTCGTCCCATAAATGCCGTGTTTGCCCGCAGCGCGATAATCACTGCGCTTGGGCTTGCCTTTCTGGCCTCAAGCGCGCTGGCCCAAACTTTCAGCCAGCCGCCCACGCTGAGGCAGGCGCTTGAAGCAGCCTGGCAAACCAGCAGCCAGTCGCGTTCCTTGGATAACCGCCGCAGCGAGCTGGCTGCCAAAGAAAAGGCTGCCGGCAGCTGGATCTCTGTTGAACCTGTGGCTGGCCTGGCGCACCGCACCGACAGGCTCAATAAAAACGAAGGCTTTCGTGAATATGAAGCTGAAATTGAGCTGCCGCTATGGAACCACGGCGTTCGCGCGGCTACCCGGGCCGATGTTGCCGCCCAGCGGCTGGGCTTTGACGGCCAGTTTGCGCTGGCAAGGCTCAAGCTGGCGGGCGAGCTGCGGGCACTTGCTGCCAGCGCAGCCACAGCGCAGGTTGAGCTGGAGTTGAACAAGCGCAAGCTGCTGGATGCAATCGCGCTGACGCAGGACTTGAATCGGCGCGTGAAGGCAGGCGAAAACGCCCGGGTCGATGGCCTGCAAGCCCAGCTGCTGGTGCAGCAAGCGCAAACCGCACTGGCCCAGGCCGAAAGCCAGTTGACGCGCCTGCAAAACCAGTGGCGCAGCCTGACCGGGCTGGCTACCGTTGCGCCACTGGAGGAAACGCTGGCAAACAGCGCTGCCAATGAAGCCATGGCCGCGCCCATCTCGCCTGACCACCCCGCCCTGCGCCAGGCGCAAGCCCAAGTTGGCAGTGCGCAGGCCAGGCTCGCGCTAACCGCTGCGGACAAGCGTGACCCGATGGCTGTAGGTTTGGGTATTGCCCGCGAACGCGCAATTTTTGGCGCAGCGAACGAAACCAAGCTTCGCATTGCCTTGCGCATTCCGCTGGGCGGCGACAACCGCAACGAACCGAGGCGAGCCGCCGCCCGAGCCGAGCTGGATACGGCGCAGGCCGAGTTGGATGCGCTGCAGCGGCAACTGGCCGCAGAGGTAGCCGCCGCAAATGCAGAGCTGCGTGCCGCCCGATTCGCACAAACCGCCGCCATTGAACGCGCCCGTCTGAGCACCGAAGTGCAAGCGCTGATCACCAAATCATGGCGTCTGGGCGACAGCGACTTGCCTGCCCGCCTGCGCGCCGACAACGAACAATTTGAAGCCAGCTTGTCACTGGCCCGCGCGGCCATTGATGTGCAGCGCGCCATCGCCAACCTGAACCAAGCCCACGGAGTGTTTCCATGAACGCCCAAAACGTCATTTTTAGCCCTTTTTATGCATTGAATCGGCTTCTAGTGCAATCAATACGGGTGCAAGGAGCTATTTTTTTGATAGCTTTATTTTTCAGTCTTGCGACCTTGGTCAACCCGGCTTGGGCGAGCCCGGGACACGACCACGGCGACGCGCCCGCCGCTGTAACCGGCACAGCCGCACCGCGCGTGACCAGCCACTCAGACCTGTTTGAGGTGGTCGGCATGGTTGAAGGCAATTCGATGAAAATTTACCTGGACCGCTACGCCACCAACGAGCCCGTCACAGATGCAAAAATTGAAGTTGAAATCAGCGCCGCTGCCGGCAATATCAAAGGCATTGCTGCGGCGCAAGCTGACGGCAGCTACAGCTTTGAAAACGATGTGTTCACCAAGCCGGGCGACTTGGCTGTCAGCTTTACCGTGTTGGCTGGCAAAGACGCAGACCTGCTGGCCGGCGACTTGAAGATTGGCAGCCCGGTTGATGACCACGCGCATGATGGGGCCGCCAAACCGTGGCTGCGCTGGGCAACCTATTCAGGCGGTGTGCTGCTGCTTGCAGCCATCGCTTTTGTGACATTTCGCAGGCGCAAGCGCGCTGCCACCTTTGCCTCAAACGCTACGTTTTTAATAGCTGTTTGCGCCCTTTTAATAAGCGCTACAACCTCTTTTGATGCAAAAGCCGGGCCTGGGCATGACCATGGCGAAGTTTCAGCACCCGCAGCTAGCGGCAACGCCCCCAAGCGCCAGCCAGATGGCAGCG
>JANOCP010000086.1:0-33906 GCA_031412235.1 Polaromonas sp.
CGGGGTCACGTCGCCGCCGCATAAAAAAGTCACTGTGAGTGACTTACGCCCGCCAGTTGCGATGAATTTGTCGGTATTTGATGCTTAAACGCGACTTGAACTGGTATTTATTCACTTTTTGTTGACGGTCAATACCTAACCGAAAACCAAGGACTGTGAAAGCGCAGCCAGCGATCATTTGCCGGGAGTGTAAGAATATGTTTTTTTTAAGGCGTCTTCCCCATACCATTATTTGAAGCCTCTCACATGCAGGCGCGTTGGTGAGGCTAACCAACATGACGATATATACAAGAACAGCATTGGGAAACGAAGTAGCCCTGAATCGTGAGTCACCGCTTCCGCGCAAGCTGCGTACTCTTTTGATAGCCATAGACGGCATAACCCGGTTATCGACCTATACCAACACCCTGTCTTCGTTCGGTGATGTCGAAGCTCTGCTTGAATCGCTTTTGCAAGCGGGCCTCATTCGCGTGTTGCCAGAGTCAGCGCCTGCCGGTGCTTCTGCTGGAAATGACTCGAGCGCAAAGCTTTTTTCCAGCCCTCCCCACCCCGGCTGGAGCAACACAGAGCCTGGTGGCAGCTCTCAAAATTCGAGGAGTAACGCACCCAATAGCCGAAGTTCTTCAGGAATGGGTGAGCCAGTTAACGAATTACTCTCGTGGTCGAAGTTTCAGTCGCAGCCCCAGGCGGCCCCACGAGCCCCGAGCTTCGCGCCGGCCAGTTCCAGGGCAGCTCCAACCGCCCACTACCAGCTGCGAGGCGCCATTGCATTGATGAGCGACTTTGTGTCCAGTCACCTGCCTGCCGATGCGCTTGAGGTGGTCCTCGCGCTGGAAAGCCTTTCTTCTGTCGAAGAAGTGCTAGGCAGCCTCAAGGGCTACGAGTCACTGATTGCCCCCGTCGGGGAGCCTGCTCGCAAACACCTGGCTGAGCTGCGCACGCTGCTGTCTTCTTTCTAATTCTGTTTATCTCATATTCGTCTCAACTTAAAGGATTTTCATGCTCGTACGCCTCGTTTATGCCAGTACCGCGCAAGACGGTGTAGACCTCAATGAGTTCAAACGCATTCTGCTGCAGGCCCAAACCAATAACCATCGCCGCGACCTGACCGGCATGTTGGCTTTTAACAGCAAGATTTTTTTACAGGCACTCGAGGGCGCGCGGGACCAGATCAACGATCTGTATGCCAAGCTGATTCGTGACCCTCGCCACCACACGGTCACCATGCTGGGCTACAAAGAAATTGAGGAGCGTCACTGGGCAAGCTGGTCCATGGGTTTCGCCGCTCCCAATGCCGATAATCGCGCGCTTTTTTTGAAATACTCGCAGCAAAGCGCCTTCAACCCGTACGGCATGAAGGCCGAAGCCACTGAAAAAATGCTCATGGAGCTGGCAAACACCACGATTTCAATGGCAGCGCCCGCGGCGGAACCCGTGGCCATCGCTGCACCCGTGGATACCGGAATCTTCGCCCGATTCCTCAAAAAATAATTACTTTTACGGAAGGGGCCGGGTAGTTACCTGGCCTTAGAGATAGCGCATGGAAGCCCTGGCTGCAGTAGTTTTTGAGCGCACACCCGAGGGCGCAGTTGCCATCAAATCAACAGATGACACCATCCCGCGCCGCCTGCGTACGCTCCTGCTTGCGATGGACGGCAGGTCGCCAGTATCGCAGTACGTCCCCTTTCTTACCGCGCTGGCGCCGCTGTCTGACAAGTTTTTGGAGCTGGAAAAACTGGGCTATGTGCGCCGTAAAGGCAGCATGGCGCCCGAGGCGGTTAGTCGCTTCGAACGCGCACAGCCCGATAGCCCCGGCGCGCTGTTGCCGCGCACTGGTGCTTCTGCGCGTGATCCGGGATTTGTGCCGCTACACGAGGCCGATTTAAACGCACTGGCGCAATCGACAGCCAGAAAATTTGATGCAAGCACCGGCCCTGCAAAGGCTTCGGGGGCGAGCGCATTCGAGTTGGAGCTACAAGCCTTTGCACGGCAGGTTGGTCAGCTGCCCGATCCTGTGCCATACGCTCCACCGAGGGTGAATCCGCTCGTCGTTAAAGCGTCAGCAGTTGTCGCTGGCAAGGTAGCCTTGCCCGACATAGTGCGTGAGATGGAACAATTTTTGTCCCAGTCAGCGGGACTGGATGCCTTGCCCATTACGCTGGTATTGGAACAAATCAAGTCGCTTGACCAGCTTTATGCCGAACTGCCGTCTTACCTTGAGCTGATCAAGACTTACGGCACCGCTGCAGAGACGCACGCAGAGCGCCTTGCAGGGTTGATCGACATGGCGCGTCAGTAGACTTTGAGTCCGTTAATTATTGTTGGTTTGTTGGTGTGCGCATTTGACGCCGCGTTTAGCTCCGGCGTGCATGAATTTTGTGCTGCAGAAAAAACCCCAGCATGGCTTCAGAAGCCGAAGGCCCGTCCGGGTCTGTGTATGAGCCTTTTGTATGGCCGCCCGACCAGGCGTGCGGGGCAGCTTGTACGCTCCAGTGCTCTGCATAAGGCCGGCCGCTGGCGTCACGCCAGGTGGTGCGCTGGGCCGCCCGCTCGCCTTTGGTGCTGACGGTTTGCTCGCTTTTTTCAAGTGCCAGGCCGCTGGCGTTCAGGGCGGCCAGCGCGGCTTCGGTGACGTTGTCGCCGTTGTCGGGGTGCACGGTCCGGTCTGCGCTGCCATGAAAAACGATGGTCGGCATGGGGCTGGCGGCCTGGCCCTCGCTGCCGCGCCGCATCGCGCTGAAGGCGGCCATCATGTTGGTGGCGGCGCCTGCGGGCAGTCCTGAATGCACGCCCATGGCGGCAAACAGCTCGGGGTACAGCCCGGCGGTGACGGCGGCCATGGCGCCACCAGCTGAAAGCCCGGCAATGTAGATGCGGTCGGTATCAATTTGCACGTCGCCATAGCTGGCTGCCGCGACTTTTCGGGTGAGCGCGGCAATCATGCCGGGCTCGCCACTGCGGGTCTGGTGGGTAGGCTCAAACCAGTTCCAGCAGCGGCCGCTATTGGCTTTTGACAGCTGTTCGGGGTAAAGCACCATGATTTGATGTTCGTCGGCCAGCGCGTTCATGGCGGTGCCGTGGGCAAAGTCGAGCGCGTTTTGCTTGCAGCCGTGCAGCATCACAATCAGCGGCATGCGTATGGGGCTAGAGCCTGCAATCGCCGCATCGGGTGTTTTGGGGCTGGCCGGAACGTAGAGGCGATACGGGTACTGGTCGCCCTTGAACTGGGTAACGCCCTCAGTAAAGGCCGATGGCCGCGCGCCCGGCGCTGCCCGCTCCGCAGGTTTTACAGGCGCTTCGGGGGTCTGAGGCCTGGCGGGCTCAAAAGCGGTGGGTGCCAGCGGCGGTGGCGAATGTGGGGCATAGCCCGCAAAAAGGGTTTCGTTCAAGGCTTCTTTTAAAACCGACACCACGCTGACCACCGGGTTGGGCGTTGGCGGGGTGAAGGGCGCAGATGGCGTAGACGTGCCTGGGCGCGTTGAAGATTTGACTTCTACGTCGGTCACGTCGCCAAGGTCGTGCCGGTCGGCACCGCTGCGCTGGCGTGCTGCGGGCGGGGCGTGGCTTGAAACCAGGCCGCCAAGCGCACGCTGAATCATGCGGGTAGCGTCCATGAGCCGGCCCTTGCCGGTCAGGCGGGTCACATTCAGCATGGTCTGGCCGAATGATTTTTGGGTGAATGATTTGGGCAAATTAACTCCTGTCGAGCGCAATGAATGCTGCACTGCAACAAAGAATACGCTTTTTGAATCAGGGGCGTCGTCAGACAGCTTCCCGAGAGTCAGTAGACGTCTTGGTTTTTGAGAATATTTGCGAATGTCTGCAAAAAACGCCTGATATGGGCAGTTTTATGTGGCTTTATGCCTTTAAAGCTTGCCTTTTGTCACTTTCATGTTGCTCTGCCACACCTCAAAAGCCGTGAAACCCGAAGGCCATTTGCGGCTTTTCACCGCTGATCAGCTCCGCCAGCGCTTTGCCAGACCCGGCGCCGTGCGTCCAGCCCAGGGTGCCATGGCCCGCGTTAACCCACAGTTTGCGTACGCTGGTTTGGCCGATGTACGGAATATTGGTGGGCGTGGCGGGGCGCAAACCGCACCAGAAATCAGGCGTGCCGCCGTCTTCCGCCAGGCGGGTGTCGCACACGCCGGGCAAGACCTGTTCAATGCGGCTGGCGAGCATGGCGCAGCGGACTTTGGCCAGCGGCGTGTCAAGTGACAGGTCATAGCCGCCGACTTCAATCGTGCCGGCTACACGCAAAAAGCTTTCGTTGTCGTCACCCAGCCGGGTCATGGCGCATTTGACTTCATCGTCAATCGTGCTGACATAAGGTGCAAGCTGCGGTTTGAGCAGCCTGAAGCTGGCGCTATAGCCCTTGCCGGGGTAAATCGGCAAATCGACACCTACCGTGCGCAGCAGCGGGGCTGAATACGCGCCGCAGGCCACCACCACGGCATCAGCTTTCAGTTTGAGGCTGTTTTTTACATCATTTGTGCTCTTCGCCCAATGAGTACGGCTACATACTGCTACTGATTCAATAGCGCCGCCAGCCTTGTCAAGCGCCACAATATCGTGGCCATATAAAAAGGTGGCGCCCCTGCTGGCGCACAGCCGGGCCAGGGCCTGGGTAAACAGCCGGGCATCGCCGCTTTCGTCGCTGGCGGTGTAAGTGCCGCCCACAATTCGGTGGGCAAATGAGGTGAAGGCGGGCTCGATGTTGAGCAACTCGTCCCTGGATACGACTTGCCGGTCTACGCCGTATTTGCGCATCAGCGTGGCGGCGTCGCCTGCAGTGTCGAAAGACTTCTGGTCGGTGTAGTAGTGCGCAATGCCGCGCTCGAGGCGGCTGTATTCAATGCCGGTGCTGGCCACCACGTCTTTGAGGGCGCGGTGGCTATACGCACCCAGTGCTACCAGTTGCTGCACGTTACGCTCAAAAGCGGCGTCGTTGCACTGGGCCAAAAACTTCAGGCCCCAGGTCCACTGGTGAATGTCGAATTGCGGGCGAAACAGCAGCGGTGCCTCATTGCTGAACATCCACTTCAGCGCCTTCCATGGCGCATCGCGGTTCGCCCAGGGCTCGCAATAGCTCACCGATATTTGCCCGGCGTTGGCAAAGCTGGTTTCCAGCGCGGCATCTGGCTGTCGCTCGACCACGGTGACCTCATGGCCGCGCTCCAGCAAGTGCCAGGCGGTGCTGACGCCTATGATGCCTGCGCCTAAAACGATAACTTTCATAGGGGGACTCTCTTGAACCGGGCTTGCGCCAAGGCTTTGACCTAACAACTTTTATGCCACGCTTTTGTGACGCAAAGTGTGCAGGAAGTTGCTTTCAATTAAAAGAAAAATTAAACTCCCAGCAAAAACATCAGCCCAGCTAATACAAAAACCTCTCGTACAACCCTGAAAAACACTTGAACAGGCAGCGCAAGAATGAGTACTTTTGACCCCGATGCCCTTGAATGTCTGGCCGCCATTGTTGAAGAGGGTGGCTTTGAGCGCGCAGCGCAGCGCTTGTCGATAACGCAGTCAGCGGTGTCGCAGCGCCTGCGCGCGCTGGAGTCACAGGTCGGCACCGTGCTGATCGTGCGCAGCCGCCCGCTCAAGCCCACGTCGGCCGGGCAACTGCTGCTCAAGCACACCAAGATGCTGCGGCTTTTGCGTGCTGATCTGGAGCGTGACCTCAAAGAGCTGGCGCCCAGCTCGCTGGGCGGAGCGCGTGAAGAAGAGCGCATATCGATTGCCATCAACGCCGACAGTATTGCCACCTGGGCGCTGCCCGCGCTGACCGAGCTGGCGCAGCAGGGCCTGCCCATGGAAATCATCACCGACGACCAGGACTTCACCCATGAGTGGCTGCGTGAGGGCCAGGTGCTGGGCTGCGTCACCACGCTCAAGCAGGCCTTGCGTGGCTGCCGGGTGGTACCTCTTGGCGCCATGGACTACATTGCCGTCGCGCAGGCCGACTACGCGCAAACGCATCTGCCCAAGGGCCTGACGCCGCACAATTTTCGTGAAGTGCCTTTCATCGCCTTTAACCGCAAGGACGACGGGCAAAGCGAGTTTGTGTCCAAGGCTTTCGGCCTGAAGCGTGTCACGCTGAACCAGCTGTTTGTGCCCAGCTCTGAGGGCCAGGTGCGCGCGCTGCTGGCAGGCTGGGGCGTCAGCATATTGCCCGAGTTGCTGGTGCGCAGCCAGATGGCGCAGGGCCATATTGTCAATGTTGCGCCGGCTTATGCGCTGCCCATACAGCTGTACTGGCACTGCTGGAATCTGGAGTCCGATGTGCTTGACGCGCTGTCGGCGGCACTCATGCAGTCGGCTGCGGCTTCGCTCAAGCTGCAACCCGCAGTTCTGGAACGCCTTCAGGTCTGACCGGTTATTGGCCCTTCCAGGTGACGTTGGCAGGTTTTGTACGCATACTGTACGCAGACAATGCCATGTCGAGCGTTGCGACGCCCTAAAAAGGGCAAGGGGATCATGATGCTTGGCCTGCCTGGGCTTCTTTCACGTCTGGTGTGGCTGGTTCTGCTTGCGCTGCTGCCACCTCTTTCCCTGCTCACATGGGACATCCTGCAAAAAACTCGGCCAGACCTGACGTTGATGGCGCTACTGGGGCTAGCCGCTTTGGGGCTTGGTCTAGGCATGGCCTGGTGGCTGGGCCAGCGCCTGATGGCTGATGTTGCCGGTGCGCAGCGTAAGCTAAAAGAAGCGCAAGACTTTACCAACGCGCAGGAACAGGTACTGACCCTGATTGCCGGCGGCGCACCACTGGCCCAATCCCTGGCCGCGATTGTGTCGCTGACTGAAAAAAACTCACCCGGCAGCCTGTGCTCCATTTTGTTGGTGCAGGGCACGCAGTTGCGTCATGGGGCCGCGCCGAGTCTGCCCGACGCGTTTGTGCAGGCCATTTCACGCATGCCGATTCTCGAAGGGGCCGGTGCCTGCGGAACCGCAGCGTTTCGCAGAGAGCGCGTGGTGGTTGAGGATGTCCGGGTTGACCCGCTGATGGCCGACTACCGCTATCTGCTGATAACGCACGACCTGCTTGCCTGCTGGTCAACCCCAGTGACTGCCAGCGACGGCGTAGTGCTGGCCACTTTTGCGGTTTACCGGCACAGCCCGGGCGGGCCGCAAGCCAAAGACCTTGACTCCATGGCGATTGCGACCCGCCTGGCCCGCATTGCGCTTGAGCGGGCCCGCGCCGAGGCCGGGCTGGTCAGCAGCGAGGCGCGCTTTCGCGAGATGGCCGACAACATTGACGAAGTGTTTTACAACCGTGACGCCCGCACCGGACGCGTGCTCTACATCAGCCCCTGCTACCAGAACATCTGGGGCCGCAGTTGCCAGAGCCTGTACGCAGATCCAGCGTCTTACATCGACGCAGTGGTGCCCGAAGATCGCCACATGCTTGAGCTGGCCGACCAGCGAAACAAGGGGGGCCTTCAGGCTGAAGTTGAGTACCGCATTAGCTCCACCGACGGCCAGGAGCGCTGGATAGCAGACCATTCCTGGCCCGTGATGAGCCCGGCGGGCGTACTCGAGCGTGTGGTGGGCACAGCGCTCGATATTACGCAGCGAAAGCTGGCTGACCTGAAGCTGGCCAGAACCAACCGGGCGCTGGAAATGCTTAGCCGATCAAGCATAGCCGTCAAGCGCATTGCCGACGAGGCCAGTTTGCTGTCAGAGGTTTGCCGCGTTGCCGTCGACGTGGGCAATTACCGCATGGCCTGGGTAGGTTTTGCGCAGGACGATGAAGCCCACAGCATTACACCCGCGGTTCATGCTGGGCATGAAGACGGTTATCTGTCGGTCATCCGCCTGGGGTGGTCAGCTCTTGATGTCAACGGGCGCGGCCCCGCTGGCCAGGCCATCCGCAGCGGGCAGCCCCGCTACAGCGACGACATCAGCTGTGCCGACAATCATTTTTACTTGCCTGAGGCGGCGCTTGAGCGTGGCTATCGCAGCGCCGTTTGCCTGCCGCTGCGCGGCGCGGAACGCAGCTTCGGCTTGCTGTTCTTGTATTCCAGCCAGACGCATGCTTTCAACCCCGAAGAACTCCGGTTACTTCAGGAGCTTGCTGACAATCTGGCGTTTGGCATCGTCAGCCTGCGCGAACAGGCGGCGCGCCAGCGGGCGCAAGACGCGGCCCGGCTGGCCCAGGAGCAGGTGCGCGAACAGGCGTCGCTGCTTGACCGGGCGCGGGACGCCATCATCGTTCGTAACCTGGACCGGTCCATTCGTTTTTGGAACAAGGGCGCCGAGCGCATGTATGGCTGGACTGCCGCCGAGGTGCTCGGCACAACCATGGACGACCGCATGTACCCCAGCCCGCAGGTGCTTGAGCGCGCCATGGCCGCAGTTGTTGCCAAAGGCGGCGACTGGACCAGCGAGCTGGAGCAGGTTGCCCGGGACGGCAGTACCGTACTGGTTGAGGCCCGCTGGACGGTGGTACGAGACGAGGCAGGCCAGGTCAATGGCGTGCTGGGCATCAACACCGACATCCGGGAGCGTACTCGCGCGCGCCAGGAAATCATGCAGCTCAATGCCAGTCTTGAAGAGCGCGTCAGCCAGCGCACGGCACAGCTTGAGTTTGCCAACGAACAGCTGGAGGCGTTTTCGTATTCGGTCTCACATGACCTGCGTTCACCGCTAAGCAGCATTGACGGCTTCAGCAACCTGCTTGAAAAAGCGCTTGAAAAAACCCCTGACACGGCGCTGGCAGGGCGCCATCGCCACTACCTGGCCCGTATACGGTCGGGGGTGTCGCACATGGGCGGCCTCATTGACGCCATGCTGGCGCTGGCGCAAATCTCGCGCTCACAAGTGCGCTGGGAACAGGTTGACCTGAGCGCACAGGCCGAAGCCCTGCTGGCGGGCTACCAGGAAAGAGCGCCCGGGCGGCCCACCCGTATCGACGTCAAGCCTGGCATGGTCATGATGGGTGACTCGCGGCTGCTCAATATCGTGCTGGACAACCTGCTGGGCAATGCGTGGAAGTTCAGCGCCGCTGCACCTTGCACCGACATCAGCTTTGACTGCAAGCTTGTGGTTAACGAAGCCGGGGCAAAGGAAACAGTCTTTGCGGTGCGCGACAAGGGTGCGGGTTTTGACATGGCCTATGCGGACAAGCTGTTTGGCGTTTTTCAGCGCCTGCACACAGCGTCTGAATTTACCGGTACCGGCATAGGCCTGACCACTGTACAGCGCGTCATTTTGCGCCATGGTGGCCGGGTATGGGCTGAGTCTGAGCCAGGCAAAGGCGCAACCTTTTACTTTACGCTGGGTGACGCCAGTCTTTGAGTGCCAGGCCGACGGGTGTCCGGCCAGGCCGAAATTTCTCGCTGACAAATGGCTGACTACGCGGTGACCCCTAGGGGAAAGTCTGGGCCTTGCTTCTGGCGCTGGAGACTACGCTTGAGCGTAGCTTATTGGGCACGCGAAACACAGCAGGAGACAAAAACCATGACAAGCCAGACCTTGACCGGCGCCAAAGCCCACATCCGCAGTTTGCTGGGTGCCAGCCTGCTGCTGTGTGCCACGGCCTGGGCGCAAACCCCGACTGCGGCAGCGCCAGCCGAAAAAAGCGCAGAAAACACCCTGAAAATCGGCGTTATTGGCCCGTTTACCGGCGCATCGGCTGATTTTGGTGTGCCCATGTTCAATGGCATACAGCAGGCAGTAGACGAGATCAATGCCGTGGGCGGCTACCTGGGTCGCAAGCTGGAAATCGTGCGCAAGGACGACCAGGCCAGTCCCGACATGGGGTTGAAAATGTCGCAAGAGCTGGTAGCCGAAAAAGTCGTCGCCACGATTGGTTTTTGCAACACCGGCGTGGCTGCCAAGTCGCTTGAGGTCTACCAGAACGCGAAGATGCCGCTGATTATTCCGTGCGCTACCGGCACACCGCTGACCGCAAAGTACCCCGCAGCCGACAGCTATATCTTTCGTACCTCGGCCAAAGACGGCATCCAGGCACCGTTTGTGGTTGAAGACATCGTCAAGCGCGGCTGGGACAAAGTTGCGATTTTTGCCGACACCAGCGGCTATGGTGAAGCCGGCCTGAAAGACGTCGTAGCCGCGCTGGACGCGAAAAAGCTGACGCCCGTGTACGTCTCGCGTTTTGCGCTGGGCGTGAAGGACCTGACAGAAGATCTCAAGGCCGCCAAAGCCGCCGGTGCCAACGTCGTCTTCAGCTACACCGTTGGCCCTGAAAACGCCGTGATTGCGCGCGGCCGCCAGGAGCTGAAGTGGAAGGTGCCGCAGGTGGGTGCCTGGCCGCTGTCGTTTCCGTTTTTTATTGACGGTGGCAAGGAGGCCGCTGACGGCGCGCTGATGGCGCAAACCTTTATTGCCGAGCCCAGCAATGAGCGCAGGGCATCGTTTTTAACCAGCTACGCGCGCAAGTTCAAGGTCAAAAAAATACCGGTGCCCATGGCCGCCGCACAGGGCTATGACGCGGTCTACATCCTGGTTTACTCGCTGTTCGGCATTCGTGACGGCAACCTGACGGGCCCGGCCATCAAGAACGCCCTTGAAAACAAGCAACGCACCTACTACGGCGTCGTCGCCACCTATGAGCAGCCTTTCAGCAAGCAGGACAAGGACGCCACCACGCAAAACATGCTGGTGATGGGCATGGTGAAAAACGGCGCGGTAACCTTTGCCTACCCTGAAGACGCCAAACGCAACCTGTTTGTGCAGCGCAAGCAGTAATGGGTCTGGCGGCGGGGTAGGGTGTCTATGCTCAGGCGCCGGGCGATCAACTTGCAAACCTGTGCTGTGTGACCGGACCAGGCCTTGAAAGCGCTGTAACTTTAAAGGTCGCTTGCCTTTAGCGTCTCACGCAGGGTTTGGGCTTTTTCCGCGTCAAACTCGCCTTCAACCCGCGCCAGCACATCGCCTTTGCGATTGATGACCACGGCATAGCCCTGATCGGTGCCGTTCAGTCCTGCATCACGCACAAAACTGGCACGGTCAGCAATGAATACCGGCACCATGTTGGCGCGCTCGACATCGGCCTTGTAATGCTGCAACAGGCGGCTGTGTGCGGCATCACGCCCGGAGCTTGTGCCGGGGTCGGTAAAGACCGGCATGCGCATCCAGGCGATGGTGGGGTCGTTTCTGAGGTTAAGGCCGGTTATCCAGCTCTCGGCCTGGGCCCGCTGGCTTCGCTGAAAAGTAATCAATGCGAGGGTTCTGTCAGAGGGCAAACCCTCTGGAACCGCTACCGGCTGACGCATCAGCGTCTGCGACATGAAGGACGGCAGCCTGCCCATGACGCTGGCTTCATTGGGCGAGGCAAACGCCATTGCCAGTGCCGCAGCAGTAGCCCCAAGCCACGCAAAAATATATGAGACAGTGCTTTTCATCATGTTCTCCTGCCCTGGTGAATTTTGATCACGACGTCACATGCAACTTTTTCAATGCGCTGAGATGCAAGATACATGCAAAGGTCTTGCGCTTCAAACGCACAATTGGAACAATTTGTAATTACTGCAGAGTCATTTAATACACCGCAAGTTCAAAAAAGAAACGCCTTAGCTACTTTTCAGGCTAGGTGAATTCACTTTGGCTAAAATCCTGCAATGACTACACCAAGCGCTGCAGCCAGCCTGCCACCCCCGACGCCCGCAAACCCCCGCAAACCCCGGGTCGTTGCCCTGCCTGGTGCCGTAAAAGTGTCGTTCAAGGCACAGATGCTGCAGGCGCGTGAAGATGCCATTGTTCAGGCCGTCAATCGCTTGCTGGCTGAAAAGGGCTTTGACTTGATGACGGTGGACGAGGTTGCGGCTGAAGTCGGCATTGCCAAGGCCAGCCTGTACAAGCATTTTCCGAGCAAGGAAGACCTCGCCGCCGCTGCCATGGTGCGGGTGCTGGGCCGGGCGCAGGCGTTTTTGCAGACCTTGCCGCCAGACGCCAGGCCGATTGAGCAGCTCAAAGCGCTGGCGCGATGGATGATGCGCCTGCAGCTGGCGGGTGAAATGCCTTCGCTGCCGAGCCAAAACTCCAGCCTGCGCGCCAACCTGATGGCCAACAAGGCGTATCTGGACGGTTTGATGGACGTCAGCGACAAAATGGGCGCGTGGATTGAAGCCGCCCAGGCCGACGGCAGCCTGAGCCCTAAAACCCCGCCACTGGTGGTGCTTTACACACTGTATTCACGCGCCTGCGACCCGGTGCTGGAGTTTTTAAAGGCCGGTGGCCAGCACAGCGATGAAGAAATCGTGGAGCTGGTGATATGTACCTGTTTTGATGGTCTTGGCACGCGCTAGTTGAAGTTTTGGAATCGCCGTTTGCTATAAAAGTCATAGCTTCTGGTAACCGTGCTCATTGGGCTAATGGCTAATCTGGCTATATTTTCAGCAATAATTCAGGTTTGAAGCCGTCCTGTTCACCCTTGCGGGCGTAACCCAGCGGATTGGCCACCACGCGACAGCCGTGCTTTACATAGTCAAAGTTGCAGTGCAGGTGACCGTGCAGCCACAACTGCGCAAGCGGCAGCAAATCGTCCAGGGCGTTGCAAAACCCTGCTGTTCCAGGTACCAGCCCGTAGCGCGGGTCGGCGCTTGACAGGCTGGGCGCAAAGTGCGTTACAGCCACGGTGGGGCCGTCAAACGGTGTGTTTAGCGCCTGGCGTAACCATTGCTGGCTTTTCAGGCCTTCTTCGCGCCAGTCGGCGGCCATGACGGGCTGACCAGCACGAAGCGAATGGTGTTTGCGCAGGTAAAAGTTGGCCGCCCTGAAGGCTTTTTCACGCGCGTTGAGCTGCTCGCCCAGCGTGACTTCCCCGGTGAATGCTTTTTCAGTCGTCAGGGCGTCAAAGTCAGTCCATAGCGTGCAGCCGACAAAGCGCACGCCGTTGAGCACCACGCTTTCACGCTCCAGCCAGGTGATGCCCAGCCGCTCGCAGGTTTCGCGCAGGCGGGCATGGGCGTCGTCGAAATCGAGTCCGTCGTATTCGTGGTTGCCGGGTACGAAGAAAACCGGCGTCGGCCAGGCCGCGCCGCCCTCGGCAAGCGGCAGTGGTGAAAACTGCTTGAGGCCAAAGTCACTGATGCCAAGTCGGGTCAGTTGCGAGTCGTTCTGGTAGGAGCCAATATCACCGGCCAGCACCAGCAGATCCGCACCGGGTAGGGGCCGGGCCACAAAATGCGGGTTCGATTCAAGGTGCAAATCGGAAAGAAGCTGGATGTTCATGCGCCCTGTGTTGCCGGGGGTGCGGCCAGTTGTACGGTAAACGTCGTACCCAGCCCGGGCTGGCTGGCGACTTCAATTTTGCCGCGATGCAGATCCACACACTGTTTGACAATGTGCAGCCCAATGCCTGTGCCCGCGATACTGCCAACGTTGGTGCCGCGGTGGAAGGTCTCAAACAGGCGCGGCAAGTCTTCTGCCGGAATGCCAAGTCCGAGGTCGCAGACGCTGATTTTCAGCACTTCACCCGTGCAATTGGCTGAAAACCGCACCGGGGAATCAGGCGGCGAATATTTAAGCGCGTTACCCAGCAAGTTGGTCACGATATGCCGTATCAGCCGCTCATCGGCTACGCGCAGGTCATCAAGCCCATCGCACTGCACCGCAATGCGGGCGGCCTGGGGGTCGCCGCGCTCCATTTCAACCACCACCTGCACCAGCAGGTCGGCAATCGCCAGCGGCACGGGCTTGAAGCTGAAGCCGCCGGCCTCCAGGCGGCTGGTGATCAGTACCTGTTCAACCATGCCGTTCATGCGCGCCACGGCGGTTTTGATCTGGCCCAGCAGCTCGTGGCGCTCTGATTGCGGAAAGCTGTCGCCGTAGGTGTCGAGCAGCTCAACCGACGACAAAATTGCGGCCAGCGGCGTACGAAATTCGTGTGAAGCCACGGCAATAAAGCGCGACTTGAGCTCTGACAGTTCGCGCTCGCGCAGTAGCGCGTTCTGCATGTCCTGCCCGGCCTGGCGCTTGAGGGTGACGTCAGTTAAAAAATTCAGCGTGGCCGGTTTGCCCTGCCATTCAAACATCACCGCGCTGATCTCCAGCCAGCGGGTGTCCGTATTGCCGTGTGCCACCCTGAAGTGATAGTAGTTTTCAACCTGTTCGCCGCGCATGCGCCGCATGTGGTTGTTCAGTACGCGCTCACGGTCCTCAAGGTGAATGAACTCGATGAAGGGCCGCGATTTGGCGGTCGCCTCGTCCAGCCCGATCAGCTGTAGCGCCTTGGGGTTGGCGTACAAAATGCGCCCGGCAGCGGTGATCAAAATGCCTTCGTTGACGTTTTCAACCACCGCCTGGTATTTGGCTTCAGAGTCGGTGCGGCGCGAGATCTCGGCGTGCAGGCGGCTGGTGGTGTCGAGCTGCAAGGTGATGTCGCTGGCCAGGTGAATGATGCGCAGCAGCTTGCCCGACGCGTCATGCATGGGGATCACGCGCTGGCGCAGCCGCGCGGCCTCACCCGAGGCGCGCTTGACGCTGTAGTCCAGCGTTTGCCCGGCCACCACGCCGGGCCCGCCAAGCTGCAGTCGCTGTACGTTTTCGCGGTCAAGCGCATCGACCTGTTCGAGCCACTGCCATGGCTGGTCACCGAGCGCGCCGGCACCCAGGCCCCAAAACGCCTCAAAAGCCGGGTTGGTGTAGGTGATTCGGCCGGTTTGCGGGTCCCAGGACCACAGCATTTCGTTAATGCTGGCCGCAATTTGCCGCAACAATACCTCGCCCGGCAGGGGCGTAGCGGCCGCAGCAGACGTTGCAGCTTTATCGTTAACGGCTTGAGGCATAAGTTACAAGCATAGCGCGTGAGAGCGCTTTTCAGGCGCGTGTTTACCGGGGTGCCATGCGGCCCATTTGGTTTAACTATGCGTTTTATGCATGGAAATCAGGCGATTTTAGGCTTGTAAGACTAGGGAAAACCCTTATATTTGATGCACCGTAACTTTTTAGCGCCAACAAAGCGCGACACCATGACTGACTTGCTCAAGCAAATTGCTGATTTCATCAACAAGGAATCTGCCGCCCAGGGCACCCCGGCACCGGGCGTTGCACAAAACCTGATGGAGCGCGCTGAGGCAGACGCTGGCCGTAACCCGATTGAAGCCGCCGAGCTGCGCAGCGCGGCGTCGGCCTACCTCAGCGTCGTACGCTGAGGTTTCGACAAGCCCGTAGCGTCGTACGCTGAGGTTTCGACAAGCCCGTAGCGTCGTACGCTGAGGTCTCCACAGCAGATCAGCGTGGTCCGCTAAAGCTTGACGCCCGCGCCCTTGACGGCGGGTGCCAGTGCCGTGACCTGTTCGCGTACGAAGCTGGTAAAACCCGCCGGCGTCATGGGGCTGGTGCTAATGCCTAGCTCCAGCATCTTCTTTTTGACTTCGGCCGTGGCCAGAATCTCATTGCAGACCGTATTGAGCCGCGCCACGACGTCAAGAGGCATTTTTGCAGGCCCGCTCAAACCAAAAAAGTTGTCCAGCACCAGCTTGCGGTAACCAAACTCGACCACGCTGGGCACATCCGGCACCAGCGGTGAACGCGCAGCCGAAGTGACCGCCAGTGGCACCAGTTGCCCGCTTTTGAAGAAGGGCACATAGGCCGTCAGCACATCAATACCAATGGGAATCACCCCCGAAATTAAATCTGTCGTCATGGGTGCGCCACCCCGGTAGGGAACGTGCGTGAGGTTGACACCCATGGTTTTCTTCATGAGTTCGCCATAAATATGGCCGATGGATGCCGGCCCGCCCGAGCCAAAATCAAGCCTGCCCGCCTTGCGCGCCTGGGCTTCCACATCGGCAATAGTTTTGATCGGCACGCCCGGGTTGGCCATCACAACGCAGGGCGCATTGCCAATCAGCGCAATGTGGGTAAAGCCTTCGACCAGGTCGTAAGGCTGCTTTTCAAGCGCAAAAGGCCCGATGGAAACAGGCGTTGAATTGCTCAGCATCAGCGTGTAACCGTCAGCCGTGGCCTGCGTGACGACCAGCCCGCCCACGCTGCCGCCAGCGCCCGGACGGTTGTCTACCACCACCGCCTGGCCGAGTTTTTTGCCCAGTTGCTCGGCCATCACGCGGGCCACGATGTCGCTGGCACCACCGGCCGGAAAAGTCACAATGATCTTGATCGGCTTGTCTGGCCAGGCCGCAAAGGCGGGCAGCGCGACTGACGCTGCGCCTGCCGCAAGTGCTTTTAGCGCCGTGCGGCGCGCAATTGCGCAGGGGGTTGGGCTGAGGGAGAGGGTTTTGCAGGCTGTTGGCATAGTTGAGTCCCGGTTTATTTGTGTGCAGAACTGTAGGCAATAAATGTGCCTTTGCGGGCTTTGCCTTTTTGCAGCATGCTGACCGCCCAAACTGTTGCGTAAAGTTTGATCAAACACCCATGCCAGCGCGTGGTTTCAGCTTCGGTGTGTAATTCGGCCACTAAACACTTAAAGCGCACCATGCTGGCTCAAGCAAGCGACCTCATCACCGCCGCAAACGTCGGCATCATGCTGTTTTTTTCAGTCGCAGTGGCGCCAACCATCTTCATGGTGTTGCCGCCTGAGTGGTCAGCCGCTTACGTGCGCAAGTTCTTTCCCAAGTACTTCCTGTTTCTGGGCATCACCAGCACGCTGGCGGCCGCCTTGCATCCTGCGCCGCTGGTTCAAATCAGCCTGGGTTTATGCGCTGCGGTCTTCTTTTTCAGTGTTTTCTGGTTGACCCCGCGCATCAACCGGGCGCGCGACAACAAGGCAGAAAAAACCTTCAAACTGTTGCACTACAGCAGCGTGGGACTGAATCTGCTGCAACTGGCGGTATTTGTCTGGATACTGGTCAAAAGCGTTCTCGCGGCCTGAATGCTCGCGCCTGAAACCTTGAATCGCCAGAAGGCAGGCATCCATTACCAATCACCCCACGCAAGCTCACTAGCGCCGCAACGGGCAAAATTGGAATTTTTTGAGGCATAACATGTTGATACAACTCACCTACGCCAGCCGCACGTCAAAAACACTTGTATCTGATGATCTGAAAAATATTCTTGCTGCGTCGCAGCGAAATAACCAGCGCGTGGGGGTAACAGGTGCGCTTTGTCTGGCCAACGGCATTTTTTTGCAGCAGCTTGAAGGCGATCGAACCGCCGTCAATTCGCTTTACCATCGTATCTTGCTGGACTCTCGCCACAGAGACCCTGCCATTCTTGATTTTTCTGAAATACCTTCGCGCAAATTTACCCAGTGGTCTATGGGCTCGCTTTCGTCGCTGGAGTCCAACCGCGCGATCTATCTTAAATACTCGCGTTCTGCCAGTTTTGACCCTTACACCATGAGCCCGGCCACCTTGCGTGCATTTTTTGATGAAATCATTCATAACGCGGCCTGGATTGGCTGACGCGTCCACCGGACGTGCCTTAACGCATTGCAATGGCCAAACGTACCTCGCCAAACGCCATTGCGGACGCCCATGACCTGAGCCAGCTGGGCAGTATCGTGCAGGACAAACGCAACGGCAAACGCTCAGGTGCGAAAAAAGGCCGGCGCAACCGGCATTATGAAAAGCAGTTGATTCGTAACGCCATGAGCGCGGGCGTGCTTCGGGGCGGCGCTGCAGACGATTTTTAACGGGTCTGGCCGACGGCTTTCGTCGGGAAGGGTATTTTTGGCTCAAAAGTGCCTGTAGCCCAATGAGGACGGCTATAAGAAGCTATTAAAATAGTAGCATCAAGTTACGTCGCAAAGGCCTTGTCTGCCGCGCGCACCACCGCCCGACGCAGCCAGACGTGGGCGCTTTGTTGCTCTGACCGCCGGTGCCAGACCGCGTCAACGTGAACCGGCGACACATCAAAGGGCAGGGGCCGAAGCACCAGCTGGTCTTCAATGCCTGTCACGCCCACAAAATGCCTTGGCAGTACGGTCAGCAGATTGGAATTGGCCACCACACGCCCGGCGGTAAAAAACTGGTTCACCGTCAGCACCACCTGCCGTTTGCGGCTAAGGGAGGCCAGTGACTCGTCAATAAAGCCAAACGGACGGCCCGAAAAGCTCACCAGCATGTGGCGCGCTGAGCAAAAGCGGTTGAGCGTTAGCGGGCCGCTGGCCAGTGGGTGGTCTTTGCGCATGACACAGACGTATTCGCCGTCATATAGTCGCTCGTGTAAAAACCCCACAGCCTCGCCGCTCTGGGCCCGCGCCGTCAGGTCGGCCAGCAGCGCCGGAAAATGCCCTATCGCCAAGTCGCATGACTCTTCATCAAGCAGGCGGCGCGGGTCGCGCGTGCTAAGCGGCACCACCCGCATGGCAACGCCGGGGGCTTCGTGTTCAAGAATGTCAATCAGGCCAGGCATCAGCTCGGCAGCCGTGGCATCGGCCATCGCGAGCACAAAGGTTGAGTTGGCTTCAAGCGGTTCAAACTGATTGGGGCTCAGGGTTTGCTGCAGCTGCGCCAGGGCGTCGCGCACCGTGGGCCACAGCGCCAGCGCGCGTGGCGTGGGCGCCATGCCTTGCCCGCTACGGTTGACCAGCTCATCGCCCAGCGTCTCACGCAGGCGGCGCAGGGCGTTGCTGACGGCAGGCTGGGTAAGCGAAAGGTTGCGCGCCGCCCGGGTCAGGCTGCGCTCAGCCATGACTTCGTCAAACACGCGCAAGAGGTTGAGGTCCAGCGTACGAAAGTTAATGGGGATCATTTGTTAGCCGATAAGCCCGTGTTTTCAGACGGGGTAGAAATGAACTAACTTACGTTATCACTGATATGAATAGATGTCATCACAAATATAAACTTGAGTAACATACGTATTATCCCTAGTATTCATCCACTCGCTTCTATCTTGGTGGCGCGTATTGTTAAAAGGAGAATCACCATGACCAGCTTCGTCCATCTTGAATATTCCAATCAGCATCCCGGCCTGGCCCGTGTTGAGTCGGCTATTGATGCCGCGCAGCATTTGCGTCGGGCGTTTTCCGGCACGCGCGGCCTGGCGACGCTGCTTGTGTCTGCGGTAGCCGCTGCCGTCATGGTGGTTGCATATCAGCTCATGGACAGCGTTGCGGAAGGGCATTTGCTGGTGATGTGGGTTGCACTTTGGGTAGTGGCTTTTGCCTCACTGGCGCTGTTTGCGGGTACTGCGCGGCGCTTTGCCGCTGGCCTGAAGTCCAGTCTGGACGGCTGGTCACACAGCCTGGCCAAAGCCCGCGCTGACGAACGCTTGTGGGCCATGGCCAGGAAAGACATCCGCGTCATGGCAGATCTGCAGGCCGCCATGACCCGCGATGACGCTCAAGTGCCCAAGGCATCGGTAATTGGAGCTGCCTCGTCCGTGCAGCCTGCGTATCGTCGCAGCTATATCTGATAGGTTGTGGGCCGCCAAAACAAAAATGGTTTCTATTTATTAGTTGGCATTAAACGCCCGTTGACAGGGGCCGTGATGTAAAAAGCCTCTCAAACTTCGGTTTGAGAGGCTTTTTTAATACACGCCGGAAAGATCAGGCCGCCAGGCGCTTTTCAATCGCGGTCTTGGTGTCGGTCAGGGCTTTGGGCAAGTGGTGCTCGAGCTGTTTGAACAGCTCGCTGTGCAGCTCAAGTTCTTTCAGCCAGGCCGCTTTGTCCATGCTGGTGACGGTGTTGTACTGCTCGGCGCTGAAGTCAAGGCCGGTCCAGTTCAGGTCTTCGTAGCTGGGGCTCACGCCCATAATGTTGTCCTTGCCCTGGCCACTGCCTTCAATGCGGTCAATCATCCACTTCAACACGCGCATGTTTTCGCCATAGCCGGGCCAGACGAACTTGCCGTCTTCACCCTTGCGGAACCAGTTGGTGGTGTAGATTTTGGGGAGTCTTGCGCCGGATGCACCGAGTTTTTCACCCAGATTCAGCCAGTGCTGGAAGTAGTCGCTCATGTTGTAGCCCGCAAACGGCAACATGGCAAACGGGTCGCGGCGCACCACACCGGCCTGGCCAGTAGCGGCGGCGGTGGTTTCACTGCCCATGGTGGCGGCCATATAAACGCCTTCAACCCAATTACGTGCTTCGGTCACCAGCGGCACAGTGGTTGAACGGCGGCCGCCGAACATAAAGGCATCAATCGCCACACCTTTGGGGTCGTCCCAGGCGCTGTCAAGTGCTGGGTTGTTGGTGGCGGCTACCGTAAAGCGGGCGTTAGGATGCGCTGCCTTGGCGCCGGTTTCCTTTGCGATCTGCGGCGTCCAGTCATTGCCTTGCCAGTCAATGGCGTGCGCCGGTGCGTCGCCCATGCCCTCCCACCACACGTCGCCGTCATCGGTGAGTGCGACATTGGTAAAAATCGTGTCACTGCGCAGGCTGGTCATGCAGTTGGGGTTGGTCAGTGTGTTGGTGCCTGGGGCCACGCCAAAGTAGCCAGCTTCAGGGTTGATGGCGTAGAGCTTGCCGTCGGCGGCGGGTTTGATCCACGCAATGTCGTCACCGATGGTGGTGACCTTCCAGCCGTCAAAGCCTGCTGGCGGAATCAGCATGGCAAAGTTGGTTTTGCCGCAGGCGCTCGGGAAGGCCGCTGCCACATGGTATTTTTTGCCCTGGGGGTTGGTCACGCCCAGGATCAGCATGTGCTCTGCCAGCCATCCTTCGTCCCTGCCCATGTTGGACGCGATGCGCAAAGCAAAGCACTTTTTGCCCAGCAGCGCATTGCCGCCGTAGCCCGAGCCATAAGACCAGATCTCGCGGGTTTCAGGGTAATGCACGATGTATTTGGTCTTGTTGCAAGGCCATTTCACGTCTTTTTGCCCGGCAACCAAAGGTGCGCCTACAGTATGAACGCAAGGCACAAAGTCGCCCTCAACGCCCAGCACTTCATACACAGCCTTGCCCATGCGGGTCATGATTTTCATGTTGACGGCAACATAAGGGCTGTCAGACAACTCAATGCCAATGTGCGCAATGGGCGAGCCCAGCGGACCCATGCTGAAAGGAACCACGTACATCGTGCGGCCGGTCATGCAACCATCAAACAGCGGCTGTAAAGTCGAACGCATTTCGGCAGGCGCCATCCAGTTGTTGGTCGGGCCAGCGTCTTCTTTGTTGGCTGAACAAATATAGGTGCGGTCTTCAACGCGCGCTACATCGGTGGGGTCGCTTTGGGCCAAAAAGCTGTTGGGGCGTTTGGCGTGGTTCAGTTTCTGGAAGGTGCCTGCATCCACAAGCTGCTGGCACAGGCGCTCGTACTCTGCCTGGCTGCCGTCACACCAGTGAATGCTGGCGGGCTTGCACAGGGCGACCATGTCGGCTACCCAGGCGATCAGCTTCGCGTTTTTGACGTAGCTGGGCGCGTTGAGGTTAAGCCCTTGCATGACGGGTTGGTTCATTGAAATACTCCAAAGTTAAAAATCGCAATTTCGGCAAATGTCTGGGCGACGTACCAACATGACACTTGTCGAAATTGCACTACCGTTTTCATGCAAGACTCGTACGAAAGAGCCGTGCTTGTGAAACCGTATCAGGACAGTCATTTTAAGAACTTCGCCCTGGCTGTGCCTGACGCATAACCTGAAAACTATGCAAAACCTGCATGAGGTTATGCGTGACATATTCCACGACAGGGGCGAATTGCAGGCGTAAAAAAAGCCCGCGATGTGCGGGCTCTTTTGGGCGCTCTGGGCCAACTACCCGGCCAACGAGAAGCGTAAATGGCTGTTCAAGCCAAAAAAACAGCAATAAAAGCCAACAAAAACATCAGGACACCGCCAACCAGCGGCAACACGATAGGTGCAGCATGCGCAATGGACTCAACGATATCCACCTCGTGCTGCTCGGCAGGGCTGGCGTGCGCGGCGTTGGGGGTGTGGTCAGCGGGGTGAGACATAAAGATTCCTGAGGCTTTTTTAAGATTATTTGTATTTTACCGCCTCGACGGAGCGGGTCGCAACCCGCTGCAATGCGGGCCAACCTGATTGCCGGCCGTCAGGCTTACACTTTAATCAGCCCTTACACCTACGCCAAACCACATCGGCCACCTGGAGCCCCGCATGAACGCCTTAAACAAACCGTTTGCCCTGCTCTTGCCCGCGCTGGCAGCAGCCTTGCTGGCTGGCTGCGCCACTACCGGCCCCAACAGCCCGTCTGCCAAACCGGTGCTTTACCCCAACGCCATGCTGAACCGCGTGGGCGCAGCGCAGGCTCAGGCGGAGGCCAATACCTGCATGTCCAGGGCGCTCGCCGCAGGTTTGACGCCTGACGAAAAGAACAACGTAGTCGCCAGACGCGCCGGTGAAGGTGCAGCCACAGCCGGCGTTGCCTCTGCCGTCGGCGCACTGCTTACGGGCCGCGGCAGCGATGTGCTCAAGGCTGGCGCAGTCGGGGCTGCAGTGGGCGGTTCGGCTGGTGCCGTTTCGGGCGCATTTCATAACGACAAGCCCAATACCACCTACCGCTACTTTGTGCAGCGCTGCTTGAGCGAAAAAGGCTTTGAAGTGATTGGCTGGAACTAGTGGCTTATTCTGGTTTTGTTCAGTCCATTCAGCTGGGCACAGCGCGCCGCGTAAAGATTGGGGAGCGCCAGATTCTGACGGCGTTCAACAAGCAGCCGGTGCCGGGTGACGTGGCTGTTGCGCCGCTCGGTTTGCTGGGCGACGAGCAAGCTGACCTGTCAGTCCATGGCGGGCTCGAAAAGGCGGTGTATGCCTATCCGTCTGAGCATTACGCCTTCTGGAAAAACGCTCGGCTTGACGCAGGTGTCAGTCCGATGGACGACAGCTTGCCGCCCGGAAGCCTGGGTGAAAACCTGACGCTTGAAGGCTTGCTTGAAACGGGCGTCTGGGCAGGCGACATATTGAAGTTTGCCAACTGCGAACTGAAAGTCACGCTGCCGCGCGAGCCCTGCTACAAATTTAACGCCGCGATGGGTTTTGCACGTGCTTCAAAGCTGATGGCAAACAGCGGCTTTTGCGGGTTTTACCTCTCGGTTTTGACGCCTGGCACGCTGCGTACGGGTGAGGCGTTTGAAGTGATTGCCGGTCGGCGCAGCGTGAGCATTGCGCAGCTCTTTGCAGCAAAGTTGAGCAAACACCGCTAGTTATTCAAAGCCAAACCAAAGCGCAGGCCCAGCTCAATGCTGCTCGTGCGCTTCAAAACCCGCAGCATTCAGGGCCGCTATAACCTGTGCAATATGCTGCCGTCCACGGGTTTGAATCACCAGCTCGATCTCTACGTTTTGCGCCGACAGCATGGTGAAGGCGCGCTGGTGATGCACTTCATCGATATTGGCACCAGCTTCAGCCACCGTCGCTGTGATTTTGGCCAAGGAGCCCGGCACATCGCGCACGCTCACAATAATGCGCGCGAGCCGCCCCGCGCGTACCATGCCGCGTTCAATGATGGCGGCCAGCAGCAGCGGGTCAATATTGCCGCCGCACAGTACCAGTCCGACCTTCTTGCCGGCAAAGCGCTCCGGGTATTTAAGCAGCGCGGCCAGACCGGCTGCACCTGCGCCTTCGACCAGTGTTTTCTCGATTTCAAGCAGCATCACCATGGCTTGCTCAATATCGCCTTCTTCAACCAGCACCATGTCGTCCACCAGCCGCGCAATGATGGCGCGCGGAATCTCGCCCGGTGTGCCCACCGCTATGCCTTCGGCAATGGTGCTGGTGCCTTGCGGGTGCTGCGTACCCTTGATGGCATTAACCATGGCCGGAAAGCGCGAGGTTTGCACGCCAACAATCTCAATGCCAGGTTTGATGGCTTTGGCCGCCGTGGCCATGCCCGCAATCAGGCCGCCACCGCCGACGGCAACCACCAGCGTGTCGAGTTCTGGCAGTGCGCGCAGCATTTCCAGACCCACCGTGCCCTGGCCCGCCACGATGGCTTCGTCGTCATAGGGATGCACAAACACCATCCCCTGCTGCCGGGCCAACTGCAGGGCGTGGGTGCGTGATTCGTCCAGCGTGTCGCCATGCAGCACCACTTCTGCGCCAAAGCCGCGCGTACGCTCGATCTTCACGCCAGGCGTAAAGCGCGGCATCACGATCACGGCACGAATCCCCAGCCGCTGCGCGTGATAGGCCACACCCTGCGCATGGTTACCTGCACTCATGGCTATGACGCCACGCGCCCGCTCGTCGCTTGTTAGTTGGGCCAGCTTGTTGCACGCACCGCGCTCCTTGAACGATGCGGTGTACTGCAGATTTTCAAACTTCAAAAAAATCTGCGCACCGGTAATTTGCGACAGCGTGCGCGACTCCACGCATGGCGTTGCCAGCAAATGGCCCTGCAGGCGCTGTGCGGCTTGTTCAATATCGTTGAGGCTGAGCATGAGAGTCCTTGGCGTGCGTCGTGTCCCGGGTGACCTGGGTTGCTGTATGCCCCTGCTGGCAGTTGGGGCGTTTGCGTGATGGCGAAACCCATGGCCAATCTGGTGGATTATGAGCGTCGACATGTGGTGTATTGCACACGCTTGCAAACAAGTAGCGTCTTCCATGATGCTTGAAGCTGCGTTATGGTGGTGCATTCATCGGTAGTTCTGTTTGAGGGTTTTACAACCGGAGGTTTGATGAAAACCAGGCGTTTCGTAATTGATCAGCATCAGTGCCTGCTCTCACCTGGCTTGAAGCAGGCACCCGTGCTCGACCTCATGTGCTCACACTTTGTGCTGACGCTGGCTGCGCGCCAGGGTGCAAAGTTCAATGTGCGGCGCGACCTCAACAGCCTGCTGTCCCTTTCTGGACGGCACCTTGTCTGGCCCCTCCCCGCCATGCAGCGCTTGCGCGAGTTTTTGGGCCGTCGCTGTAAAGACAATGAATTCTGGCGCGGCCATGAGCTGCTGACCGATGCTGAATTCATGACGCGCCACGGCACCTGGCGCGGGCCGTATGAAGAAGGCACGCTGTTTTTCTACCTCGACGAGCATGCCAAGGACCAGCCCAAGGATTTGCTGTCAGTGCTCAGCGCCACGGGTGACTGGCTGACGCATGCGCTCAAAAAGCAGTCCACGCTGGTCGAAAAAAACATCGATGCCCTTGCCAACCTGCTGCAGCTCAACCGGGCCGAGCGCGCCTTGCTGCTGTATGGCACGCTGGCCAGATACCAGCGGGACCTGCGCTCGCTGCTGGTGGAGTTCAAGGTCAACAATGCACCTGAGGCCTATGCAGCCATTGCCGATGTTGCGGGCGTCAAGGCGCTCGAAGTGGCTGAAGCGCTGCGGGCCGGCTCGCGCCTTGAGCGCATAGGCATGGTCGAAAACCTGATTTCCGAGCACAACATCACCGACCTGGCTGACCTGATGAAAGTCAGCGAAAAGCTGCCGCCCGTGCTGATGCGTGAATACCGTGACTCCAGCGAGCTGATGGCTGTGTTTACCCGGCCCGCAGCCGCCAGCACGCTCGGGCTGGCAGACTTTTCGTTTGTATTTGATGATGCAAACGTGCTGGTGTCATTGCTGCGCAATGCGGTGGCTGGCAAGGAGCAGGGCGTCAATGTGCTTTTGTACGGCCCGCCCGGCACCGGTAAAACCGAGCTGGCAAAAGTGGTGGCGCAGGCGGCAGGGCTGGACTTGTTTGAGGTCGAATACGCCGACCGCGACGGCAATTCGCTCAGCGGGCGCGACCGCTATCGCTCGCTGCAAATCGCGCAGGTCTTCCTCAAGGGCAGCACGCATTCAGCGCTGCTGTTTGACGAGGTCGAAGATGTCTTTCCGCCGATTTCAAGCGAGGCGGCGCAGCTTATGGCGCGGTCTGACCAGTTGTCTGCCCCCGGCACCAGCTCGGTTAACGGCAAGGCCTGGGTGAACCAGATTCTGGAGTCCAACACGGTACCCACGCTCTGGGTAACCAACCGCATCGAGCAAATTGACCCGGCTTTTCGCCGCCGTTTTGCCTACCACCTCGAACTGCGCTCGCCGCCGCCCGGTGCGCGTGAGGGCGTGGTGCGTAAAACGCTTGAGGGCGTTGAGGTCAGCGACGCGTTTGTGGCCAGGCTCACGGCGCGCAAGGGCCTGACGCCAGCGCAAATACGTACGGCGGTACGATTTGCCCGCCTGGCCGGCGCCCCTGAAAAAGCTGTAGTACCGCTTACTGCCTTTCAGCAGGGCGAGAAGGCAATGTCTTCACAAGCAGGGGCCGCGGGACCGGCTTTGCCGGACCGCAGGAGCAGCGCCCCCCCGGGGGGCAGCGAACCACACGAAGTGGGGAGCGTGGGGGCCTCCATCTTCGAGTCACTCATAGAGCGGCAACTGACCAACGCCGATGTGGCGCTGGGCAACAAAACCCAGGCCACCGGTCGCCGCAGCGTGACAACTTACGACCTGGCCATGCTCAATGTTGAATCGCGCTTCGAGATTGCGCGCATTGTGGAGGCCCTGAAAGCCCGTGGACACGGTGCCTTGTGCTTTTACGGCGCCCCCGGCACCGGCAAAACAGCTCTGGCCGAGCACATTGCCAAAGCGCTGGACAAGCCGCTCATCATCAAGCAGGCCAGTGACCTGATGAGCAAGTACGTGGGCGAAACCGAGCAAAACATGGCCGCCATGTTCAAGGAGGCCGAGGCTGAAAAGGCTGTGCTGCTGCTGGACGAAGCCGACAGTTTTTTGCAAGACCGGCGCGGCGCGCAGCGCACCTATGAGGTGACCGAAGTCAATGAAATGCTGCAGGGCATGGAACGCCATAACGGCATCTTCATCTGCACCACCAACCTGCTGGACAGCATTGACCAGGCCGCATTGCGGCGCTTTACCTTCAAGATCAAGTTCATGCCCCTGCTGGCAGCGCAGCGTGAGGCCATGTTCATCACCGAAGCGCTGGCGGGCGACGCTTCCAGCTTTACTGACGACTTGCGCTCGCGGCTGGCAAAGCTGGCGCAAATCTGCCCGGGCGACTTTGCTGCCGTCAAACGCCAGACCGACATCCTGGCAGCAACTTTTTCAGCCGATGAGTTCATGAGCCAGCTTGAAGCCGAGCACCGCATCAAGCCCGAAGTGCGCGAGGCGCGGGGAATGGGGTTTGTACAGTAGCCAGGTTGCCGGTCGACGCTATAAATACTATAGCTAAAAATAGCCGTAATCATTGGGCTCAAAGCCAATATGGCTGTAAATTAAGGCCTGGCGCATGCTTTGACGCGCTTTTAAAGCCACCACATCCGTTAAAGCTTCACCAGCCGTATCGCCTTGCGCGAACCGTCATTCATGTCCTTCAGCGCCTTGAGCATGCGCTTTAAAAAGGCGTCGGACTCTGCGGGCGCAATGCTGACCTCTGCGTTCATGTGCCCTACCGCAATGTGAAACTGCAAGGGCTCGGCGTCTGGTAACTGGCTTGAAGGGCGCAGGCCGCTGGCAAGTAGCCTGGTGGCGATGTCGTTGGCCGCATCAGCAGTGATGGGGCCTTCCATGAGCAATGCAAACTGGGTGTCGCCGACCCGCGCCACGGTGTCGGTCGAGTGGGCCACACCACGAATACACGCAGCAGCCAACACCAGCGCGCTGTCGGCCGTTTCGCGGCCATGCTGGCGCTGCAGGCTGGCCAGGTTGGAGAGATTGACCAGTACCAGCGCAAAAGGCAGCTTGTAGCGCTGATAAGTCCCCAGGGACTGCTCCAGTTTGCCCAGCAGCATGGCGGATGAATACAGTCCGGTCAAAGGGTCAACATTGCTAAGCCGGGAGGCTCTGGCATTGACGTTGCGGCGCTGCGACACCCTGCGTTGCAGGCCATAAAACAAAACCGGCACTTCAATGGCTGAGCCGAGCACCAGTGCGTATTCGGTCCAGAAGCTTGATGAAATCACGCCCAGGTTGCGCAGTAGCGGCAACAGCGTTGCCAACACCACCGGCAAAAACCCCAAAGCTACCCAGCGGGTGTGGCGGTCGCCCTCAAACAGGCCCACGCCCAAAACCATCAGCAGGGCGGCAATGCTCACACTCACCAGAAAGTGGATCAGGGCAAAGCTCTCGCGCGAGGGAAGCATCACGTCACACACACTGACAGCTGTCAGCAGGCCGATCAGCGCCAGCATCAACCCGTCAAGCGCGCGCGAAAACCTGCGGGGGGTGACCACCGTGCGCACAAACCACATGGCGCAAGCGGCAGCCAGAACCGGCAGCAGCAGTTTGGTGGTGTTGTTCAGGCCTGGCCACTCTGGCCACCAGTACAGGCCAGCCACGCCGGTAAATGTAGCTTGTGCACCAGCAAACATCGTGACGTAGGCGGCATAGCTGCCAAACCCTGAGTCGCGGTAGGCGATGGCGTTGGCCAGTGCCAGCGCTATCACCAGCGCCGTTAGCCCAAAGTAGACGCCCAGCAGCATGTGCTCGGTCTGGCTCTTGGTGATGAACTGCGAGCTGCTGACGAGGGTCGGCAGGGTTGAAAACGGCACGCGCGAATGGTTGATCCTCAGGTAATAACGCACAAACTTGTTGCGCTCTTCGCCGAGCGAAAACACCGGATAGCTGCCCGGCTGCGGCCAGGTGCTGATGGCATGGCGGCTACCGGCCTGCTGGCTGATCCATCGGCCCGCGCCGTCCCGAAAATAAAGGGTGACGCTCTCGACACCCGGTAGCGGTATGCTCAGGTGCCAGCTGGGGCCGGGGTTTTCGACAAGCGCATCAAAGCGAAACCATAAAGTCGACGACTCCAGCAGCACGGGTTTGAACCTGGCTATTGGCGCAAAAGAGCCGCTTGCCTGCTGTTCGATAGTGTCAATGGCAAGCTGGCCAGTTGTATCGACCAAAAAGTCGAAGGAGGGCTTCAGCTCGACGCCGCGACTGCTGCCGGCACCACCTGCTGGCGAAGTCTCAGCATGCGCTTGTTGCGTCGACCCCAACAGCGCAAGGCAGAGCCACAGCATGCACCGCAGGTACGCCAAAGCGCCGCGCAACTGCACAAACACGGCACGAACATGACACAGCTCCCCGCTGTTTTGCAGGGCCGGACTCGACAAAAACTCCACCGTGGCACGCCTTGTTTCTGGAAAAATCAAACTAATTCATTAACATTTAATAAGCATGCTAATGACTTGAAGCTTGATAGTCCATGTGATTATTTACGTTCCCACAATGGTGCACACCCGTAAAACCTCGCTGCCATAGGCTTCAAGTTTCTTGGTGCCGATCCCGGCAATGCCTTCAAGGTCGCGCAGGGTTTGCGGTGCCTGTTCGGCAATGGCACGCAAGGTGGCATCATGAAAAATCACAAACGCCGGCAGGTTGTGCTCGCGGGCGATTTCGGCGCGCCAGGCCTTCAGGCGGGTAAGGGTTTCAAGTGCGCCGGCATTGAGCGCTGCTTCAGCCAGGCCCCGAACCGATGTTTTGGTGGTTTTTGCAGCTTTTTTGGCGCGCCCGACGCTACCCGGCGCAGCGCCTGATTTGCCAGCCGCCGTCTGCTCGCGCAGCACCACGCTGGCTTCGCCCTTTAAAACCTGGCGCGCATCGGGCATGAGCTGCAGGGTGCTGAAGGCTTCGGTGTCGACCCGCACCATGTTTTTGGCAATCAGCTGGCGCAGCACGGCGCGCCACTGCGCTTCACCCAGATCAGCGCCTATGCCGAAGGTTGAGAGCTTGTCGTGCCCGAACTGGTCCATTTTTTCAGTCTGCTTGCCGCGCAGGATGTCCATGACGTGGCCCGCGCCAAAGCTGATGCCGCTGGCCTGCTGCACGCGGTAAATGCAGCTCAGCATCTTGCGGGCGGCATCGGTGGCGTCCCAAACTGCGGGGGGCTGCAAACAGTTGTCGCAGTTGCCACAGGGTTTGCTGTCTTCGTCAAAGTAACGCAGCAGGCTGACGCGCCTGCAAGCCGTGCCTTCAGCCAGATTCAGTAGCGCATCAAGCTTGCCGCGCATCACCACCTTGAACTCTTCACTGGCGGCTTCGCTGGTGTCAATCATGCGGCGCTGGTTGACAACGTCGTTAAGCCCATAAGTCATCCAGGCATCTGATGGCAGGCCATCGCGTCCGGCGCGCCCGGTTTCCTGGTAGTAGCCTTCAATGTTTTTGGGCATGTCCAGATGCGCCACAAAGCGCACGTCGGGTTTGTCAATGCCCATGCCAAAGGCAATCGTGGCCACCATCACCATGGCGTCTTCGCGCAAAAAGCGGTCTTGCCGCTGCTGGCGAAGGCCTGAATCAAGCCCCGCGTGGTAAGCCACGGCGTTGATGCCCGCGCCCTGCAGCATGTCGGCGATTTCTTCGACCCGCTTGCGCGACTGGCAGTAAACGATGCCCGCCTCACTGGCGTGCTCGGTCTGGATAAAGCGCAGCAGTTGCCGCGTGGCATCAGTTTTTTCGACAATCGTGTAGCGGATGTTGGGCCGGTCAAAGCTTGATACAAATTGCGCGGCGTCTTCAAGCTTCAGACGCTCGACCATGTCCTGGCGCGTCAGTGCGTCGGCGGTGGCGGTCAGCGCCATGCGCGGTACGTCGGGGAATATCTCGTGCAGCAGGCTCAAACTGCGGTATTCGGGCCTGAAGTCATGGCCCCATTGGCTGACGCAATGCGCCTCATCAATCGCAAACAGGCTGAGCTTGCCGCGCTCATTGAGCGAGCGCAGCAGGTCTTTCATGCGCGGCGTGTTGATGCGCTCGGGCGCGGCATACAGCAGCGTGAGTTCAGCGCGCAGCAACTGCTTTTCAAGCGCACTGCTTTCTTCAAAGGTCTGCGTCGAGTTCAAAAACGCAGCGGATACACCGGCTTCATGCAGCGCACCGACCTGGTCGTGCATCAGGGCAATCAGCGGCGATATGACGATGGTTACGCCATGACCGGCGTTTTGGCGGGCAATCGCGGGTATCTGGTAGCACAGCGACTTGCCGCCGCCGGTGGGCATCAGCACCAGCGCGTCGCCACCCTTGATCACATGGTCAACGATGGCCTGCTGGGGTCCCCGAAAGTCGCTGTAGCCGAAGACCTCGCCAAGAATTTGCAGCGGGGACGGGTCGGGCAGGGTTTGGGGCAATGAGGACAAGGCAAACGGTCAAAAAGTATGATGCTATAAAAACAGGAGCTACCAATAGCCGTAATCATTGGGCACAGAGCTGATTTGATGCTTAAAACCCAAAAATAAGACCTGTACTTAAGGCCTACATTTGCTCCCACGGCAAACCTTCAAACCGCCAGCCCGACACGGTAGAACGCCGAAACTGCTCGTCAAGCTCGCCCTCAAAACCATGCACCACATGCTGCACATCTGAAAAACCCGCCGCTTCCAGCGCCTTGCCAGCGTCCTGGGTGCGCTTGCCAGAGCGGCAAATCAGCAGTACGGGCTGCTGCTTGCTGCTGGCTTCACGGGCCACGGCATCAGCAAATTTTTGTGCGTCGGGCAGCAGGTCAGGGTATTCGTACCACGGTACATTCGCCACACCAGGCGGACGCCCCACATACAGCGACTCTATTTCCATGCGAACGTCGACAAACAGCGCGTCGGGATGATCTTGCAGCCACTTAAAGGCTTCTTGAGGTTGTAAATTTTTCATGGCGTTATGGGCTGGCTTCTATTGTCATTGAAAGTACCGGGTAAAAAGGCAGCGGCTTAAAATGAAGCCATGAAGCCGATCACCTACACCCGCGGACAGCAGCTCCCAGCCATTCTGGAAAAACGAATCGCCATTCTTGACGGCGCGATGGGCACCATGATCCAGCGCTTCAAGCTGAGCGAAGAACAGTACCGCGGTGAACGGTTCAAGGACTTTCACAAGGACGTCAAGGGCAACAACGAGTTGCTCAGCCTGACGCGTCCCGACGTGATCCAGGACATCCATGAAGGCTACCTGGCGGCCGGTGCCGACATGATTGAAACCAACACCTTTGGCGCGACCACGGTGGCCCAGGCGGACTACGACATGGCTGATCTGGCGATTGAAATGAACTACGAGTCCGCCCGCATTGCCCGCGCGGCCTGCGACAAGTTTTCCACACCCGACAAACCGCGTTTTGTCGTCGGCGCGCTCGGCCCAACACCCAAAACCGCCAGTATCAGCCCCGACGTGAACGACCCCGGCGCGCGCAACACCAGTTTTGAAGAGCTGCGCAAGGCCTATTACGAGCAGACAGAGGCACTGGTCCGGGGTGGCAGTGACGTGCTGCTGGTCGAAACCGTTTTTGACACCCTCAACGCCAAAGCCGCGCTGTTTGCGATTGACGAGTACTTTGACAATTCAGGCGAACGCCTGCCGCTCATCATCAGCGGTACCGTCACCGATGCATCCGGCCGGATTTTGAGCGGCCAGACCGTCACCGCCTTCTGGCACAGCGTGCGGCATGCCCGGCCGCTGGCTGTGGGCCTGAATTGCGCGCTGGGCGCGGCGCTGATGCGCCCCTACATCCAGGAACTGGCCCGCGTGGCGGGCGACACGTTCATCAGCTGCTACCCGAATGCCGGTTTGCCCAATCCCATGAGCGACACCGGCTTTGACGAAACGCCCGATGTGACGTCACGCCTGCTGCATGAGTTTGCCGCCGAAGGACTGGTCAATATCGTGGGCGGATGCTGCGGCACCACGCCAGACCATATTCAGGCGATTGCCAATGCGGTTTCGCCACTGGCCGCGCGGGGGTTGAATGCCGGGGTGTTTTATCGGGAAGCAGCCTGAACGGATCCCCTTCAAGCAGGGGCCGCGGGATTGGCTTAGCCAGACCGCAGGCGCAGCGGCCCCCTCGGGGGGCAGGAAGCTACACGAAGTGAGCGACCGTGGGGGCCTCAAGTCGGCATCAAGTGGTCAATTTCCTGCTGCATGGCCTGCACCAGCTGGCTGTACATCTTTAGTTTTAATGTGGTATCGCGCAGCCGCTCTGCCACCCGAAGCGACACGGCAAACATCAATTTGGCCGCGGTGCGCGGGTCTTCCAGGCTGAGCTTGGCAAGCGCTTCACGCGACAACACGGCGCATCGCACGTCTGTGCTTGCGGTGCATGACGCCAGCCGGGCATGGCCGTCGACCAGGCCCATCTCGCCAATCAGGCTGCCGGGGCCAAGCACGTTGACGGTGACAGGCGAATGGCGGCTGACCACGATGTTTTCAACCGTGACTTCGCCTTCCAGCAGTAGCACCATGTACCCGGTGTCTTTTTTGTCGCCTTCGACAATAAAGGTGGTGTCCATGGCGATTTTGCGCGGAATCATGTAGCTCACCACAACCAGAGCTTCGTCAAGGCTGAGTTGCATAAGCGCCGTCGGTGCAATCAATAGCTGGGCGGCCAGCTCGGCGGTACTTGACCCTTCGATGGCACGCATGCGATCCTTGGGCCGCATCAGTTCAGGCGCACTGACGCCCGCCCGCTTCTTGTTGCCAAACAGATTTTCAAACATGTGAAGGTCCCGAAATTTTCGCGGTCGGCTGCAGCTCGCATGGCGCGCAGACTCAGTAGCGATTAAAATCATGGTAACCCAAGGAGCGTTGCAGCGAAACCCTCGTTTCGTCAGGCTTGGGTTTCAGGCGACACCCGTGTGGGCCGACTGCAGCAACGACGCTCGCCTTCCTTACAAGGTGAGTTGTGTCTGAAATTCAATACCCCCAAGTCGTTCCCCCCATGAAGCTGGCTGGCCTGGAGCCCGTCAACATTGGCGAAGGCAGCCTGTTTGTCAACATTGGCGAGCGCACCAATGTCACCGGCTCCAAAGCATTTGCCCGCATGATTTTGAATGGCGACTTTGAAGCCGCGCTGGTGGTGGCCCGCCAGCAGGTTGACAACGGCGCCCAGATTATTGACATCAACATGGACGAGGCCATGCTCGACAGCCAGGCGGCCATGGTGAGGTTTTTGAACCTGATTGCCAGCGAGCCAGACATTGCGCGGGTGCCCATCATGATTGACAGCTCCAAATGGAGCGTGATCGAAGCCGGGCTGCGCTGCATCCAGGGCAAGGGCATCGTCAATTCGATTTCGATGAAAGAAGGGCTTGAGCCTTTCAAACACCAGGCCAAACTGCTCAAGCGCTACGGTGCTGCTGCCGTGGTGATGGCCTTTGACGAAAAAGGCCAGGCTGATACCTACGAGCGCAAGGTCGAGATTTGCGAACGCGCTTATCGGGTGCT
>JANOCP010000087.1:0-3398 GCA_031412235.1 Polaromonas sp.
CAGCGGGTTGTCCTGGCCATCAATGGTGCCGGTTTTCAGGCCCAGATAGACCTCACCAAATGCCAGCGGTGTAGGCGTGGCACCCAGCGCTTCGCCCAGAAACAGCCATTCTTTCGAGCCCGGCATGCGCAGCTTGACACCCTTCAGGTCAGCAGGCGTCTTGACGTTGCGGGGTTCACGCAGGTTGACTTGGCGGGTGCCCAGGTAGACGGTAGACAGCGGTGTGACTTCCATCTTTTCAGCGACAGTTTTAAACATCTCGGTACCAATAGGGCCGTTAAATACCTTTTGCTGGTGGTCCGGGTCACGCACGATATAGCCCGAGGTAAACACAGAAAACTCGGGCACCAGCTTGGCAATGTCAAAAGCTGAAATAGAGGTCAGCTCCAGGTTACCGCGCGCCATGGCAGCCGGCTCGGTGCCCTGCTTGAACAGCGAGGCGTTCAGGTTGATTTGCACATCGAATTCGCCCGGTGCGCTCTTCTCAAGGTTGTCCTTGAAAACCGTCCACATCTTGGCGTGCCAGTCGTCCGGCACCGCTGGGGTGGATATGCGCAGCAACACCTTGGTTTGTGCTTGCACGCTGGGCAGGGTGACGCCCATCAGCAGTGCGGCAGAGGCTGTGGCCAGCAGGCCGCGACGCAGAAAGGAAGGTAGCACGGGCAGGGAAGATTTGAATGAGGAGGTTTTCATGTTGTCTCTTTCTTTGGTGGTAATCGATATGGCGGGGGGTCTTGGGTTACGTCCGCTCAGTCGGACTGTAAATCAATACCAAACTCACGAATGGCTTTTTCAAGTGCCTTGAACTCTTCGGGTTTCAGGGCGACCAGCGGTGCACGTACGCGCAGCCAGGCAACGTCGCCGCTGAGTGTGGCCATGATGCCTTTGAGGGCGGGCATCAATGCATAGCCGCCCAGCAGGTCAATCAGCTCGATCACGCGTTCGCGCTCGGCTGGCGTTGCGGCTGCATCGGGCTGTGTCACCAGTCGCCCGACCACACGCGGCATGAAGTTGGCCAGGCCGCTGATGGCGCCCGTGCTGCCCCGCCTGCCCATCTCCGGCAGGTCGGGTTCAAAGCCGACATACACCGTCATGTTCAGCGTTTTGTCTTTCATGAAGGTATCAGCCAGGCCGACCGAATGCGCGGTGGTGCAGGCGCTGTCTTTAATGCCCAGAATTGTGTCGGGGTACCTCTGTTTGAGCGTGGCAATCACATGATGTGAAAGGCCAACGCCCGTAACCTGCGGTATGTGATACAGATACAGTTTGAGCTTTCCCGCGCCTTCGCTTTGATGGACGCCGTTAATCACGTAGCGGTAGCAGTCAATGATGCCTTCATCACTTACGCCTTTAAGGAAAAACGGCGGTAGCATCAGGCAACCGTGCACGCCAGCCCGGACGGCATGGCGTGTCAACTCCAGGGTTTCAGGAAGGGCGGCGCAGCTGGTGGACACCATGATTTGCGCAGCAGGCACGCCGTTTTTAATCAGCTGCTCAATCGCTTCCTTGCGCTCGGCCATTGAAAAAGACGGGCCTTCGCCAGTCGTGCCAAACGGCGTTACACCGCCGCAGCCTTTGGCCATCAGCGCTTTGCTGTGCTCGGCGAAAAGCGCGTGGTTGATGCTCAAGTCCGCGTTCAGCGGCGTCAGCAGCGCGGGCCAGATGCCTTTGAAGGCAACAAGTTTGTCGTGTAACGGGGCGGTCATGCAGGGGTCTCCAGTGACCACGGCATGGCTGGCCGTGGCAGTCCGAGTACGCGACGGTGCGCACTCTCAATGTGGTGGCTCAGGCGTTCGATCACCGCAGGTGCATCGCGCCGCTTGAGGGCTTCTATAAACCAGAGGTGCTCTTCCATGGCCGGAATCAGCACGTCGGCAGACAGCGTGGAGCCTTCGAGCTTGATCAGGCGTACGCGCAGGCTGTTGATGCGGTAGACCTCAGAAATAATCTCATTGCCCAGCGTGTCAATCATCATGTCGTGCAGACCCCAGTCCACCGTGGTGGCGTCCTTGAGCAAGTCATGGTCAATGACGGTTTTGCGCGCGCGTTGCACGATGTTGATGTGAGCCTGCTCAATGGCTGCCAGGTCTGGGTCACTGACGGTGCCGACAAAGCGGCTGGCCGCCTCGCGTTCCAGCAGCTTGCGCAGCTGAAAGGCGTTGTTGATGAGTTTGAGGTCAACATGCGCCACCTGCAGGCCGCGCTGCGGCACGGTTTTAAGCAAACCTTCGGCCTCAAGCCGTGGAATCAGCTCGCGCACGGCACCCAGCGGCATGCCCAGCAATTGCATCAGCTCGCGCTGCGATACAAACTGGCCGGGGCGGATATTGGCATCGACGATCTGTTGCTGAAAGCTTTCATAGGCTTGCGCACGCAGGCTGATGGGGGCTGGGTGGGCCATGTTGCTCATGAAGTGCTCATGGTGTTCTCAAGTACCGTTACCGGCGTCGCTGGAGATCACACCCTTGCGCAGCAAGATATTGCCGTACTTGCGCTGCTCGCCGGTACGCAAGATCACAAACGCGGCCTGTGCCTGCGCATAAAAAGCAAAACGCTCCAGCGCGGCAGCCGGCTTTTCGCCAGCCTGCTCAAGCGCTAGTGAAAATTCGGCAACGGGCTCGGGCACGGCACTGGCGTTGCCCACAACCTGCATGGTCCACGCGGCATCGGGCACAAAATTATCGAGCGGCAACACCTGCAGCACGGCTTTAAGTGCCTCGGTTGTTGTGCTTCCTGCCAGTTGCACCAGGCGCGCACCGCCCAGCTGGGCTACATGTGCCGCTGGAAAATTGGCATCCACAATGGCGACATCATCGCCATGGCCCATGCTGGCCAGCGCGTGCAGGGCGTCGGGGGTCAGCAGTGGCGGGATGTTTTTAAGCAAGTGTTTAAACCAGTTCTAAACCCGTTTTGGAACGGGCATCAATAAGACAGGAAACTACGGGATTCCCCCGTAGAGAGTTTTGCAGTAATGACTAACATGTTAGTTACAACCTAACTAAACCTTTATTGGTGCTTACCCGCAAATGACCGCATTCTTTCCTCCTTGTGACAAAAGTCAGCTGCGCCTTGGCCTGGGCGGCGCGCCGCTGGGTAATCTGTTTACCGCGGTAAGTGATGCTGATGCCCAGGCGCTGCTTGATGCCTCCTGGGACAGCGGCTGCCGCAGTTTTGACACCGCACCGCACTATGGCCATGGTTTGTCAGAAAGGCGGCTGGGTAGTGCACTGCGCAACCGCCCGCGTGGTGCGTTTGTGCTGTCCAGCAAGGTGGGGCGCGTGTTGACAGCCGATGCCCACACCGCGCGCGACCAGCATGGCTATGTTGACGTGTTGCCTTTTACCCAGGCCTGGGACTTCAGCGCCGCAGGGACACGCCGCAGTGTGGAAGACAGCCTG
>JANOCP010000088.1:0-30697 GCA_031412235.1 Polaromonas sp.
CCGCTGCGCAAGGTCTCCAGCAGGAACTTGTAATGCATGTGCAGGAAGATCGATGCATTTTCCAGCCATCCTGGTGTGAACACACGGATACGGCCAATCTCGGTAGTCTCGTTTTCAAGTGGCGCATTGACCCGATACATGCCAAGTGCAGCGTCGTAGAGCCCGGACCCCCGTACAGCCTCGTACACGCGGCGGGCCGCCTCGGTCGATTTGGCTGATCGCATGGAATGCACTGCACCTTCGAGAAACGGCGGCAATGCGTGGCGGGAAAACTCAAGCACTTCGACCATCGTCGGCGGTATCTTGGTGCCGGAATCAGCTGGAGATTCCACAAGCTTTTGAAAAGCCACCGCGGTATGAGTGAAATAGCTCACCGGTAGCCCGTTTGCATCGACGGCACAGGCAAGGCCGCGCGCCAATGTCTGCTCGACCGCCTCCATCCAGGCGTGCAACGTTGTAAAGGACGTTTGCACTTCGGCCCCATCCAAGCCGGCGTGGATCTGTGCGCGGTAGCGCTCCCTGCGCTCGGCCAGTGACTGCCAAGTCGGGAAGAAGTCAACCTTGTTTGCAGCAGAAAGGATGGCCGTCAGATCAACAATTAATGCGTTGATTTCAACAGGCAGATGCAAGGTCTGCGCGCCTGCATGGCCGTTTATCGCCGCGCGACAGTAATGCAGGCCCCGGCCCAGTGCGTAGGCCTCATGCGTGGAGGAGCCGAACAAACCCGGAAGTCCATTGAGCGCATCGCACCAACCCGGCTTGTCGGCGTCCATCTCCAGCCCCGAGCCGAAGGCGTCGAACATCGCCGACTTGACGGCCAGTAAACTGAAGAGCTTGACGATCAGGGTGGTACGGTAAATCTCGCCTTTTCCATGCTTGGTGCGGACCAGATGTGGGTCACTTGGGCGCAGCAGCAATCGCGCAGCCTTGTCTTCGTCGTGCTCTACAGCATCGAGCTGCCGGACCGTACCGTCACTGCGCAGTTTGTATTTTTCATCGCGAGGGCGCACCCGGTAGGCGTCGTCATAGAACACGTAGTCGGGCGCGTCGAACATCAGGGCGTTCATGCGATCAGGGTAGAGCGCCTGGTAGCTTTGCAGTAAGTCGAGGTTGTAGATCCAATGATCAACCCAGTAGCCTTCGCCATGGGTGGCTGACTGCACCACATCACTCAGGCTCAGGATGGTGTCGCAGATCCGCTGCGCGGCCACGGGTCCAACGTCGGCCCGCAATGCTTCGATGAGTGCGCCGGCGGTGAACGGAACCGCCAGAAAATTTTTCCAGACGTCAGCCTGGGCCGCTGGCCAAGCGCTTTCGAGTTCCGCATGGTAGGACTGGGGCAGGCGAAAAGTTTCAGGCCGCACCACCAGCGGATTGTGTCCGTCGAGCTGCAGCAGGTTGAAGAATGTCTGGATGTTGGCGCGGTCCAGACCGGGGTGGAAGTAGTTCTCGCAGCGGCGATTCTGATTCACGTCGCGGAAATTGGCCGGACCTTGCGACCACGGCGTTGGCTCGACCACGAAGCGGTTGTAGTCTCGCTCCATGTCGCCATGCTTGCGAGTGTAAATATGCAGTACGCGCGGGCCGCGGGGGCCTTCGATGACCACTGGCAGGCCGCCGCGCAGGGTATTGTCCAGACCAGCCTGCCGCGAGTAGGGGTTCAGTTCCACCGGTCCCGCGATCAGCGACAACGGCTGCGCGAGTTGATCCACCAGGGCCGCGTTGCTATGCCGAGCATCAAGCAAGAACGATTGCTTGGCGTTGATGGTCTGCTGCAGATGCCGTGCTGCTTTCCAGTTAGGTGCCTCGCCGAAGCAGGACTGCCAGCGCATGCTCTGCCCAGGTGCCAGCGACAGATCAAGTGCCGCAAAGGCGCAGCCGGTCATGGTTTCGCGGCGTCCTTCAGCGCAGGCGATGGCCGGTTGGGCCAGGAATTTTTGAGGAAACCTCAGACTGGTGTCGCTGCCAAACACCTGGTCAGGGTCTACCACCATGGGTATCGAGCGGCCTTCGCAGTGGGTAAAGGCAAAAAAGCCGGCCTCGATGGCTTGCGCGCCGGGCGCGTCCCCCGGTTCCACCTTGAGCTTGTAGAAGGGCAGATGATGCTCGGTGTGGGTAATTTCAGCGAAGGCCTCCATCGTGCGCGAGAGTTGCTTGAGTAGCGCCTCCTCCAGTCCGAAGGGTGCAACCTGCGGCAGTCCGTCGAGCACGTGACCTGTCAGAACGGCCTTGCCAATATTGGTGACCTCAACCCATCTGACTAGCGCAGGCAGGTCGTTGCCCGGCAGCGTGTGGTAGACCACCCGGGTGCGAAGACCACGAGCGTCGTCAATGTCCTCGATTTCAATCTCATGCGCACGAACGATGAGCTGCTGCGCCGTACCTGTGGTTTGGCTAAACGGTTCGTAAAACTGATGTTGTCTGCCGCCCAGCCGGATGAAAGTACGAAAGCCCAGCAGACCGGTCAAGTTGTAGGCCTTGTTGGCCGGATAAAACTCCAGCATGGCACTGTCTCGGTCGCGAACGCCGAAGCTTGAAATGCACTGGCCTCGGTTGGTGTAGAACACCCACATCGGCTTACCATTGAGGCCCGCCACGCCCGGAAGAAAGCTGGCAAAAGGTCGGGCCAGCGGAAAGTTGCTCTGCCGAAATCCGCCGCGATCGAGCAGAGCGCCGACCGCCGCAGTTGAGCCACCGGGTGTTGAGTAGGTAGTCACGCTCAAACTTGACCTGTCAACTGCGGATAAAGTGACTCCATAACCTGTTTGGGCTGCCGATCCAGTTTGAACAGGCCCCAATGTTTTTCTGGCTCCATGGGGTCGGACGAGCCCTTCCAGGGCTCATCAAAAGCCTCGAACACAAAAGTCAAAATGCCTTCCTTTTGCGACCACTCGATGAGATCCTGGTAATACAGCGCCTGGAGCTCTTGTGATGTGTTCTCCGGCAGAATGCCGCGCCCGTTGGAGTTGGTCGCCCAGCCCGCTTCGGTGATCACCACAGTCTTGTCGGGGTACAGACGGGCCACGCTTTCGTAGTTGTCACGCGTGTAGTTCAGCGCTTCGTGGATGTGCTTGTATTCCCAGACCGGATAGGTATGCAGCGAGATGAAGTCAACCTCGGGAACCAGGTCGCGCAGCTTGTGTTGCCAGGGGACGTAATTTTCACAGAACGTAACGGGTTGCACCGCCCGCTGCTTGACCCAGCGTACGTACTCGATCATGTGGTTCACGGGTACGAAGTGATCGGTCCAGTCAACCGTGGCCTCGTTGCCGACCGCGAGGGAGAAAATGATGTCCGGGTACTGATTGGCGAATTCCACCAGGCGTTCCAGCTCCTGCTGGTTGGCCAGTTTGCTGGCTTGTAGGGCTTCCTCACTGTAGGTGCCGCCCCAGGGGCATCCGAAGTTGTTCATCTCCGGGCCCAGGTAAGCGCCCAGCATTACCTTGAAATCGAGCTGGTCGGCCCGTATCACCGAGAGAACGCGCTCGGCATGCGCCGAACAGTCGTAAAGCCGCAGCAATTTCCAGTGCGGCTTGAGGATATGAAGGTCTTGCCGGATCTCGTCAACGGACGGATAGATCTGGGTGTCAGGGCTCTGGCCTTGGCGGTAGCCCGAATAACAAATGGCGTTGCCCGCCGGTAATGACAGCATATTGAAACTTATCTTTCAGGTTGAATGGCTGCGCAACTGCGCGCCGCCACTGATTCAAGTGAACTTGGGCTTGCCGTTTTTGTCCCACAGGCCCCAATGCGCGCCCACTTCCCCCTCTTGCCCGAGCTTCCACGGCTCGTCGAACGAGGAAAAGTAGAACAGCTTGATGCCCTCACGCCGGGCCCACAACTGCACCTCAATGAAGAAGCGCATCGCGTTCTCGGCCGACGGCACAGCGTGCGCCACCGACGATCCCTGGTCGGGCCAGCCGGTCTCGGTGACGATGACGCGCTTCTGGCCGCCCGCGGCCTGCACCAGACCGTACATGCGCTTCAGGTACTGCGCCGCCAGGGTGATGTCGACGCCTTCCCAGAACGGGTAGCAGTTGGGCAGCAGCACGTCGCAGGCCGCCACCAGTGCCGGGCGCTCCAGGAACTGGTAGTAGGCATCTACGCAGGCCACCGGCACCTCATCGGGTAGTGCCGCCCGCACGCGGGCAATGTAGGCCAGCAGTTCGGCCTCGGTAACTTCACCGCGCAGCAGCACCTCATTGCCGACCACCGCGATATCGACCAGCCCGGCCTGGGCGAGGGTCAGCAGGCCAGCGATCTCGCGCTCGTTGCGGTCGCGGTCGGCGCTGATCCAGGCGCCAGCCATCGTCTTCAGGCCCATCTCGCGGGTCAGGCGGGGGATGAGCTCGTGCCCCTCGGTACAGGCGAAGGAGCGCACCCAGCGCGTGTACGGCGCGATCAGCGCGATGCGGTGGCGCACCTGCGCCTCGGTCAGCTGCGCGCCCGCGCCCTGCCCTTCGGTGTAGGCGCTGAAGCACAGGCCGTAGACGCCGCTGCGGACCTGCTCGGCATGCAGCGCGCCGATCTCGGCCAGGCTCTTGCCCACCAGCGGCGACGGGTCCACCGGCCGCAGGTTCAGGCCTTGGCCGGCCAGCCAGGGCCGTGCACCCGAACTGCCCGAACCCTGCGACGGCGAAGCCCCGGCCGCGCGCAGTTTGCGCCGCTTGAGCTCGGCGTGCACCTCCATGGCCCGCTTCTCATCCAGGTCGTAGTTGCGCATGATCCACATGGCCAGCAGCGTGCCGAGGATGGGCACGCCGGAATAGAACAGGCGCAGGCCGTCTACCGCGCCGGCGGGCTGCATGGGCGCGCCAGGCGTGAAGGCCACCAGGGCCATGATCGCGCCGCTGAGCAGCCCCGCCACCGCGAAGCCCAGCTTGACCATCCACCAGTAGATCGCGCCGAAGATGCCCTCGCGTCTCTTGCCCGTGGCCAGTTCGTCCAGGTCACACACGTCTGCTGTCATCGACATCATCAGCGTGAACAGACCACCGATGCCGAACGAGAAGAAAGGCAGCGCGAACATGAACATCCAGGGCTTGCCGGGCACCATCAGGAACCACAGCAGCACGTAGCCGAGGAGGGAGATGCCTTGCGACAGCATGAAGGCGACCTTCTTGCCCATCTTGCGCGACATCCAGGCCACGGTGGGGATCACCGCGAAGGTGGTGACCAGCGCGCCGATGCTGCCGAACAGCGTAGGCCAGATGCCAGCCGCAGCAGTATTGCCGTTGAACAGGTGGTAGACGACGATGAAGAACGAAAACGCCGCCACCGTGTTGAATGCGTTGAAGATCAGGAAGGTGGAAAAGCACAGCTTGCGAAACGGCACACAGGCGAAGGCTTCCTTGAAGCCCTCCATGAGCTCCCTGAAGCCCATGCCGATGTTAGCCATGGTCAACGGGATGAGGTGCGTGTCGTCCTTGGTAGAGCGGCTGGGCAGGAAGATGGCCGGCACCATCGCCAGCAGCATGCAGGCCACGCCGACCCAGAGCGACAGCGTGCGCGTGGCTGTGTCTGCATTAGGGAACCACTTGGGGTCGTACATCACGACCCAGAACCAGGGCGCAATCACCCAGGCCCACTGCCCGATCCACTGCGCCACGGCCATGATGCTGGTGCGCTCGTGGAAGTCGTCGCTCATCTCGTAGCCCATAGCCACGTAGGGGATGCTGAAGACCGTCAACCCGGTGAAGAACACAAGCGACCAGAACAGGAAGTAAAGGAAGTTGTAGGTCAGCCCGTCGTCGCGGTGTAGCTGCCACATCGCCACGAAACCAATGCCGAGCATGATGGCGCCGATGAACACATACTGCCGGCGCCGGCCCCACTTCGACCGGGTGTTGTCGGAGATGAAGCCCATGATCGGGTCGAGCACCGCGTCATAGGCCCGGGGCAGGAAGAACAAGATGCCCCACATCCAGGTCGGGAAGCCCATGTCCTGCACCAGTACCACCATGAAGATGCCCAGCGCGGCCGGGAACATCTGGTTGGCCAGCATGCCCAGCCCGAAGGCAATCTTGTGCGTGAGTGGGATCTTGTGGCCGGTAGTGGCGGTGGATGTGGTCATGTGTTGCATTCCGGATTGCAGTCGCACAGGCGCAGGAGTTGCCATTGCTTGCGCAGCGCGTTGAAGTCTTCGCGAATCTCGGCAAGCGTTGGATAGGTCTGCTTGTCGGGGTTCTGGCCTTCACGGCAGCCGCTGTAGCAGGTGGCGTTGCCTGCAGGTAGTTTCAGCTTTGTCATCAGGTCATCCGAACTTGAGCGCGCCGTCTTTGTCCCACAGGCCCCAATACGCGCCGACGTCGCCCTCGGCGCCTACCTTCCAGGCTTCGTCGAAGGCGGCAAAGTAAAAAATCTCAACGTCGGCTTCCTCGGCCCAGCGGCAGCAGTCAACGAAGTACTGGATCGCCCCTTCGCGCGATGGCATTGAGGCGTGAAACGGGCTGCCCTGGTCGGGCCAGCCGGTCTCGCTGATCAGTATGCGCTTGCCAGGCGCGGCGGCGCGCGTGCGTTGCACCATGGTCTGCATGTACGCCAGCGCTTGCTCGCCCGGGCAGCCTTCCCAAAAAGGGTAGCAGTTGGTCATCACCACATCACAGGCTTCGGTAATGCGAGGGTGTTTCTCAAACAGGTAGTAGGCGTCGACGTAACCCACCGGCACGCCCGGCAGCGCATCCTTGACGCGCTGGATGCAGGCTAACAGTTCGTCCTCGCTTATGTCCTCGCGCAGCAGCACCTCGTTGCCGATGGCCACGATGTCGGCGTGACCAGCGCGTGCGACCTCGATTACACCCTGTAGTTCGCGCTCATTGATCTCGGTGTCGGTGCCCAACCAGGCGCCGACCAGCGTCTTCAAACCCAGCTCATGCGCGATGCGCGGCGTCTGCTCGTGGCCGTCGGTGCACGAAAAAGTCCGCACCCAACCTGCATGAGGTTGCAGGATTTTCAGGCGCTCGCGGATCTGCGGCTCGCCGATCTGCGAGCCCGGCTGTTGGCCTTCGAGATAGGGGCTGAAACACAGGCCATGAACGCCGCGCTGCAACGTAGCGCGGAACGCGGCGCTGAGCGCGTCGCGTGCCTCTGTGGTCCAGACTGTGGGGTCGCTGCTCGTCCAGGCGTCTGTACGGGCGTTGATGCCCGGGTCGGCGCCCGAGCGGGGCACTGCGGTTTCGCTCGAATCGCCTTGATGGGCTCGTTTGGCAGCGGCAACGGCGCTGGTGGAATGGGGTTTGGACATATATTCGTTTTCAAAACGTCGGAGTGCGGGAAAAGCAGCGCATCAGCGCTTCTTTTTCTCGGGCTGCCAGGGAAAGCGGCCCTTGCCGATCGGGTGAGACTCGCCATAGCCATCGGTTTTTTCGTACACCCGCACATAGTCCACCACCAGTTCGGCCGGAAACTGTGTTTGCGGGTTGGGCGCGCCAGGGAAGTTACCTCCAACGGCGACGTTCATGACAAGGTAGAACGGTTGATCAAATGGCGCAGGCCAGGTGTTAAGTTCGGCCTCTTTGCGCGCAATCACGCCTTTACCGCCCTCAGTCAGGCTGCAGCTCCACCAGTGGTCGCAGGTACTGGTGTGCACGTCGTCAACATAAAAGCGAATCTCTCCAGGCTCCCATTCGACCGCGTAAAGGTGCCAGTCGGCCACCGTGCTGCCACCGGGCAACGGATACACGTGCGTGATCAGCTGACGGCCATCGGTGCCGGGGGATCCGAAGTGAATACTGTTAAGTACCTCGTGCGGCTTCTCGCCAACAATCTCCATCAGGTCGATTTCGCCCGATGCTGGCCAGCCGCCATAACGGTCGTCCTGCGGTAGCATCCATAAAGCGGGCCACAGGCCCTTGCCCCATGGCACCTTGGCGCGAAATTCAACGCGCCCATAGCAAGTAGTGAACAGCGGCGTTCCGTCGCGTTGGCGCGACTTGAGACGCGCGGAGGTGTAGCCGCAGCCGTGCAACTCCTCCTTGACCGCGCGGATGGTTAATAAACCGTCCTTTACCGATGCGTTGGAAGGCTCACGCGTGTAGTACTGCAGCTCTTCGTTACCCCAGCCAGCGATCCATGTGTGGCTGCCATAGTCGAAGAAGCCATTACCAATATCAAAGTCCCACTTCGTGGTGTCGATCTGGTTGCCGTCGAATTCGTCGTTCCAGACCAAGGTCCAGCCGGAGGGACTCTTCACCTTCGAAGCACTAGCGGTCTTTGGGACTGCGCTGACCTTCGGGACCTTGATTGGCTTAGTGATCTTTCCCATCATTGCACCAGCATCCCTTCTTTATCGAACGCAAGAGCCCGGTGCGAATCAGCCTTCAGGCTTACCTTATCGCCGCTGTTGCAGACCATATCCTGAGGGCCTATCTTGGCGTTAAGCAGTGCAGACAAGCCGTTGACCCGCAGGTGGACGATGGACGAGTCGCCCAGATGTTCGGCCAGCTCGACCGTTGCCGGTACGCCCTGCCCCGCTTGCGCAACGCTGAGGTGCTCGGGCCGCAGACCTACTCGGTTGATGCTGGCGGTAGCGCTTGGGGCGAGCATGTTCCAGAGTTGCACGTGGTCTCTTGCGGCGGTACCTTCTGGGGGCCTGTCAACCAGGTTGATGCGTGGCGCACCGATGAATCCAGCTACAAACTCATTGGCCGGTTTGTTGTACATCTCCATTGGCTCGGCCAGTTGTTCAATATGGCCATTGTTGAATACCGCAATACGGTCACCCAATGTCATGGCCTCCACTTGATCATGGGTGACGTAGATCATCGTGGTACCCAGTTCCTTGTGCAGTCGCGACAGCTCAATGCGCATGTTTACCCTCAGCGCCGCATCCAGATTGGACAGTGGCTCGTCAAACAAAAAGACCTTGGGTTTTCGTACGATTGAGCGGCCAATCGCTGCCCTCTGACGCTGTCCGCCTGACAGCTCTTTGGGAAATCGGCCAAGCAAATCGGTGATACGCAGGATTTCGGCGGCCCGGCCCACTTGTTCAGCGCGTTGCGTCTTGCCGACGCCTGCCATCTTCAGCGCAAAGCCCATGTTCTCGGCTACGGTCATGTGCGGGTACAAGGCATAGCTCTGGAACACCATTGCTGTACCGCGATCAGCCGGCCGAAGGTCATTGGTGCGCTGGTTATCGATAAGCAGATCACCTGCGGTGATGGACTCCAGTCCAGCGATCATTCGCAGCGTGGTGGATTTGCCGCACCCTGATGGGCCTACAAAGACCATGAACTCACCGTTGTGCACCTCCAGGTCGATGCCCTTGATGATGTCGACCGCACCGTAGCTTTTGTGAATGCCTCTTAATGAAACCTGACCCATGTCTATGCTCCCGTGCTGACCGCAGCGTCCTGCTCGCGGGCTGTTTTCTGGCGCGCCAGAAATTGCTGATACCAAAGTGCGCTGTCTTTGAGCGTGCGCTTCTGGCTGTCGTAGTCCACGTGGACAATGCCAAAGCGCTTGCCGTAGCCCGATGCCCATTCAAAGTTGTCCATCAGACTCCACACCATGTACCCTTCCATCTTTACCCCCTGATCCATGGCGTCAGCCACGGCCTCAATGTGCTGCGCGATGTATTCGGTGCGATCCTTGTCGCGCACTTTTCCCTGGTCCAAACTGTCCTTGAAGGCACCACCGTTTTCCGTAACGTACATCGGCGGCACGTCATAGTCACGGTTCAGGCGCACTAGCAACTCGGTCAGGCCTTCAGGGTAGATTTCCCATCCCATGTCGGTGACTTCGCGGCCTCCGCTGTGCACGTCCCAGGAGCCCGCCGCGCTGATGACACTGCGGGAGTAGTAGTTCAGCCCCATGAAATCCATTGGTGTGCAGATAATTTCCATATCTCCCGGGTTTACCTCTGGTGCATCGGCACCAAGGTAGTCCAGGACATCCTTCGGGTAACCTTTCTTGAACAGGGGATCCATGTACCAGCGCACGAGCTTCCCATCTTCCAGCCGTGCCTGGCCCTTGTCTGCTTCCGATGGCGTAGCGGGTTGTACGGGTGACAGGTTCAGCACAATGCCGAGCTCTGCTTTGCAGCCTCTCGCTCGAAGTGCCCGCAGGGCCAGTCCATGGCTGAGTAGTAGATGATGGGCCACCTGCGCTGCAATTTTTCGGTCTTTGACTCCCGGCGCAAAGATGCCGGTTTCATGGCCGAGAACCGCCATGACCCAAGGTTCATTGTGGGTAGTGATGGCCGTTACCCGTTCGCCGAGTAAGGCGTGCATGCCCAGCGCGTACTCCACAAAGCGGTGAACCGTTTCGCGGTTGGCCCAGCCGCCGTCGCTCTGAAGCGCATCCGGCAAGTCCCAGTGATTCAGCGTAAGGTAGGGCTTGATACCGCGGGCAAGCAACCCTTCAACCAGCCTCTCGTAGAAATCCAGCCCTTTGGGGTTCCAGTCGCCGCTGCCGGTCGGTCGCACGCGCGGCCATGACACCGAAAAACGGTAGGCGTCTACGCCGAGACCGGCGATGAGATCAAGGTCTTCGTCAAGGCGGTGGTAATGGTCGCAGGCAATGTCGCCATTGCTCTGGTCCGCGATTGTGTCGGGTAGCCTGCAGAAAGTGTCCCAGATTGACGGTCCTTTTCCGTCCTCTGCGGCAGCGCCTTCAATCTGGAAAGAACTCGTCGCCACACCCCAGACAAAGTCGGGCGGAAATCGGGCGACCAGATGGTCAATCTCACTGGAATTCATAAGGTAAGGTGTGTTGTGCATTTGATGATGTGGTCGGTGCTGATCGTTACTTCACGGCACCGGTGGTCAGACCCGAGATCAACTGGCGCGAAGACATCACGAACAGGATGACGAGTGGCAAAGTGGCAATAGCCGATCCCGTCATGAGGGCACCCCATTCGGTATTGACCGGGCTTTGAAGGCTGCGGAGGGCCAGTGGCAGTGTGTACATGTCAGGTGACCGCATGACAATCAGGGGGCCGATGAAATTGTTCCAGGAAGCAATGAATGTGATCAGACCCAGCGTGCCGCAGGCGGGACGTAACAGTGGCAGCACGATGCGCCAGTAGATTCCGAACTCGGAACAGCCGTCCATTCGTGCAGCTTCGACCAAGTCCCTTGGGATGGAAGCAGTGACAAACTGGCGCATCAAAAAGATGCCGAAAGCGCTGGCTGCACCCGGTATATACAGGGCGCGTGGCTGGTCGATCCAACCCAGCAGATCCATAATCATGAAAGTAGGAATCATGTTCATGAACGATGGCAGCAGCATGGTGGCCATGACCAGGCCAAATAATGCGTTTTTGAACTTGAAGTCGAACAGCGCAAAGGCGTAGCCACCCATGGAGCAGAACAGCAACGTCAGAATAGTCGAGGCAATGGCTACGTACAGACTCCAGCCGAGGTTGCGCCAGAACGGCAGGCGATCTGTAAGTATCTTTAGGTTGTTCATGAAGTCGTCACCTGGAAACAGGGGTGGTGGAAGACTAAAGATTTCAGTGCGTGAATGCGTTGCAAACACGAACATGAAGTAAAACGGCGCAAGCATGATGAGCGCGCCGATGCCAACCACCAGGTAGGCTGCCCAAGGGGCCATGCGTTCTGAATTTAGTTTCATGGTGTCGGTCAGGTGGTCACGCAGAACGACCGCGAGGGCGGAAGGCCAGGTTGGTCAGCCAGGTGAGTATTGCGACCAGTATGAATAGCAGCCACGACATTGCACTGGCAGCACCGAAATCGTTGAAGTCAAAGGCCATGCGATAAAGGTATATCGCGGTGGTCATGCCAGCCTGGTCAGATCCGCCGCGCCCACCTGTCAGAATGAACGGCTCTTCAAAAAGCTGAAGGCCACCGATCACGCTCAGGGTGACACCAAAAAAGATCATCGGCTTGAGGCTGGGCAGTGTGATGAACCAGAACTGCTGCAGCCTGCCCGCGCCATCCATCGTGGCCGCTTCGTAAATATCCTTGGGGATGGTCTGCAGCGCCGCCAGGTAGAGCACGACGTTAAAGCCCACATAGCGCCAGAACACCAGCATTGCAATGGCGGGCTTGATGCGGTCCGGATCATTAAGCCAGTCGATTGCTTCGTCGGGCACCAGCCAGCCAAGCAGCGGTACCTGGTTGAGTGCTTGCAGGCCGACGTTGATCATGCCGAAGTCGGTCGAGAACAGCGAGCTGAACAAAATGGCAATTGCTACCGTGGACGTGATGTAGGGCATGAAATAGGCCCCGACCACGCCATTGCGCAGGCGTTTGAATGACGAATGAATAAAGTAAGCAAGCGGAATCGCAACGAGGTGCTGGGGCACGCCAGACGCCAGTGCCAGCCACGCAGTGTTCTTGAGGGACTTCCAGAACCACTCGTCCTGCAGGGCGAAGGCGAAGTTTCCGAGTCCCACGAACTCCATGGCTGCGAGGCCGCTGGTGGGCTCCCAGCTCTGAAACGCCAGATAAAGTGAGAAGGCCAGTGGAAACACGCCGAAGATCAGGAACAGCGCAACAAAAGGACTGATGAACACATACGGCGCCCATTCAGGAGAAAGTCTAAGCCGGTCGGGTAATTTCATGGCGGGTAGCGATCGTGTCGTCGTTGTGTTGCGGGGCACGCCTGGGTCAGCGGTGCGCGCGACGCGCCAGCAGGCGCTGCGCATCGGCCAGCGCTGTGGGGATGTCCTTGCCGCGATCAAGCACCTTGTCCAGCTCGGTGTTGATGACCTCGTCGGCAAAACTATCCTGTTTGTGTACGCTGACAGTGGTTATCTTGCCCACGGCGTCACGCCAGCCCGTCCGTGCTGTCTGGCCTCCCAAAAATGAAATGGGCTGGTCAAAGAATGGATCGTCGTAGGTATCTACCAGCGCGGGGAAGGCATCCTGTGATTTGAAAGCGGCCAGCTGAACGCTTTTGTTGAGCGTCATCAGCTTGATGAAGTCCCATGCGAGCAACTTGTGTTTGTCTGGCGCGCCCCGGGCAATGGCATAAAAGGTGCCGCCATAAGCCGCGTGAGCACCTTCGGGTAACTGTGTTGCACGCCATAGGCCCTTGGTCGATGGTGCGAGCCAGTTGTTGAGGTGGCCAGCCAGCCAGGCGCCAGTCATCTGGGTCGCAATAGTGCCGCGCTTGAAGCCTTCCGACCACTCGTTAGACCAGGCGGACACTTTGGCGTCCAGCTTTTGCTGGCGCACCTTGCGAGCCAGCTCGAAGGCCCTTACAAATCGCGGCGAGGTGACCAGAACGCGGGATTGGTCATCGAAATACAGACCCTCGCCTGGCTTGATACCGGTGCGAATCAGAATGTCTTTAAGGTCCCGCGCATGGGGCATGAGGTATGCGCCGGTCGATGCCTTGATCTTGGCACCGGCGACGATATATCCGTCCCAGCTGGCCGTCAGATCGGCTTGGCTGACGCCTGCCTTGTCCAGCACGTCCTTGCGATACAACAAGGTGCCAGGACCAATGTCGGTGGGTACTGCGACCACTGCGCCGCTGCGGCTGGTTGCCTGCGCGTACGCGTAGGGCGCATACCTGGCCTTGAACTGGCCCACGTTGTACGGTGGGCGGGACAGGTTCTCCAGGCCTCCGCCCTGTGCAAACCGTCCGACATAACCAACCTCAAGCGCCATTACATCTGGCAAGTAGAACGATGTCGACAAGGCCGTGGTCATGGCCGTGTGATGATCGCTGAACTGTCGACTGACAACCTGAATATCGACATCAGGATGAATCTTTTTCCATTCGTCGACAGCAGAGCGAACAATCTCGTCGACGGCAGGGAAAGCGGCGATGGTTAGCTTGTCACGCGCATAGGCTCCCGGCAGCATTGCCGCCGCCAGCGCCAGTGCGACACATGTCCGTACGTCGGAGATCCATCGCCGTCTGAGCCTCATGACCTTCTCCTGGTTGTACCTGTTGACTTATTCGGGCGAGAAACTCGTATGAAAGCGCTTTCAAAATAATTATAGAGAGGGTACGAAGACAAATACCTAGGGGATTCCCGGAGTGCGAAACTGTACGGAACTTACGTCGCGGATCCGAGCACTGCAAGCAGGCGCTAGCCGCGCAGGCGGCGGCATGAGTCGCGCGCTATCAAGCGCGGCGCGGGTACTTCGATGTCTGGTTTTTCGCCGGCCAGTAGGCTGAGCATGGCTGACGCGGCCAGTTGGCCCAGCTCAAAAGCGGGTTGGTTGATGGTGGTCAGGGGCGGCGTGGTGTACATCGAGTTGGGCAGGTTGTCAAAACCGACCAGCGAGATATCGTCAGGAACCCGCAGCGAGTGCCCGTGAAGTCCGAGCAGTGCGCCCAGCGCCATCTGATCGTTGGCGGCAAAGATTGCGGAAAACCGCCGACGCGTCGACAGCAGGTGGTTTACTGCCTGCAGTCCGTCGACCTCGTGGTAGCCGCCAGGCACCACCAGGTTGGTGTCAATTGCGATGCCTGAAGCTTTCAAGGCGGCCCGGTAGCCGCGCAACCGTTCGTTGGCATCGGGGTGCTCGATGTCGCCGCTAATGAAAGCGATCCGTTGATGACCCAGATCAGTCAGATGCTGTGTCGCCAGACGACCGCCTTCAAAATTGTCAAAATTCAGACTGAACAGCCCCGGTCCTGAAATGCTTCGACCCGTGACGACGACCGGTAGGCTCTTGGCATAACTTTTGAGCGCTTGGTCGCTGAGGCGCCCGGTCAGCACTATGATGCCGTCCACGCGCCGTGAGCGAAGGATGTCTACGCACCGCGCCTCGACCTCGGCGTTCCAGTGGCCACTGACAAACAAAGGGCTGTATCCTGCCGGATCCAGCATGTCCTCGATACCGCGCAGGGCTGCGCCGTAAAACGGACTGTCAATGGCCTGGGTCACCACCCCAATGCTCAGGGTTCGGCCTCCAGCCAGACCGCGAGCGACCGGGTTGGGTACAAAGCCAAGTGCTGCTATGGCGTCATCGACGGCCTGCTTTTTGACGGGGCTGACAATCGCCGTTCCATTAAGGATGCGAGACACGGTACTTGGCGACACACCGGCTCGTGTCGCCACCATATCCAGGGTCACCACCGTGCCAGGTTTCATGAGGTCCGTTTTGGCTCTAGCCCCTTTCGTGAGCGTCGAATTCATGTCCTGTCACTCCAGTTTTTAGGCAAGTGTAGCGGCGTCAAGTGGCGCTGCAGCATTTTATGCAAGCGCTGCCAAAAATATCTGCAGCACATGCCCCAGGCGGTCTGGCTCGATGTCATCTGGTCGAGTGGCTCTCACTGCGGAGATTGGCAAGCATATCTTCTCACCAGAACCCGCCCAAAAGAAAGGTGCTGTCCAAACCGTGGGTAACGCGCCTTGAGAGGCGTTTCCACACTCGACAATCAACGCGGGTGGGCCGCGCAAAACGATTCGCCCTCCGCGCGTCAAAGTGTTTCGTAGCGACGTAGCGCGACCTATTTGGCGCCAAATCCCATACTTGACCATTTGAATGACTGCTTTGCCCAAAAGACACGGTAGTAATCAGCTATCGAATAAATAGCGGTAATGGTGATTTGCCGGAAGTGCGGCAAAAAGAGGCCCCAAGGAACAGCCGCCATCAGCAAGGTTACAAACCCATCTCCTTGGCGATGATGCTGCGCTGAATCTCACTTGTACCGCCGCCCACCATGGCGTGTTTTGCTTCGCGAAAGTACCGCTCCATATCTTGCTCTGGAAGCTGCGAATAGCCACCGAGAGCCTGCATGCCGTCGAAAGAAATCTTGAACAGCGCGTCGGCGGCGTAGACCTTGGCCATGGACACTTCCTTTACCGCCCGTTCACCGCGGGTCATCTTTCGGGCGGCTGAATAGGTCAGCAACGTAGCTGCTTCAAGCGCAATGGCGCCGTCAACCATGCGGTGCTTCATGACCTGAAATTCAGATATCGAACGGCCAAAGGCTTTGCGGTCTTTGGTGTAGCGAATGGTGTCTTCCAGCGCCGTTTTTGCATTGCCGATATAAGACGCCGCCAGGCTCAGGCGCTCATGCTCCAGATGCTCGCCGATGTAAGTCCAGCCTTTGCCCACTTCACCAATCAGGTTGTCATCTGTCAGCCTCACGTTGTCAAGATAGAGCTGGGTGGTGCCCAGGCTGCGCCGCACGATGGTATTGAGCTTGGTCACTGTCAACCCGGCAATGTTATTGGGCAAGATGAACAAGCTCAGGCCTTTGTAGCGCTCTTCACCGGTGCGGGCCATCAGCACGATGGCCGTGCCCGGAATGTGGGCGCCCGAGCAAAAGGTTTTGCTGCCGTTCAGCACCCAAGCGTCGCCGTCTCGTGTTGCCGTGGTGCGCGCTGCCGCAGCGTCTGAACCCGACTGCGGCTCGGTAATGGCGATTGAAAAAGTACGCTCACCTCTTAAAAAAGCGGGCAGGTACTTCTCTTTCTGCGCAGGCGTGCCGTGGGCCGAGATGTTGGTGGCAGTGAACATCGAGGTCATCATGCAGGCGGCGGTATCGAGGCTGTACTTCGCAATCGCTTCGCAAAAAATGGCAAACATGACGGGGTCAGCCGCCACGCCGCCGTCTTCTTCCGGCAGTAGCAGCCCCAGCCAGCCCAGCTGGCCCATCTTGCGGTACACCTCCCACGGGAAATCGCGACTTGCGTCGTGCGCGCGCGTATATTCACGGCCGACCTCCTTTTCCATGAAGGTATTCACGGTGTCCTGCCACATGCGCTGTTCTTCGTTCAGTTCAATACTCATACGTCACCTTGTCTTTAAATCGCGGGTAATACTGACATCACTCGGGCTGAATGCCGGCTTCCTTGACGAGCTGTGTCCAGGTTGTCACTTCCTTTTGCACCCAGGCTGTTACTTGCGGCACCGTCATCGGGCTGGGCTCTGCACCAAGGTCCAGAAACTTGCCGCGCACGTCTGGCATGCCGAGAATGCGGGTGATTTCGGCGTTGAGCTTGTTGACGATTGCCGGTGGCGTAGCAGCAGGCGCAAGCAGGGCGACCCAACCAGACAGGTCATAGTCGGGCACACCGCTCTCAATAAAGGTTGGCAGGTCGGGCATCAGGGGGCTGCGCTCTTTTGATGTCACGGCCAGGGCACGCAAGGCCCCCGACTTGACCTGCGCCTGGGCCGATGCAATATCAGAAAACATCAGCTGTACGCGGCCCGCCATCACTTCTGTCATAGCGGGTGGGTTGCTTTTGAACGGCACACGCAACAGCGGCTTCCATTTGGCGGTGCGCGCCAGCGTTTCGCTTTGCACCACGCCGCTGGCATTGCCGGTGGCCAGTGTCAGCTCTTGCGTTTTGCCCAACGCAATCAGCTCGCGCATGTTTTTGACCGGCAAGGCCGGGTTGGCCACGATGATGCTGGAATAGATGGCGATGCGGTTGACGGGGGCGAAGTCCTTGACTGGGTCGTAACGCATTTCCTTGAGCAGGCCGGGATTGGCGCCGTGCGTGGAGTTGGTACCAATAAGAAGGGTGTAGCCGTCCGGCTTTGCCTTGGCCACGTAGGTCGCACCGATCGAACCATTGGCGCCTGGCTTGTTGTCGATCACCACCGACTGCCCCATCGCCTCTCCCAGCTTTTGGCCGATCAACCTGGCACCGATGTCGCTGCCACTGCCCGCGCCAAAGGGCACGACGATGGTTATCGGGCGGCTAGGGTAGGCATCTTGTGCGCCGGCCATCGAGGTAAACGCATAGGCGGCGCCAAGCGCTACGGTAATAAGAATTTTCTTCATCTTTGTCTCCTGTTTTATGAAAGCAATAAAAGGGGGCGGAACACGCCGTCCCCACCCATCAGACAACGCCGTCAACACGAAGTTGCCCCAACTCTTCTTCTGACAGACCTAGCCAGTCCCTGTAGACGACATCGTTGTCCTGCCCAAGCCGCCGGCTTGGCACAATCGCCAGCGGCTCGCTGCCGCCGTAGCGGATGGGCGAGTTAGGTACAGGCACCTTGCCAAGATCGGGATGGTCTATCCATTCGACGGCACGGCGTGCCAGCATGTGGGGGTCATGGATCACGTCCTGCAGGTCCCGAACCGGGGCCGCCGGCACGCGGTGCTGCATGAGCAGCTGGAACAGCTCCTCCTTGGCGTAACGCGCCGCAAATTCGCCAACCAGCTCGTCTACTGCATCGATGTGCGCCACACGCGCCTTGAGGTTGACGAAGCGTTCGTCTTCGGCCAGGTCCTGGCGCTGCATAGCTGTAAGCAGAGACTTCCAATGGGTTTCGCCTACGCAGAGAATGGCGATGTAGCCATCGGTTGTGGTGTACACGTTGTAGGGCGCTTCGGCCAGCCCGCCATGACGGTTGCCGGTGCGCATCGCCGTCAAAGGCTCATTGCCCATGAACAGGCCAAGATTGGAGCTGAGCGAGGCGTACACGGCCTCCTGCATTGACACCTCGACCAGCCGTCCGCGATTCGTCAGGCTGCGCTCTACCAAGGCCGTCATGACACCGCCGTACAGGTGTATGCCACCGAAAAAGTCGCAAATGGCTGGCCCGGCTTTTACCGGGGGCCGGTCAGCGTAGCCCGTCACGCTCATCACGCCAGCCATGGCTTGAACAGTCAGGTCCATCGCTGGATAGTCGCGGTAAGGGCCGCTCAGGCCATAGCCGGAACCTGAGGCGTAAATCAGGCGCGGATTGACTTTATGCAGTTTTTCCCAGCCCACGCCGAGCCGGTCCATGGTGCCAGGCGCGAAGTTCTCCAGCAGCACGTCGGCGCGCTGCACCATGGTGCGCAGCAATTCGCGGCCACGTTCAGTCTTCAGGTTGAGTGTGGCTGACAGCTTGTTTGAGTTGAGCATTGCGAAGGGAAGTGCTGCGCCCCCCACGCTGGCCCGCCGTCGCAAGTGTTCGCCACCTTTGGGCTCGATCTTGATCACGCGGGCGCCGGCCATAGCCATCAGGAAGGTGGCATAAGAACCGTTGTAGATCTGGCCAAGGTCAACCACCGTCAGCGACTTCAGCGGAAGGTCTGCATTGGCCTTGGTCGCCACATGGCCCGTAGCATCAGGGTTGGGCTGGTTCATGGCTTGGACGGCTTTTTGGAGGCGAACACGGCAGGTCGCTTTTCCTTGAAGGCCTTTGAGGCTTCCTTAGAGTCTGGGTGGGTCGAAATGATCGCGGTCGCGTAGGTTTCGACGTGATATCCGTCGTCCAGGTTCATTGATTCGGTCAGGTTGATGACTTCCTTCATTAGCCGTACGCTGGCCGGGCTCTTGGCACAAATCTCGTCAGCCACCTTTAGCGCGGCCTCCAGCACCTGCTCGCGCGGCACTACCTGCTGGATGACGCCAAGGCGTTCCATATAGGCAGCACTTACCCGAGTACCGGTCAGCGCCATCCAGCGCATGACTTTTTCCGGCACCACGCGGGCCAGGTGTTTTGTGCCGCCCATCACACCGACATTGATTTCTGGCAGGCCAAAGGTGGCTGTTTCTGCGGCTATCACGATGTCGCACTGCGACATCATTACCAGCCCGCCGCCCAGCGCATGGCCGTTGATGGCGGCAATCACAGGTACGGGATTGCGGCGAATCGCGTCGAAGACCTGGCGCACCACCCGGGTGCGCACCAGCGCCGAGGCCGCATCAAGTGCGCCCAGCTCGCTCACATCACCGCCGGCAACAAAAGCGCGCTCGCCAGCGCCCGTAAGAACGATGCAGCGGATGTCTGCGTCGTCATCAACAGACCGCAACGCGGCCAGTAACTCGCGGTGCGCGTCAAGCGTCATGGCGTTCAGTGGCGGCCGGTCTATGGTGATCAGCAAAACATGGGGATGTTCAGTTAATCGCATCTTGTGAATGGCAGAAGTGGTCATGTCTCGCATCGTTAGCCGGTTTTTGCATGCCCTTCGCACATCAAAAAGCCGTCTGTATTTAATTGGTCCAATAATTGACTAAGCAAATAATAAGCTATAAAATTTGAAAATGCAAAGCGAAATTGTCCAAACTGAACCGATCAAGCCGGTAAGGCTGTCGCCCATCGTCGTACCCAAGACCTCTGATGTGCTGGCCAGCGAGCTGCGCAGGCAAATCCTGAGCGGGCTGTTGCCGCCGGGCGCGTCACTACCGGCCGAGCGGGATCTGGTAAAGCAGACCGGGCTGAGCCGTGGTTCGGTGCGTGACGCGCTGCGCATACTTGAGTCAGAAAGCCTGGTCATCACCCGCCCCGGCCGTTATGGCGGCTCAGTCGCCAACAAACCCGATGACGAGTCGCTCAAGCGCTCTATCTCCAGCTTCGTGCATGGCCGGGGCATCACCCTGATATCACTTTTGCAAACCCGTGAGGCAATCGAACCCGCGCTGGCGGCGCTGGCTGCCAAAAACCGCACTGAAGAAGAATTGCGTGGGTTGGTCGAGGTGACCGAGCGCGTTAAAAACGCCTTCCTGAGCCCGCCCGAGTTTTTGCGTGAGAACGTGGAGTGGCATATGGCAATAGCCGCCGCCAGCCACAACGAACTGCTGCGTGCGTTTTTACATTCGATATCCAACATGGTCTACAAGGCCTCGGCCATTGAAAACTTTGCCACCGAGGAAGTGCGAAATCATGTGGTGTACGCGCACAGGCGAATCCTTGAGGCCATCGTTGCGCAGGATGCGGACCTTGCCGGCCGGCGCATGGCACTGCATCTGGCCGCCGTGACTGCCGCTTGCAGAGACTTCCCCAACGCGCCGCTGGTGATTGATTTTTAGTGGCGGCGCTGCCAGCGCAGGTCCAGACCTTCATCCACAGCCCTATAACCATCATCAAACTACAAGTACGGAGACCCCCTGAATGTCCATTGACCTGACGATAGACAACTACGTCGCCACCATCACCATCAACCGTCCGGAGCGCATGAATGCGATGGATGCGGAACATTACGCGGGCCTGTCCGCGGCCTGGGAGCGTGTGCGTGACGATGCTGACATTCGGGTTGCGGTCGTCACGGGCGCTGGTGAAAAATCATTTTCTGCGGGGGCGGATCTCAAGTCCTTTCTGAACCAGCAGCCACCACTGGGTGAACTGTTGCTGACGCAAAAAAACCAGCTTCTCAACCGTGGCATGGAGGTCTGGAAACCAGTCGTCGCGGCAGTCAACGGCTATTGCCTGGCTGGCGGCATGACCTTGCTGCTGGCCACCGACATCAGGGTCTGCGTTGAGCACGCTACGTTTTCGGTGTCCGAAGTCAAACGCGGCGTGTTTCCGGCCAATGGTGGCACGCAGCGCATCGCGCAGCAGTTACCGCACGCCATCGCGATGGAGCTCTTGCTGCTGGGCGACACCTTCGATGCACAGACGGCATTGCGCTGGGGGCTGGTCAACAAGGTGGTCAAACCTTCAGAGTTGATGGACACAGCGCGAGAATACGCGCAGCGGCTGGCCCGCAACGCCCCGTTGGCCGTGCAGGCGGCAAAAGAGCTGGCGCTGCGCAGCCGGGACGTAGACCTGGCCACCGGCCTGCGCATGGAGCAGCTGATGCTGCGCCTGCTGCAGACCTCGCATGACGTGGGCGAGGGTACCAAAGCCTTTGCCGAAAAGCGCACGCCAGCCTTCACAGGCCAATGAAGCGGGGCAATGAGATGAATACCCATATCCTTTATGAACTGCGCGACGGCGTCGCCATCATCACGCTTGATCGCCCGGAAAAAATGAATGCGCTCACGGTTGAAATGCGCGAGGCCCTGGGCACGTATTTTGAAATCGCCGCGCGCGACCCGGCGGTTCGCGCTGTTTTACTACGCGCATCAGGCAAAGCTTTTTGCGCCAGCGGTGATGTCAGCAAAATGGGCGAGTTCACAGCTCAAAGCGGCCATACGCTGCTCAAGCTGGCCCATCGTATGGTCCGTAATCTCGCAAATATTGACAAGCCCGTGGTCGCCAGTGTGCGGGGTGCAGTTGCAGGCATTGGCTGGAGCATGGCACTGGCCTGCGATGCCGTCATCGCCTCTGACACTGCGCGCTTCACACAGGTTTTTCGCCATGTCGCCCTGGTTCCAGACGGCGGCGCAATTTACTTCCTAACGCAGCACCTTGGTGTGCAGCGCGCCAAGGAACTTGTTTATTCCGGACGCCGCATCGATGCACAGGAAGCCCACGCGCTGGGGCTGGTCAACAAGGTGATACCAGACGAAGAACTCGACGCGGCCGCCTTTGACTACGCGCGCGAGCTGGCCAGCGGCCCGACCTTCGCACTCGGCGTGGCCAAAAAGATGTTCAAGCTGATGCATCAGCCAGACCTCGAAACATTCCTCGACGCGGAAGGGTGGGCCCAGGGCCTGACGCTGTTGACACAAGACCATGCAGAAGGCGTCAAGGCCTTCTTTGAAAAGCGCAAGCCCGTCTTCCACGGCCGTTAAAACCAAGAAACCAAGAAAACTGAAAAGAAGGACAAGAAATGCAAGACACCATCCTCAAGTCACTGCTGTTTGTGCCAGGCGATTCTGAAAAGAAAATGGCCAAGGCGCAAAACTCCGGCGCCAGTGCGCTGATCCTGGACCTGGAAGACTCCGTGTCACCAGACCGCACCGAGGTGGCCCGCGCCATGGTGCGCGAGTTTTTGCTGGCACATCCCGACCGGAGCAAACAACAGCTGTGGGTGCGCATCAACCCCCTGTCGACCCCGCTTGCGCTGCCCGACCTGGCCGCCATCGTTGCCGGTGCGCCCGACGGCATCATGCTGCCCAAGGTGGAGTCGGCGCAGGACGTGATCCTGCTTGACCACTACCTCACGGCACTGGAGCAGCGCGAGGGCGTGAGCCATGGCCACGTGCGAATTATTCCGGTGGCTACCGAAACACCGGGCGCCATGTTCGAGCTCAAAAGCTACAGGGGCGCATCTTCGAGACTACTGGGCCTGACCTGGGGCGCCGAAGACCTCTCCACCGCCATTGGCGCCAGCACCAACCGTGTCGAGAGTGGGGAGTACGAGTTCACTTACCAGCTGGCACGCTCGCTGTGTCTGGTGGGTGCACACGCCGCTGGCCTGCAGGCGGTCGAAACCATCACTGCCAATTTCCGTGACCAGGACTTGCTGATGCGCGAGGTAAAGGCATCCCGTCGCGCCGGCTTTACCGGCAAGATCGCCATCCACCCTGACCAGGTCAGCGTCATCAACGCGGGCTTCTCACCCGACGAAGCTGAAATTGCGCACGCCCAGGCCATCGTTCGGGCGTTTGAAAACGGCAAGGGTGCCGGGACGGTGCAACTGGACGGCAAGATGCTGGACAAGCCACATTTGACGCAGGCGCTGCGCTTGCTGTCTGCCGCACAAGCGCAAACGACGTAAACGTAAAGGCTCCGATGGGATGACGCTTTCAAGACATCCCAACCATCACCAGTCCCACAATGATCAGATCAGGAGACATCAAATGATTTGGATTCCCTCTCGCTATCTGTCCCCATTTCTTGCATTGCTGTTTTTCACGGCGTCAGGGGTTATTACGGTTCCGGCACTAGCCCAGAGTACTTATCCAGACCGTCCGATCCGGCTGATCGTACCGTTCAGCGCTGGGGGCGGAACTGATGTGGTGGCGCGCGGCTTAGCCAGGGTGCTGACAGATCGCCTAAAGCAGCCTGTCGTTGTAGAAAATCGTGCGGGTGCGGGTTCGACAATTGGTACCGAGGTTGTGGCCAAAGCCGAGCCCAATGGCTACACGCTCTTGTTTGCGTCGGCGGCGCACAGCTTCTCACCCACGGTGTACGCCAGGCTGCCGTATTCGCAGGACGACTTTTCCGCCATCGCCATCGTTAACAGCACGCCGCTGATGTTGGCCGTCAATCCGGCAATGGGCGTGAAAGACTTGCCGTCCTTCATCGCACTGCTCAAGGCCAACCCCGGCAAATACAACTACGCCTCGTCTGGCGTCGGCACCACGCTGCACATCGCGGCTGAGCATTTCATACGCGCCGCAGGCATCAAGGCCACGCACATCCCCTACAAGGGTGAGGCCCCGGCCATGACCGACCTGCTGGGCGGCCAGGTGTCTTTCATGGTCGGGCAGGCGTCAACGGCTGTGCCTTATGTCAAAACCGGGCGGCTGATCGGCCTGGGCGTGACCACGCCAAAACGGCTGGCGTCGATCCCTGCCGTGCCGAGCCTGTCCGAAGCGGGCTTGCCCGGCTTCACCGCCTACGGCTGGAACGCGGTACTCGCGCCCAGGGGCACGCCGCGGGCGGTGATTGAAAGGCTGAACAAAGAAGTCAATGCAGCCATCGCCAGCGCTGAAGTGCAAAAGACATTCGCCGACCTGGGGCTGGACCTGGTTGATCCGACGACACCTGAAACGGCGTCGGCCTTCATCACAGCCGAGACCGGCAAGTGGGCGCCTGTGATTCAGGCGGCAGGCATCAAGGGCGAGTAAGTCCGTGCTGCCAGTACAAAATTCGGCGACGCTCACTCCATTAACTAAAAGCTGACTACTATTAAAAGAGTAGCGACTAATAGCCGTATTCATTGGGCTGAGCGCGCTTCTGACCGAAAAATAGCGCCAGTTGGCGTATTTCACCCGCCTGAAGCCTGATGGCTGGCCTCGCGCTTCACTGACCGGCGCACTGGGCCTTTGCAGGGGCAAAGTAACAACCTTTCTGCAAACTGCGCGCTGGTACCAGGGCATCAGCAGGCAGCGCGAATGTCCCCTAAACTGTTTGGTGGTAGTTATCCCGTGCCCTGGGCAATGCGCTTTGGGAAAATGCATCCAGTAAACAAACCAGTCAGTCACCATGAACCTGCTTCAGTCTGCATCCCAGCGTATTCCCGGTCGCCGGTTTGTTCATTCACCGGGGCCGACCAACGTACCTCCCGAAGTGATGGAGGCCATGAGCCGTCAACCCATGGACCTGGCCGACAGCAGGCTGGACCCCATCATTGCGGCCTGTGAGCAGGGGCTGAAAAAATTGCTGCATACCCAAACCGCAGACGTGTTTATGTATGCGGCCAACGGGCATGGCGCCTGGGAGGCGGTTATTGCCAACCTGCTGGCGCCGGGCAAAACGGTGCTGGTAGCGGGCACAGGGCACTTTTCGGAGTCGTGGGCATTGCAGGCTGAGGCACTAGGCGCACGCGTGATCCGCACGCCGTGGATTGAAGGCCTGCCGATTGATGCCAACGTGATTGAGGCAGCCCTGCGCGCAGACACCGGGCACCAGATTGTTGCGGTGTTTACCGTGCATACCGATACCGCCAGTGGCATGACCAGTGACCTGGCGGCGGTGCGCGCGGCGATTGATGCGGTCGGGCATCCGGCGCTGTTTGTGGTTGATGTAGTGGCCTCATTGGCTGCTGCGCCTTTCGACATGGACGCCTTGCGTGCCAATGTGGTGGTGGGCGCATCGCAAAAAGGCTTGATGTGCCCGCCGGGCCTGGGCTTTGTGGCCGTGGATGAGCAGGCCATGTCTGTGGCCTTGCGCAACCCGAATCCGCGCTTTTACTGGGACTGGAAGCGCCGTCAGAGCGACCTGGGTTACCGCAAGTTTTGCGGCACCTCACCGCAGAATTTGCTCATGGGACTTGAAGCCGCTTTGAGGCTGATTTTTCTGGAAGGACTCGACGAGGTGTTTGCGCGTCATGCCCGTATTGCCAGGGCAACGCATGCCGCAGTTTCGTGCTGGAGCGAAGCTGGTACGCTGGGATTTTTCAGCCAGGTGGCTGATGCCAGGTCGGTGTCGATTACCGCAGTGTCAGTGGCTCCGGGCATAGACATAGAGGCCTTGCGCACGGTGGCGCGGGAGCAGTTTCAGGTAGCTTTTGCCGGAGGCCTGGGGCCATTGGCTGGCCGCCTGTTCAGGATCGGCCATCTGGGCGACATGAATCCCGCCATGATTCTGGGTTGCCTGGGCGGCATAGAAGCGGCCATGACGGTGATGGGTGTGCCTTTTGGAACGGGGGGCCTGCAAAAAGCGGTAGCCAGCCTTGCTGATAACGCAAGCTTGGGTTGAGGCGGGTCATAAACGCCGCTTGAACAGCTTTTGAACCAGCGCCCGCATCCACAGGTGTGCCGGGTCCTTGTCGGTGCTGCTATGCCAGACCATCCTGACCTCATAGGTCGGGGCCTCAGGAATGCCCCATACCCGAAAGTCATAGCGCTGGCGCAGGTTGTTGGCGTACATCTCGGGCACGATTGAAAGCAGGTCCGAGCTCATGGCCAGGTCGGGCAGGGCGCCGAAGTGGCGGGCCCTGAGCACAATCCGGTCTTCGAGCTTCATGCGGGTCAGCATTTGCTCAACACTGCCGTGAAAAGTTGCAGTGGGTGACGCCACCACAAAGGCGGCTTCAGCCAGTTGTTGGGCTGTCAGTACACGTCCGCTGCGTCCGCTGGCGGGTCGCCAGTCAGGCGCTGCTACCGCGACGTAGTGCTCGCGAAAAAGAAGTTCGGTTCTGATACCCCGGTGTTTGGGCTGTAGGATGCCAACGGCAAGGTCGATCTCCCGTGACTCCAGTGCCGACGCAACATTGTTTGCAGCCACCGAAATATTGGCCAGGCGAGAACTCGGCGCCTGTTTGCGCAACGCGCCTGCCAGCCCGGGCAAAAACAGCATCTCGCCCAGGTCAGACAGTGACAGCTGCCAGTGCATATTGCTTCGCACCGGGTCAAATTCTTCATGCCCCGTCACCAGGCTCTCCATGCTCAGCAGCTGCGCAGTTACGGCGGGCGCCAGCTTTTCACACAGGCGCGTAGGTTTGAGCCCGGACGGCGCGCGTACAAAAAGCTCGTCTTCAAAAAAATCCCGCAAGCGTGAAAGTGCATTGCTGGTGGCCGGTTGCGACAGTGACAGGGCCTTGCCCGCCAGCGTGACGGAACCGGTACGGTGAATCGCCGCAAGCACGCGCAATAAATTGAGATCAAGTTGGCGAAAGTTCATTGCAACAGGTCCTTGAAAATCACTAAGGGTTGCTCCCAATTATTCACCAAACATATGCAGCGTATCCAAATAATCCATTAGACGCATGCCCATGACCTGCGTAAATTGCGACTCATGGCAGAAAGATCATTTACCACTGAAGTGCAAAAACTCCGGCTCGGAGAGGGTGAAGAGTTTCGCGGCGAAGGCATCCTTGCCGTGACCAAGGCATTGTTGCAATCGGGTGTTTCTTATGTGGCGGGTTACCAGGGCGCACCGATCTCGCACCTGATGGATGTGCTGACAGACGCCAACGACATACTGACTGAACTTGGCGTGCATTTTGAGCACAGCGCGTCTGAGGCGACGGCCACGGCCACGCTGGCCGCGTCGGTCAATTACCCCCTGCGCGGCGCGGTGACCTTTAAATCAACCGTTGGTACCAATGTCGCATCAGATGCGCTGGCCAATCTGGCGTCGGGCGGCGTGATTGGCGGCGCCATGCTGATCGTGGGTGAGGACTATGGCGAGGGTTCCAGCATCATGCAGGAGCGCTCGCATGCGTTTGCCATGAAGTCCCAGGTCTGGCTGATTGACCCGCGGCCCAACCTTGAAAGCATTGTTCGGGCGGTAGAAATGGGTTTTGAGCTTTCAGAGGCCAGCCATACTCCCGTGATGCTGGAGCTGCGCATACGCGCCTGCCACGTGCATGGACGTTTTGCTACCAAGGCCAACAAGCGCCCGGGCTTCACGCTCAAGGACGCGATTGAAAACCCGCAGCGTGATACCAGCCGCATCGTGCTGCCGCCCGCGAGTTACGCGCAAGAGCAGGAAAAAATCACTGAGCGCTGGCCTGCAGCCGTCAGGTTCATTCAAGAGCATCAGGTCAACGAGTTTTTTGCCGATGGCAGCCAGGACTTTGGCATCGTCATGCAGGGCGGCCTGTACAACAGCGTGCTTCGTTCGCTGGAGCTGCTGGGGCTGGCCAATGCTTTCGGTGACTCGCAGGTACCGCTGTATGTGCTCAATATCACCTACCCGCTGATTGACGATGATTTCAAGCGCTTTTGTGCGGGCAAGCGCGGAATTTTGCTGGTCGAAGAAGGGCAACCCGACTTTATTGAGCAAAACGTCAACACCATTTTGCGCAGGGCTGACCTGCAGACCCGTGTACACGGCAAGGACCTGCTCCCCATGGCTGGCGAATACACCGGCGGTGTGGTGCTCAAGGGCGTGGCACGGTTTATTGAAATCTATGCGCCCGCGCTGCTTGAAGGGCGCGGTTTGCCCAGAAGCGCGCAAGCTGCGTCGTTTGGTCTGGCAACGCTTGAAGGCAACCCCAAGGCGTTTGCGATTAACGCAGCGGTATCTGAAGTGCAGGGCAGGCCGCCGTCGTTTTGCACGGGCTGCCCCGAGCGCCCCATATTTACGGCCATGAAGCTGATTGAGCGTGAGCTTGGCAAGCATCACATCAGCTGCGATATTGGCTGCCATCTGTTTTCAATCCTGCCGCCCTTCAATATTGGCGCCACCACCATGGGCTATGGCCTGGGCTGGGCCGGTGCGTCGGCCTTCAATACCAGCGAAACATCAAAACGCACTATTGCCATGATGGGCGACGGCGGCTTTTGGCACAACGGCTTGACCAGTGGCGTGGGTAACGCCGTGTTTAACCAGACCGACAACCTGCTGCTGGTGGTGGACAACGGCTATTCGGCTGCAACCGGTGGGCAGGACGTGTTGTCGTCCAAAGCCATCAACCCGATACGCAGCACCAACAACCCGATTGAAAAGGCCGTGCGCGGCGTGGGTGTGACCTGGGCAAAAACAGTTACCAATACCTATAGCCTCACGCAAATGCGCGATGTGCTGCGCGAGGCGCTGACCACCAAGGAAAAAGGCCCCAAGGTCATCGTGGCACAAAGCGAATGCATGCTTAACCGCCAGCGCCGCGTCAAGCCGCAGATCAAAAAGCGCATTGAAAACGGCGAGCGCGTGGTGCGTGAACGCTTTGGCATTGACCCTGACACCTGCACCGGTGACCACTCGTGCATACGGCTGTCGGGCTGTCCCTCACTGACGATCAAGCCCAACCCTGACCCCCTGCGGCGCGACCCGATAGCCACCGTGATTGACAGCTGCGTAGGCTGCGGGCTATGCGGCGAGGTAGCACACGCTGCCGTGTTGTGCCCATCGTTTTACCGCGCCGAAATCATCAACAACCCCACGGCCTGGGACCGCTTAAAACTGCGCTTGCGCACAGCGGTGATTGGCTGGTTGCAAACGCGGATCGAGCGTCGGCTTGAGGGGATTGCGGCATGACACATGGGCAAACTCCGCTCCAGCCGACTCCTGAAAGATCCATCACCATTGCAATCCTCGCGATGGGCGGCGAGGGGGGTGGGGTTCTGGCGGACTGGCTGATTGATCTGGCCGAAGCCAACGGCTACTTTGCCCAGACCACCTCGGTGCCGGGTGTGGCGCAGCGTACAGGTGCTACGGTGTATTACCTGGAAATGTTTCCCGAAAGCGGCGTACCCGCAGGCCGTATGCCCGTGATGGCGCTGGGCCCGGTGCCTGGTGAAGTCGATGTGGTGATTGCATCGGAGCTGATGGAGGCTGGCCGTGCCCTGCAGCGCGGATTGGTGTCAGCCGATCGCACTACCTTTATCGCGTCTACCCATCGCGTGTACTCGATGACGGAGCGCACCGCAATGGGCGATGGCCGCGTCAGTTCGGACAAACTGCTCGCAGGTGGCCAGGCCGCCGCCAAAAATTTTGTCAGCGCCGACTTTGCGCTGCTCGCTGAACAGACCGGCAGCCTGATCAGCCCTGCGCTCTATGGCGCGTTGGCGGCTACAGGCCGGCTGCCGTTTAACCGCGAGCAGTTTGAAGCCACCATCACACGCGGTGGTGTGGGGGTCAAATCAAGTCTGAAGGCCTTTGCGGCCGGGTTTGAAATTTCGCTTAAAACCCTTGCACCACCGGCTGATGTGCAGCCTGAGAGTCTGACTGCTGCGCCTGCGCCCATGCCCGCAGTGGGCCAACGCCTGAGCGCTCTCGCGCAGCGCCTCCATACCAGCTTCCCTGTGGCCAACCACGCAACGCTTGCCGCGGGCATTGTGCGCATGGCTGACTATCAGGATGTGGACTACGCCAGCACTTACCTGGACCGCCTGACTCCCTTGCTGTCTGTCCTGCCAGGGGACGATGCGCTTGCTGCCGAGTTGATCGACGAAACCGCTCGCCACCTGGCATTGTGGATGTCGTATGAAGACACCGTGCGAGTGGCTGACCTTAAAACGCGGCGCTCACGCTTTCAGCGTGTGGGGGATGAAGTCAAACTGGCTCAGGCGCAGCAGCTCGACATCAACGAGTTTTTGCATCCGCGTATCGAGGAGATCGCTGACACCTTGCCAGCCTCATTGGGCCGCTGGTTGCTGGCCACAAATTGGGCGAGGGCCTGTGTGGAGCCCTTCACGCGCAAGGGTCGCGTGGTGCAAACCAGCTCGATTCGCGGCTACCTGCTTTTGTACGCTATTGCCGCCCTGCGGCCACTGCGTCGCGGGTCATTACGCTTTCAGCTTGAAGACCAGCGTATCGGCGACTGGCTTGCCACCATCATCCGGCTTGCCGCAACGCAACCCGCGCTGGCGCTAGAAGTGGCCCGGTCTCAGCGTCTGGTTAAAGGCTATGGCGATACACATTCGCGTGGCTGGCACAACTATCAACGTGTCATGTCCAAGCTGCCGCAATTGCAGAAGATGCCGCAGGGCGCGGCGCAACTGCAGGCCCTGAGTCGCGCCGCACTGGCCGATGACAGTGGCCAGGCACTGGAGCATATGTTGGCGACCACCGTGTAAGCCTCATTGACGTACCGGTTTGCAAACCGGATCATTAACAACAAACCACCAGGAGAACACCACCATGAAAGTCAG
>JANOCP010000089.1:0-5953 GCA_031412235.1 Polaromonas sp.
TTAACCCAGAAAATCCACTTCAAACAGCAGCGTGGCGTTCGGCGGAATCACGCCGCCTGCGCCGCGCGCGCCGTAGCCCAGTTCTGCCGGAATAATCAGGCGACGGGTGCCGCCCACAGACATGCCCTGCACGCCTTCATCCCAGCCCTTGATGACCTGACCGGCACCGAGAGAAAATTGAAACGGCTGGCCACGATCTTTGCTGGAGTCAAACTTGGCGCCTTGCACGCCATCGTTATAAAGCCAGCCGGGGTAATGCAAGCTGACGTTTAGCCCGGCCTTGGCAAGGGCACCTGTGCCAAGCATGGTGTCTTCGTATTGCAGGCCGGAGGGGTTTGTGATGATGGTCATGTTGACGTCTTTCTGTAATGAAGTGAAAGCGCAGTTTGGCGCGAGCCCCCGACTTTACCCGCAAGTGCCAGCCCGAAGGCAGGCGCTCACCAAGCGCTGAAAAGCGTGGGGCCCGTCCAATACAAGCAGGGGCCGCCGATCTGGCTTTGCCAGTCGACAGGCGCAGCGGGCCCCTCGGGGGGCAGCGCAGCACACGCAGTGGCAAGCGTGGGGGCCACTCACTCCAGCCAGGTTGTGAAATCGCCAACCGGTACGCGCGGCGTACGAAAGGTATTGACCAGCGCTGTCTCGTCGGCATAACCGAGTGACATGCCGCACACCAGCATTTCGTCCGGACCCGCCCCTATGTGCGGCAGAATAATTTTGGCAAAGCCGTTCCATGCGGCCTGCGGGCAGGTATGCAGGCCATGGCCGCGCGCGGCAACCATCAGGTTTTGCATGAACATGCCGTAGTCCACCAGAGAGCCGCGACCCATGACTTTATCAAGCGTGAACATCAGGCCGACCGGTGCGTCAAAAAACCTGAAGTTGCGTTGCTGCTGGGCGTGCATTTTGTCTTTGTCGCCCTTGGTAATGCCCAGCAAGCCGTAAAGGCCCCAGCCGTTTTCACGGCGGCGGTCAATAAAGGGGGACACCCATTTTTCAGGGTAATAGTCGTAGGCCTCCTTGTACTCAAGTGCGAGTTCAGGGTTGGCGCGAATGGCATCACCAGCTGCACAGACCTTTTCAACCAGCGCATCACGGCTTGCCCCTTGCAGTACGTACACCTTCCACGGCTGGGTGTTGGTGCCGGACGGCGCGCGGCTGGCGAGCTCGAGCAGGCGTGTGATCAATTCACGCGCTACCGGCTGGGGCAAAAAATCACGGGTTGATTGACGGCTTTCAATGGCCTGATCAACAGCGTTGTCCGAAAAAATGGTGCTCACTTCAAAGTCTCCAGTACAGAAAGTAGTTGTGTGGGTAAGGCAATGGGCCGACGCGTTTTGCGGTCTACATAAACGTGAATGAAGTGGCCCTTGGCAGCACAGGGCTGACCCGGATCGCCAGGGAAAATGCCAACCTCGTAGCGCACGCTTGAAGAGCCAATATGCGCCACCCTGATGCCCGCCACCACGGCCTCGGGAAAAGCCAGAGGCGCAAAGTAATTGCATTGCGTTTCAATCACCAGGCCTATGACTTCGCCTGAATGAATGTCAATCGCGTCGCGCTCAATCAGCAGGCCATTGACGGCTGTATCAAACCAGCTGTAATAAACGACATTGTTGACATGGCCGTAAACATCGTTGTCCGACCAGCGGGTGCCAATGTCACGAAAGGCCTTGTAAGCGGATCTGGGTTCGGATTGCGGGCGTTGGACACTTGTCATGAGGAACCATTTTGCCATCTGGCCCAATACTCCAGCGCTACCCGGTAAGTGTTGACCTGCACCTGCACCGTCTCGTCAATCTTCACGCCATAGCCACCGGCCATGCAAAACGCCAGCGGAATGCGGCGCTGCCAGGCCCAGTCAAACACGCGGCGGTCACGTGCCTCCAGGCCGTCATAGGTCAGCGCCAGGCGGCCCAGGCGGTCGCCTTCAAACGGGTCGGCTCCGGCCAAAAACAAAATCAGGCCTGGCGCAAAGCGGCGATCAAGCTCATCCAGCGCGTGCTCAAGCGCCTGCAGATATGGGGCGTCGGCGCAGCCGTCGGGCAAGTCGACGTCAAGGTCGCTGGCCTCTTTGCGAAAAGGAAAGTTCTTTTCACCGTGCATCGACAAGGTAAACACGCTGGCGTCGCTGGCAAAAATGCTGGCAGTGCCGTTGCCCTGATGCACATCCAGATCAATGATGGCTACCTGAAGCGGTTTGCGGGTGTTTTTGAAATGCCTTGACCACTCTGCCTGCATCAGGCGGCTGGCCACAGCAACGTCATTGAAAACACAAAAACCACCGCCTTTATGCGAATAGGCATGATGCGTACCGCCAGCCATATTGGCGGCTATGCCCTGCGGCAAGTGGCCAGCCAAACCCAGCGCAACGCGCGCTGCGGCTACCGTAGCGCCAGCCGAGCGGCGCGCCCGCTCAGCCATGGCAAGGCTCCAGGGGAAACCAATTTCGCGTTGTGCCGCAGCAGGCAAGGTGCCGTACGCAATGGCATCTATATAAGAAGGGGTGTGAGCCAGCGCCAGCTCACCGTCAGTGACTGTGGGCGCCTGGACCATGCTGACGCCGGGCAGCTCGCGCACCACGCGGTCACGCAGCAATGCGTACTTGGCCATCGGAAAGCGGTGCCCTGCGGGGAGCGGCAAAACAAAGTTGTCGGCGTAGAAGGCGTGCAAGGCGTGCAAGGCTGAAAGGCGAGTTGAGCTGCGTTACGGGCGGGTCGATGACCCCGATTGTGACTGTCCAAGGCTTTTAACGAGATTCGGGGGCAAACTAGGGCTTGGAATCTAAATTGCTGCACTGCAACATAAAATACTTGCAATGTCACGGGTTATCCCTATAATTAAGATCATGTTGCAGTGCAGCAATTCAGCGCAAAGCAACAGATTTTCCCTTTATTGATTTTTCGTAACTACATTGGAGATTAATTATGCTGACCGCTGAACAAATCATGGCCTCCCACAAAGCCAACATCGAAACCCTGTTTGGTCTGACCCACAAAGCCTTTGAAGGCGTTGAGAAACTGGTCGAACTGAACCTGCAAGCCACCAAGGCTGCCCTGGCCGAAAGCGCCAACCACGCACAAGCCGTGATGGGCGTGAAAGACGCACAAGAACTGATGGCCCTGCAAGCCGGTATGGTCCAGCCACTGGCTGAAAAAACCGCCGCCTACAGCCGTCACCTGTATGACATCGCCACCGCTGCTGGCGCTGACCTCGGCAAAACGTTTGAAGCTCAAACTGCTGATGCGCAGAAAAAAGTCATGGGTCTGGTTGATAGCGCCACCAAAAACGCTCCAGCTGGCTCCGAGACCGCTGTTGCCGTCATGAAAAGCGCTGTAGCTGCTGCCAACAACGCTTTCGAATCCATGCAAAAAGCTGTCAAACAAGCCAGCGACATGGCTGAGACCAACTTCAACACTGCGGCTTCAACAGCCATGAACGCAGCCAAGACAGCCACCAAAAAGCGTTAATTCGCTGGCGGTGACGGCCCCAAAGACCCTGCCCCGCCTTTAGCGTGGGCAGCTCTTTAAACCAGTTGTCTCCTCGGATCCTTCTCGAAATTTATTTTCACGGATCCAGTTAAGCCCGGTCTCACGACCGGGCTTTTTTTTGGCTATTTTCTAGCGAAAAGGGTTCTTGGCCCAATAAAAACGGTATCAATCAGCTATCAAAATAATAGTGTCCTCGATGCCAGTCAACGCACCCCGACCTCCAGCCTGGCCTTCAACGCCGGCAAAGCCGCCAGCATGGCCGCTCTGCCAGAATCAATCGCACGCTGCCTGGCAGAAAAATCTGCACTTTTTAGCCCCACCAGCGATGGCCGCACCACCACATCAGCTTCCTTCAACTCGTACTGGTTAATGCTTTTGCCCATGATGGCAAAGGTCTGCAGCAAGATTTGAAGCGTGTCGCCAGCCGGGTTAGCCTCGGGCGGGCTCGATATGTCGACCGCAATCACCACATCGGCACCCATTTGCCGCGCAAAACGCACCGGTACCGGCGACACCAGCCCGCCATCAACGTATTCGCGCCCGCTGATCTTGACCGGCACAAACACCGCAGGCACCGCACTTGATGCCCTTACCGCCGTGCCGGTATCGCCTTTTTGAAACAGCACCGCCTGCCCGCTGTTAAGGTCAGTCGCCACAATCCCGAGCGGAATCGCCATGTTTTCAATCAGGCGGCTGGCCACCAGGTCATTGACGTAGCGCGCCAGCGCTTCACCGCGGAACATGCCGCGGCCAAAAATCGGCAGCATCCAGTCGGTAATCGCCACTTCTTCCATGTTCAGCGCAGTTTGCTGCAGCTGTGCGCTGCTTTTGCCGCTGGCATAAAGCGCCGCAACCAGACTGCCCGCTGACGTGCCCACCACGATTTGCGGCTTGAACCCGGCATCTTCGAGTACAGCAATCACGCCCACATGCGCAAAGCCGCGTGCTGCACCACCCCCCAGGGCCAGGCCAATTTTTAGCGGCTTTTTAAGTGCTGCCTCAGGGGGCGAGGCAGGCGCGGGTGAAGTGACATTTACCGTCGGGGTCGAGCACGCCGCGAGCATTACCGCAAAACAAATGAGAACAATTCGCGTTTGTATTACACTCATGGTTTTAAAGCTCTCAGGACATCATTGCTCATGTTTAAAAAATCTTCTATTTTTGGCAGTATGGCTATGGCTTGCGCGGCCGCTTTCACGATTGCCGGTAACGCCGCCGCGCAGGAACAGGTCGTCAACCTGTATTCTGCACGCCACTACCAGACCGACGAAAAGCTGTACAGCGACTTCACCAAAGCCACCGGCATCAAGGTCAACCGTGTGGATGCCGATGACGCTGGTATTTTGGCGCGACTCAAGGCTGAAGGCGCTGCCTCGCCAGCCGACGTGATTTTGCTGGTCGATGCCGCCCGCCTCTGGAAAGGCGATGTTGAAGGCATGTTCAAGTCCATCAAATCCCCCGCACTTGAAGCCGCCATTCCGGCCAAGCTGCGCGCTACCGCTACAGCCGAGGGCACCACATGGTTTGGCTTTTCAACCCGCGCCCGCGTGGTGGTGTATGACAAGCTCAAAGTCAAAAAAGCCGATGTTGACACCTACGAAAAGCTGGCTGACCCTAAAAACAAGGGCCTGCTCTGCACCCGCTCTGGCGCGCACCCCTACAACCTGTCGCTTTTCGGCGCTGTGACCGAGCACATGGGCGAGGCAAAAGCCGAGGGCTGGCTCAAGGGCCTGGTAGCCAATATGGCGCGCGACCCAAAAGGCGGTGACAGCGACCAGATCAAGGCGGTTGCCAGTGGCGAGTGCGGCATTGCGTTGACCAATACCTATTACCTGGCGCGCATCATGCGTTCAACCGCGGCTGACGACAAAGTTGTTGCAGACCGCGTGAGTGTGGTGTTTCCCAATCAGGAAAGCTGGGGAACGCACGTGAATATCGCTGGTGCGGCCGTCGCCAAAAACGCCAAGAACACGGCCAATGCCGTCAGGTTCATGGAATACCTGGCCAGCCCTTCAGCCCAGGAATATTTTGCCAACGGTAACAACGAGTGGCCAGCAGTAGCTGGCCTGGCGGTCAGCAACCCGGCACTGAAGGCCATGACCGGATCAGCCAGCGCCAGCTTCAAGTCAGAAACCATTCCGATCAGCGCGGTAGGTAGCAACCAGCTGAAGGTTCAGCAGATGCTCGACCGCGTTGGCTACAAGTAAGCTGCATCTATAAATTCATTTTCCGGGCGAATTGCTGCGTTGCGCGGTGCTCGGAATCCTCATGTACCTGGGTACATTCCGGTGTCCTGCGCTCCGGGCGCCTTGCACTTCATCCCGGAAAACAGAATTTCTAGAAGCAGCTTGCACCCCGAGGTACCCTCATTGAAGCCCGGCCGTTGAAAGATGGCCGGGCTATTTTGTTGGGCCATAATTAACCTTTACGTCAACGTCAACGGTGCCCAGAGCGCCACCCTCAAG
>JANOCP010000090.1:0-3312 GCA_031412235.1 Polaromonas sp.
CGGTACAGGCGTGGTCGTTGGGGGCCACGAAAAGCCTCCAGATGGCAGCGCAGTGCCACACCGCCAGACATGGAATCGACCAGCGTGTAGCCGATCACACCACCAAAGGTATCTTCCAGCGTCTGAAAAGGCGACCCGGCGCGCACCACTATGTCGGTGAAATAAACCGGTTTGCCTGCATAACGTGCAGGGGATGGCACAGGCGCTGCGATCAGCACTGGCGTTTCAGCGCGCTGTGCAAATGGCAAACCGCACATCATGACCAGGCCCAAATCATTGCGTGCCCACAAAACCGAAAGTGGCGCTGGTGCGTCGTAGTCAATTACGTCCCAGTGCAAAGCAGCACGCTCAAGCACCCAGGCAAGCAACTTCTTCCAGTCGGCCTTGACTGATGGCGTAGCCGAATACATGCGGGCGTTGGCAACTGGGAACGAAATCATGTTGAAGTGAAACTAGCGAAAACGCAGCCGTTGCCCCAGGCCCATACTCTTGGCTTTTTCAAGCATGAAAGCACCCAGCGCAATGTCTGACAGCGACAGGCCGCGGTGCCAGAACAGATTGGTTTCTTCGTCGCTTTGCCGGCCGGGTTTGAGGCCCGCCACAATCTGGCCGAGTTCGGCATGCAGGGTCTGTTCAGACAGTTTGCCTGCGTCCACATGCGCGCGCAGCGAGCCAAAAGGCCCGGCTTTGGCCTGGCCCCAATCGTCCATCACCATCTTGTCCATGATGTCGGTCAGCGAGAGTTCAACCGCACTCATGGTGCCGTAGGGAATCACACAGGCGCCTTTCTTGATCCACTCGGTTTTCAGCATGGGTTCGGGTTTTTCAAGGCGTGATGCCTCGACCACGATGTCTGCACCGCGCACGCATGACTCCCAGTCTTCAGTTACCGTAATCTTTTTGCCCAGGTCTTTTTCAAGCCTGGCCGCAAAGGCGTTGCGGCTTTCAGGACGGCGGGAATGCACACGGATTTCGTCAAAGTTATAAATTGAGTCGAGCAGTCGAACGTTCCAGTAAGACGTGCCGCGCGCACCAATGTGGCCCAGAATTTTGGAGTCCTTGCGTGCCAGATGTTTGGCGCCCAGCGCCGTGACGGCACCAGTACGCATGTCAGTAATGTCCGATGCGTCAATGATGGCAATGGGTGAGCCATTTTTGGGATCAAACAGGTTTAGCACTGCCAACTCTGACGGTAGACCAATCTCGTAGTTTTTATAAAAATCACCCACTACCTTGACACCCGCCAGTCCCAGTGGGCGAATATAACCACGCAACACATTGAAGTGGCCGGGGTAGTCTTTTTCCGGCACCAGATGCATGCGCGGCTCAATCGTGGTCTGTTTGTTTCCCTGCGCAAGCAGCGCCTGCTCAACGGCTGCAATGATTTCCGCGTCCGTCAGGGCCAGCGCCTGTACATCCGGGTGGTTCAGGTAAGTCAGGTAGATTTCAGCCGTGCTTTCTGACATGTTCTCAAGCTCCCAGCATGGGCAAATTCAGGCCGTTGTCTTTGGCGCTTTGCTTCGCAATGTCATAACCCGCATCGGCGTGACGCATCACGCCGGTGGCCGGGTCATTGAACAGCACGCGGCCAAGTTTGTCTGCCGCGTCAGGGGTGCCGTCGGCCACGATCACCACACCCGAGTGCTGCGAATAGCCCATACCCACGCCGCCACCGTGATGCAGGCTGACCCAGGTGGCGCCGCTGGCGGTGTTGAGCAATGCGTTCAGCAGCGGCCAGTCGCTCACGGCATCGCTGCCGTCCTGCATGGCTTCAGTTTCGCGGTTGGGGGAGGCGACCGAGCCGCTGTCGAGGTGGTCACGGCCAATCACGATGGGCGCCTTGAGCTCACCGTTTTTGACCATCTCATTGAATGCCAGCCCGGCAAGGTGCCGCTCGCCCAGTCCAATCCAGCAGATGCGTGCAGGCAGGCCCTGAAAGGCGATGCGCTCCTGGGCCATGTCCAGCCAGCGATGCAGGTGTTTGTTATCGGGGAAGAGTTCTTTCATCTTAGCGTCGGTCTTGCGAATGTCTTCCGGGTCGCCGGACAGCGCCACCCAGCGGAAAGGCCCGACACCTTTGCAAAACAGGGGGCGAATGTAGGCAGGCACAAAACCGGGGTAGTCAAATGCATTGGCCACACCAAAGTCCTTGGCGACCTGGCGCAGGTTGTTGCCATAGTCCACCGTTGGAATGCCCATTTCATGAAAAGCCAGCATGGCCTTGACCTGAATGGCGCAGGATTCGCCTGCCGCTTGCGTGAGCGCTGCGTGTTGCAACGGGTCTTTGCGTGCAGCCAGCCAGCGCTCATTGGTCCAGCCAGCGGGCAGGTAGCCGTTGATGATGTCGTGTGCTGAGGTCTGGTCTGTCACGATGTCAGGGCGGATGCTGCCGGCCTTCGTGCGTCTGGCGAGTTCGGGAAAAACATCGGCCGCGTTGGCACACAGTGCAATCGATACGGCTTCTTTTCGCTCGGTGTGGTGCTTGACCAGCGCCAAGGCCTCATCGAGCGTTGCAGCCTGCTTGTCAACGTAGCGCGTACGCAACCTGAAATCAATATGGCTCTGGTCGCATTCGATATTGAGCGAACAGGCGCCTGCAAATGTGGCGGCCAGTGGCTGCGCACCGCCCATACCGCCCAAGCCTGCCGTTAATACCCAGCGTCCCGTCAAATCACCGTTGTAATGCTGGCGGCCAGCTTCAACAAAAGTCTCATACGTGCCCTGCACAATGCCCTGGGTGCCGATGTAGATCCAGCTGCCCGCCGTCATCTGGCCGTACATCATCAGACCGGCACGGTCCAGTTCATTGAAATGCTCCCAGGTTGCCCATTTCGGCACCAGGTTTGAATTGGCAATCAGCACCCGCGGCGCGCCCGTGTGGGTGCGGAACACACCGACCGGTTTGCCAGATTGCACCAGCAGGGTTTCGTCAGCCTTCAGGCGGCGCAGCGAATCCAGAATTGCATCAAAGGCCGGCCAGTTACGGGCTGCCTTGCCAATGCCGCCGTACACCACCAGTTCATCGGGGTTTTCAGCCACTTCCGGGTCAAGATTGTTCTGGATCATGCGGTAAGCCGCTTCAATTGGCCAGTTGGCGCAGCTCAACTCAGTGCCGCGCGGCGCACGCACAGTGCGGGCCTTGCTGTCTAAAAACGGGGTTTGCGAAAGGTCAGACATGGCGCTGGCTCCGGATAAAAATAATTTTGATTAGTGATATTTAACTTCAATATCGAGAAGTTGTCTATACAACTTTAAAAATTTGCGATAACCTGCTGATATGTGGGTCGGTTTGGATGGGTAGGTCGGGTTAGC
>JANOCP010000091.1:0-2674 GCA_031412235.1 Polaromonas sp.
CGTGTAGTGAATGATCAGCGCACCGCCCGGGCTGCCGCCAGTCATCACGAGCTGGCCGGTGGTCTTGTCAAATACCAGCGTGGGCGCCATCGACGAGCGTGGCCGCTTGCCGGGCTGCACGCGGTTGGCGACCGGTTTGCCGTCGGCATCCGTGGGTGCAAAGCTGAAATCGGTCAATTCGTTGTTCAGCAAAAAGCCGCCAGTTTTGCCGGTGCCGCCGTCGGTCATCAGGCGGGCGCCAAAGGCGTCTTCTATCGTCGTGGTCATGGCAATTGCGTTGCCGTAAGCGTCAACGATGCTGATGTGCGATGTGCCGTGCTCAATCTGGTCTGGCATGGGTGCGTAAGAGGTTTTGATGCCACCAGGCTCACCGGGTTTGGCGATTTTCATGCTGGGGCCGTCGGGCTGTATCAATGCGGCGCGTTGCCTCAGGTAAGCGGGGTCCAGCAAGGTCATCCAGTTGCCGCCCGGTGGCTGTACAAAATCGGGGTCACCAAGGTACTGGGCGCGGTCGGCGAAGGCGAGACGGGCGGCTTCTGTGTACAGGTGTAGCCAGTCGGCGCTGGGTGTTTGCCCGGTACTGCCTGCGACGCCGCCCATGCCGGTAACCAGTGGCTGCGTGGCGGCTTTTGTGTTGCCCAAAATCCCCAAAATCTGCCCAACGGCTATCGCGCCCGAACTTGGTGGCGGCATGCCGCAAATACGGTATTGCCTGCTGGCGGCTTCGTAGTCATGGCACATCGGCTCGCGTTTTTTGGGCTGGTAGCCCGCCAGGTCGCTCAGGGCGAGCTTGCCGGGGTTGGTCGGGTGGTTTTGCACCTTGGCGACGATGGCCTGTGCGACCCGGCCTTGCAACAGCGCATTGGAGCCGCTGGCGGCAATCTGGCGCAACACATCGGCCAGCGCCGGGTTGCGTAGCGTGCTTCCGGCTTCAAGCGGCGTGCCGTCGGGCTTGTAGAAGTAGCTGCGGGCTTGCGGGTCGTTTTTGAGGAATTTCTCGTCTTTAAGCAAGCTGGCCAGCCGTGGGCTGACCTCGAAGCCGCCCTCGGCAAGGGTGATGGCGGGTATAAAAAGCTGCGCCCAGGGCAGCTTGCCATGCTGCTGGTGCGCCGTCTCCAGCATGCGCACTACGCCCGGCGTGCCGACCGAGCGCCCGCCCACCACGGCGTCGTAAAACGGCATGGGTTTGCCGTCGGTGCCCATAAACAGCCTGTCGTCCGCGGCTGCGGGCGCGGTTTCACGGCCATCAAAAGCTTCTACCTTGCTGCCCTGCGCGTGCAGCAAAAACGCACCGCCGCCAATGCCGCTCGACTGCGGCTCAACCAGCGTTAGCACCATTTGCACGGCAATGGCGGCGTCAATGGCCGAACCACCTGCCTTCAATACTTGGTAGCCCGCATCGGTAGCCAGCGGGTTGGCGGCAGCCACGGCAAACTTCTTGGTCGCCCAACCGGGCTTGGCGGTGTAGCCCGAAGCGCCCTCGGGCTGCGCCGGGGCGGTGTAGGCCAAGGGCGCGGGAGCGCTGGCGCACGCTGCAAGCAAAGTTGCGAATAGAGCGGTGTAAAACAGGTTTTTCACGGTTGCCACACTCCAGCAAGAAAAAAGGCCCAAAAATCGGGCCTTTTATGACGTTTAGTGCTCCCTGCCCAATGAATACGGGTACAGGTAGCTATTAAATTGATAGTAATCGGATGGCAACTACCCGCTTAGCGCGGTGCCAGGCGAATCGCACCATCAAGCCGAATGACTTCACCATTGAGCATGTCGTTTTCAATAATGTGTTTGGCCAGCTTGGCGTAATCTTGCGGCGTACCCAGGCGCGAAGGGAAGGGCACCGACGCCGCCAAAGAGTCCTGCACTTCTTTGGGCATGCCAAACATCATGGGCGTGCCAAAAATACCGGGTGCAATCGTCATATTGCGGATGCCGTTGCGTGCCAGGTCGCGGGCAATCGGCAAAGTCATGCCGACGATTCCGCCTTTAGACGCGCTGTAGGCCGCCTGGCCAATCTGGCCGTCATACGCTGCTACCGAGGCGGTTGAAATCATCACACCGCGCTCGCCTGTGGCTTCAGGCTCGTTTTTGCACATGGCATCGGCCGCCAGGCGAATCATGTTGAAGCTGCCGACCAGGTTGACGGTGATGCATTTGGTAAATACGCCCAGGCTGTGTGCGCCGTTTTTACCGACCGTTTTTTCAGCCGGGGCAATGCCAGCGCAGTTGATCAGGCCCATCAATTTGCCCAGTGACACCGCTTTGGCAACCACAGCCTGGCCGTCGGCTTCATTGCTGACGTCACATTTGACGAAAGCGCCGCCAATTTCTTTGGCAATCGCTTCCCCTTTTTCAGCCTGCATGTCAGCAAGCACCACGGTTGCGCCATTGGCTGCCAGCATGCGCGCCGTGCCTTCACCCAAACCCGACGCGCCACCGGTGACGATAAATACCTTGCCTGCGATTTCCATGGTTTTTTCCTTGAGGGTGGCGCTCTGGGCACCGTTGACGTTGACGTAAAGGTTAATTATGGCCCAACAAAAAAGCCCGGCCATCTTTCGACAGCCGGGCTTTTATGGGGGTGCCTCAACGTTTATTTGTAGCCAACGCGGTCAAGCATTTGCTGAACCTTCAGCTGGTTGCTACCTACCGCGCTGATCGGAATGGTTTCTGACTTGAA
>JANOCP010000092.1:0-5891 GCA_031412235.1 Polaromonas sp.
ATTTCTTTCAGGTTGCGCAACATGCGGCCAATGATTTCACGCGGCGGCGCTGACTGAAGAAAAAGTCCGATGGGGGTGTCGAACTCCTCGTCGACGCTGCGGCGTTTGCGAAAGGGCTCCAGCCGCTCTGCCAGCTCTTCACGACTCAGCGACTGGCCACTAAATGGGTCTATCACCACCTGGCCACGCGGCAAATTGACCTTGACCATGAAATGCCCAGGAAAAGCTACGCCCCGCGCATTCAGGCCGAGGCCGCCCGCCAGCTCCAGCCACAGCACCGCCAGCGTAATCGGTATGCCGCGGCGGGTTGCCAGCACCGCATTCAGGTAGCTGTTGTCAGGGTCGTAGTAGTCATTGATGTTGCCGCCAAAGTTCAGGTCGTGAAAAAAGAACTGATTGAGCAAACGCAGCTTTTGCAGCGCTGACGCGTCCGATGGCAGCCGGCGCTTGAGCCGCGCAAGCAACTGGTCCATGTCACCCAGCACCTGCTGAATGTCAAGGTCGGGGTATTCGTCCTGCGCCAGGCTGATGGCAGCCTCAAGCAAGGGAAAATGCTCGTCGCTTTGCACCAGACTGGAGAAATATTGCAGTGGGGACGGTACATCCAGATTTATTTGCATGACCCTTACTTTCTCACAAATCCGGAGTCCCGGCACAGCAAAGTGCAGCGCGGCGACAGATTAATCAGCATTAACGTTAACGCCGCAACAACTTGCGCAATTTGAATCCGGAAACCCACATTGCTATAAAATATATAGCACCTGAGACGCATAAAACAAGGGCAAGCAGCCCAATTCTCTGAAAATACTGACTTTTAAGGCTCAACCAGCTGACCGCGCCTGCCGCCCACAGCAAAAACGCCGCCAGCAAGGCACTAGCGCCAAGAACCTGCAAGGCAAACACCCCCCAGCCTGGCGCAGGCGTGTAACTGCCGCGCCGGACCAGGCCAATCAGCAACCACAGCGCATTGATGAGCGCACCAATTCCGATGGCCAGGGCCAGCCCGGCATGCTGAAAAACCGGCACCAGGGCAACGTTTAACAGCTGCGTAATCACCAGTACCACCACGGCAATACGCACCGGCGTCCTGATGTCCTGGCTCGCATAAAAGCCCGGGGCAAGTACCTTGATGGCCACCAGTCCCACCAGCCCCGCGCCGTAGCCCATCAAGGCAGTGGTGGTCTGCACGACATCCCGGTCGGTGAACGCACCGTAGTGGTAGAGCGTAGCCACCAGCGGCTTCGCAAACGTCAAAAGGGCCACCGCACAGGGCACCGCCAGAAGCACCACCACCCGCAAGCCCCAGTCCAGCATGGCCGAATATTTTTCGCTGTCATTGGCCGCTTTGGCCGCCGCAAGCTGGGGCATCAACACAACACCTATGGCAACGCCCAGCATGGCTGTGGGAAACTCCATCAAACGGTCAGCGTAGGTGAGCCAGCTGACACTGCCGGGCGTGAGATGCGAGGCGATTTGCGTATTGATAAGCAGTGATATTTGCGCAACGCTAACGCCAAGCAAGGCTGGCACCATCAGTTTTGCTATGTTTTTAGTCGCTGGGTCTGCCCATGCTTGCCGAGCTGCGGTCCAGCCCAGGCTTATTTTTGGCAACATTCCCAAGCGTAGCAGCGCGGGGATCTGTACCACCAGTTGCAGCACACCACCAGCCATGACGCCGACGCCCAATGCATAAACAGGCTCAATGCCATTCGCCTTGAACCACGGCGCACCGAACCATGCCGCCGCGATCATTGCCACGTTGAGCAGGACCGGCGTAGCCGCAGGCACGGCAAAACGCCGCCAGGTGTTGAGCACGCCCGACGACAGTGCCACCAGCGACATAAATCCGATGTAAGGAAACATCCAGCGCGTCATGAATACAGCGGCTTCAAAACCACGCGGGTCCTGCTTGAGGCCACTGGCCATGGACCAGACCAGCACCGGCGCCGCGGCGACCCCCAGGACGCAGGTCAGCAGCAATGCCCAGGTCAGCAAAGTGGCCACGCGGTCAATCAGCAGCCTGGTTTGCTCGTCGCCGTGCTGCGCCTTGTGGGCTGCCAGCACTGGCACAAAAGCCTGGCTGAAGGCGCCCTCGGCAAACAGGCGGCGAAACAGGTTGGGAATGCGAAACGCCACATTGAAAGCATCGGTCATGGCGCTGGCGCCAAAGGTAGAAGCAATCAACAGCTCGCGAACCAGGCCCGTGATGCGTGAGACGAGCGTGAGGCCGGAGACGGTTGATGCGGATTTGAAAAGTGACACACGTTTAGTTTAGCCCCCACGGTTGCTCACACCGCGCAAGCGCCCTGCCCCCCCCCGAGGGGCCGCTGCGCCTGCGGTCTGGCAAAGCCAGTCCTGCGGCCCCTGCTTGATAAGACGACCGGCGGCGAGTGGCTGGAACAAGGATCCCTTCAAACAGGGGCCATGGAACCGGCTCTGCCGGGCCATAGGCGCAGCGGCCCCTTGGGGCTGTTGCCTGCGGCTCCGAACCTGCATGAGCAGGTTTGGACAGGCGACAGAAGCGAAGCCTATGGCGAGCGGCGGCCTGCAAGGTGCAGGGAGTGACACGAAGTGCACAACCGTGGGGGCCACACACACCACGCTATAATCATGGGCTTCGCTTGCAACATCCGCAGACTCCTCCCCGGATAAAAGGAATTTATATATGGCTACCGCTAAACCCAAGAAAAAGAACCCTCGCCTGGCATCAGGCCGCAAACGCGTCCGCCAGGACGTCAAACTCAACGCTGCGAACACCTCGCTGCGCTCCAAATACCGTACCGCTGTGAAAAACGTCGAAAAAGCCGTTGCAGCCGGTGACAAGGACAAAGCCAAAGAAGCTTTTGCCAAGGCACAGAGCATTGTCGACACCGTTGCCGACAAAGGTATCTTTCACAAGAACAAGGCCGCTCGCGATAAGAGCCGTCTCTCAGCCAGGGTCAAAGCCCTGGTGCTCACCGCCGCCTGAAAAGGCTGGCAAATCGCCCGGACTGTTTGAAATAAATAGTCCGCCGTTTTGTAGGGTGCGCTGCAATCGAAGTAAAAAAGCCGTTGAAAGACGGCTTTTTTTATGGCTGATGCACTCTCAGCACCGCGCGCAGCTTTATGGTTTATCCGGAATCAGGCAAGCTTCGACCAGTTGCAGGTCGTTGTCTTTTGCGAAGTTAATCGCAAAGTCCCAAGCCATGGGCTCTACCTCTCGCAACTCGGCATTGACCACCACACACTTAACGCCGTCAAGCACCGTAGGCACGCACCAAGGCGAATAGGTGAGGTGACTCCCAGGTTGCGGTCCGCCCGGACGAAACTGGCTCATGACACCGCACAGCCGGTCTGCCCAATCACCAGGCCGAAAGGTTTTTCCATCACGGGTGATCCCCTGAATAAAAACTTCTTTAGCGGAGCTGGAGACCATAAGGAAACATCAGGAGACCATCGGGTGGAGGGTTTTTAGGGGTGCCAGAAGTCTTGGATAGAGCGTCATGCTGCACTGCACAAAGATTTTATCTTATATAAGACTTGCAAGACCTGAACCACGATCAGTTCGCCACTTTCAAAAAATACGCCTGGGCATTGCAGTGATGCAGGATCGTCACAAATGATTGCAAGCTCTGCGCCTAAAATCAGATTCCAGTCGCTTTGAAGGCGACCTTTTGTTTTTAGCTATCCCCTGGAGTTTGTCCATGACCGCTGCCCTGCCCCATTTCATTGAAGCCGCCTCCCCCCACGTGATGAACACCTATGGCCGCCTGCCAATAGCGCTGTCGCATGGCCAGGGCTGCCGGGTATGGGACGTCAACGGCAAATGCTACCTTGACGCGCTGGGCGGCATTGCCGTCAACACGCTGGGCCACAACCATCCCAAGCTGGTGCCCGCGCTGCAAGACCAGATCGGCAAACTCATTCACACCTCCAATTACTACCATGTGCCGCTTCAGGAAACCCTGGCGGCCAAACTGGTTGAGCTGTCAGGACTTGAAAACGTGTTTTTCTGCTCCACCGGCCTGGAAGCGAACGAAGCGGCGCTGAAGCTGGCACGCAAGTTTGGCCATGACAAAGGTATTGAAAAACCTGAAGTCGTGGTCTATGAAAAAGCCTTTCATGGCCGCAGCATTGCCACACTGAGCGCCACTGGCAACCCTAAAGTTCAGGCCGGTTTTGGTCCGCTGGTTGAAGGATTCATACGTGTGCCGGTGAACGACATCGCAGCCATCAAGGCCGCCACCGCCAACAACCCCAATGTCGTCGCCGTATTTTTTGAAGCCATTCAAGGTGAAGGCGGCGTTAACCCCATGAACGACGACTACATGCAGCAGATGCGCACCCTGTGCGACGAGCGCGACTGGCTGCTGATGATCGACGAAGTGCAGTGCGGCATGGGTCGCACCGGCAAATGGTTTGCGCATCAGTGGTCAGGCATCAAACCCGATGTGATGCCTCTGGCCAAGGGCCTGGGCTCTGGTGTGCCGATTGGCGCAGTGGTTTGCGGCCCCAAAGCCGCCCATATTTTTCAGCCCGGTAACCACGGCTCCACTTTTGGCGGTAACCCGCTCGCCATGCGCGCCGGGGTTGAAACCATACGCATCATGGAGAGTGATGGCCTGATAGCCAACGCCGTCAAGGTCGGCGAGCATTTCAAAGCCGTACTGGCGCGTGAGTTGGCCGGTAAAAAAGGCGTCAGGGACATTCGTGGCCGTGGCCTGATGCTGGGCATTGAGCTGACCGTTCCGTGCGGCGAGTTGCTCAAGCGCGCAGCCGACAACGGCCTGCTGATCAGCGTGACAGCCGACACCGTGATCCGCATGGTGCCATCGCTCATCATGACGACCGCCGAGGCCGACGAAGTGATTGCCATCCTGGTTCCACTGATCAAACAATTGCTCAAAGAAAAAATCCCCGCATGACCACCGGCCAACCCGTCAAACATTATTTGCAGTTCAGCGACCTCAACGCCGATGAATACACCTACCTGTTTGCGCGCGCAGCACTGATCAAGAAAAAGTTCAAGGCCTACGAAAAGCACCAGCCGCTGGTGGACCGCACCATGGCCATGATTTTTGAGAAGGCCTCCACCCGTACCCGCGTCAGCTTTGAAGCCGGCATGTACCAGCTGGGTGGCAGCGTCGTCAACCTGACCACAGACAACAGCCAGCTGGGCCGCGCCGAGCCCATTGAAGACAGCGCCAAGGTCATCAGCCGCATGGTTGACCTGGTGATGATTCGCACTTTCGAACAAACCAAGATTGACCGCTTTGCCGAGCACTCGCGCGTGCCGGTCATCAACGGCCTGACGAATGAGTTTCACCCTTGCCAGATCCTGGCCGACATCTTCACCTACATAGAGCACCGCGGCAGCATCAAAGGCAAAACAGTAGCCTGGGTAGGCGACGGCAACAACATGGCCAACACCTGGCTGCAGGCCAGCGAAATCCTTGGCTTCAAGGTGCACCTGAGCACGCCCGGTGGCTATGAGGTGGACCAGTCGATTGCCGGCATTCGCTCGGCCGAGAGCTACAAGGTTTTTAAAGACCCGATGCAGGCCTGCGCCGGGGCTGATCTGGTGACCACCGACGTGTGGACCAGCATGGGTTATGAAGCAGAAAACGAAGCGCGTAAAAAGGCTTTTGCCGACTGGTGCGTAGACACCGAAATGATGAAAGTCGCAAAGCCCGACGCCCTGTTCATGCACTGCCTGCCCGCCCATCGCGGCGAAGAGGTTGAGGCCGATGTGATTGACGGACCACAGTCGGTCGTCTGGGACGAAGCCGAGAACCGCATGCATGTGCAAAAGGCGCTGATGGAATACCTGCTGCTCGGCCGCATCGGCTGATGGCGGCCGCCCGATGAAACTCGCTGTCATCACCGACCTGCACGCCAACCGCGAAGCCGTG
>JANOCP010000093.1:0-2337 GCA_031412235.1 Polaromonas sp.
GAGCCATTGGTAAAGCAAGAAATCAATCGTGGGACGCAGGCTCATGGTCAGTTGCTTTAAATCAGTATGCGGAAAAGCTGAAAGTTAAAAAGGGCCGGACTGCGCGTTATTCGCAGGCTCGGCCCATGGTGTCAATAGATACCGGATCCAGTTATAGCACTTCAAAAATGCCAGCAGCGCCCATACCGCCACCAATACACATGGTCACACAAACGCGCTTGGCACCGCGGCGTTTGCCTTCGATCAGGGCGTGGCCCGTGAGGCGCTGGCCGGTGACGCCGTAAGGGTGTCCGACGGCGATTGCGCCGCCGTTCACGTTAAGCTTGTCCATGGGGATGCCCAGCTTGTCTGCGCAATACAGCACCTGCACGGCGAAGGCTTCGTTCAACTCCCACAAGTCAATGTCGTGGACCGTCAAACCCAGCTTGGCCAGCACCTTTGGAATGGCAAAAACCGGCCCGATGCCCATTTCATCAGGCTCGCAGCCTGCGACAGCAAAACCCAAAAAGCGACCGAGAGGCTTCAAGCCTTTGCGTTCGGCGACTTTTTCATCCATCACAACCACCGCACCGCCGCCATCAGAAAACTGGCTGGCGTTACCCGCCGCAATCACGCCACCAGGAACGGCCGGCTTGATGCCGCTGATGCCTTCTTTGGTAGTACCGGCGCGAATGCCTTCGTCATTGGTCACGGTAACCTGCTTGGTGGTCAGGCCCATGACAGGGTCGGCCACGCCCATGGTTACGGTGATCGGTTCAATTTCAGCGGCGTACAGACCGGCAGCCAGCGCAGCCGTGGCTTTTTGCTGGCTGATGGCGCCGTATTCGTCCATGCGGTCACGACCAATGCTGTAGCGTGAGGCGACCTGCTCAGCGGTTTGCAGCATGTTCCAGTAGATCTCTGGCTTGTTTTTGGCAAGCCAGTCTTCGCGCAGCATATGGGTATTCATTTCTTGTTGTACACACGAAATGCTTTCAACACCGCCGGCCACATAAATGTCGGCTTCACCGGCAATCACACGCTGGGCCGCGGTAGCAATGGCTTGCAAACCTGACGAGCAAAAACGGTTTAGCGTGTAGCCCGACACCGTTACAGGGCAACCCGCACGCAAGGCAATCTGGCGCGCAATGTTGGCACCCGTAGCGCCTTCAGGCGTGGCGCAGCCCATGATGACGTCATCAACCTCGGCGGCTTCAATGCCTGCGCGGGCGATAGCGTGCTGAACTGCATGCCCCCCCAATGTGGCACCGTGCGTCATGTTGAAGGAGCCCTTCCAGCTTTTGGCCAGAGGGGTACGGGCGGTAGAAACAATGACTGCTGAGCTCATGAAAATCTCCAGAATTCTTGGGTGTTAATTGAACGTCTTGCCTTCGGCCGCCAAGCGTGCAAGCAACGGCGCGGGCTTCCAGAAACTGGCATCGTCCAGAGGGTTCTGCGCAAAGCGGTTCATGGCCTGCACGACGTTAAACAGGCCCACCTCGTCAGCGTAGTTCATGGGGCCGCCACGGTAAATCGGAAAGCCGTAGCCCATCAGGTAAACCATGTCGATGTCGCTGGCCTTCGAAGCAATGCCTTCTTCAAGAATGTGGGCTGCTTCATTGACCAGCGAATACACGAGGCGCTGAACGATTTCTTCGTCAGAAACCTTGCGCGGCGTAATCCCCAGTGACTTACGATGCTCTTCAATCATCGTCACGACTTCGGCGTTTGGAATTGCGTCGCGCTTGCCAGCCACATAGTCATACCAGCCAGCACCGGTTTTTTGGCCAAAGCGACCTTTTTCGCACAGCAAGTCAGCGGTCTTGCTGTACTTCATGTCTGGCTTTTCAACATACCGGCGTTTACGAATGGCAAAGCCGATGTCGTTACCCGCCAGGTCACCCATGCGGAAGGGGCCCATGGCAAAGCCGAACTTTTCAATGGCTTTGTCAACCTGCGCAGGCGTGCAGCCTTCGTCGAGCAAAAAGCCGCTCTGCCGACCGTACTGCTCAATCATGCGGTTGCCGATAAATCCATCACACACGCCTGAAACAACCGAGGTCTTCTTGATCTTTTTGCCCAGCGCCATCACGGTTGCCAGCACGTCTTTACCAGTTTTTTCACCACGAACCACTTCAAGCAGCTTCATGATGTTGGCCGGGCTGAAAAAGTGTGTGCCAATCACGTCTTGCGGGCGCTTGGTGAAAGCGGCAATCTGGTTCATGTCCAGCGTGGAGGTGTTGGACGCCAAAATTGCACCGGGCTTCATCACGCGGTCAAGTTCGGTAAACACTTTTTCCTTGACACCCATTTCCTCAAACACGGCCTCAATCACCATGTCGGCGTCTTTCAGGTCGT
>JANOCP010000094.1:0-3450 GCA_031412235.1 Polaromonas sp.
GAACTGGCGCTGGCGATGGCGTCGGAACCGGTGCGGGTGCTGGTGCTGGAACCGGTGCGGGAGCTGGTGCCGGAACCGGCGCTGGTGCTGGTGCTGGAACCGGCGCTGGTGCTGGTGCTGGTGCCGGAACCGGCGCTGGCGCTGGTGTCGGAACCGGTGCGGGCGCTGGTGCTGGAGCCGGTGCGGGCGCTGGTGTCAGAACCGGTGCGGGTGTTGGTGCTGGAATCGGCGCGGGCGCTGGTGCTGGAATCGGCGCGGGCGCTGGTGCCTCAGCCATCTTTGGCTCGGGCGTTTTGTCCTCCACCAATTTTTCAGGCACATCCACCGCAATCAGGGGTTCTTCGCGCTGGCGGATTGGCGTTTGCAGGGGCTCTGGCTGTTTGCGGGCCCTTGAGCGCTTGCGCACCGGGCCCAAGGCGGCAATTTGCTGCGTTATTTCTGAAGGGGTGCTTCTCTCTACCGGTGAAACCGGCAGGGCCAGTTGCGCTGATGCACGCGGCGTACGGGGCAATCCAATACCACGTTGGGGGTTTGAAGCCTCGCTACTGGAGGCCTTGGCGCTTGCATTGTTTGTGGCTGAGTCGTTGCGGAAGATTTGCACCACAACCGCCTGCAATGACCGCTGAATGGGCCAGTAAAGGTTGGCAATCCACAACAGGGCAAGATGCAAAGCCAGCACAGTCAGCCATACGCCAGGACGCGGCGGCAAAGGCGGGAGGGTGGGGGTGCGAAGCAAGGGCTGACTCACAACGGGTATGTTCGCACAGTTCTGTGGCATCAAAGCGCAGGTGGCGACATCAGCTTTGCAACCCGGCAAGCACTGTGGGATACCAGAGCGTCAGCATCAACTCGCTTTTCATGCGCGTATTGTCCAGCCGCCTTGATTCGCTCATGAAACTGAGTTGCATGGCAGGCAACTTCGAGCCCGCCTCGCTACGCGCCAAGCGCGGGGGGCGGGGCAACTGGTAAAGCCCGGCGGCCAGGTCAAAGTAGTCACCCATCTTGAGCTCGGTGTCGTCGCTGACATTGGTCACACGCTGCGGCTTGCCGCGCCAAAGTGCCGCCAGGCAGGCCCGGGCCAGGTCGTTGGCATGGATATGGTTGGTGTACACGTCGTCCTCAGGAACCAGCACCGGCGTACCTTTAAGCAAACGGGCGCGGGGCGTGCCGCCTTCGCGGTCTGGCGCATAAATGCCGGGAATGCGTAGTAAATGTACTGGCGTGGCGGTAGCCCGCCCAAACCAGCGCACTTCGCCTTCCGCATGCACGCGTCGCCAGGCCCGCGGCGTGTCCGGGTTGACTTGCCGCACCTCATTTACCCAGTCACCACTGCAATCGCCGTACACGCCACTGGTAGAGCCATAAACAAGCGATTGCGGCAGGCTACGCAGCCGCAAAACCCGCATTAGGGCCTGGGTTCGCGGGTCATCCCGCCATGCCGGATTGTGGGATGGCGGCGGCGCAAGGTGCAGCACACGGGTTGCCAGCCCCGCCAGGCGCCGCAAGCTGGCGCGGTCATCCAGATTACCGACCAGTGGCGTAATGCCCTGCGCGCGCAAAACGGGGACGCGATCCTTCGACGACGTCAGGGCCACAAGCTTGATGCGCTTTGGCAGCAAGCCCGCAGCGCGCAAGCCAATATCGCCGCAACCCACTATCAAAATGCGTTGCCTGCGAAAGCGCGCAGGTAGCGCCCCAAGGGGATTTAGGTTTGAGGGCAAAATTGGGGGACACGCTGAAAAATCAGCAACATCAAGAATTAGACAGGCGACAAGCATAAACGTCAGCTTGTAGGGCTCAATCAAAAGGACAGCGACCATGAGTTTTACCGTAACCGTACAGCCAAGTGCAAGGACTTTCATCGCCAATGCCGATGAAGCCCTGCTGGCAGCGGCCATTCGCCAGGGTATTGGTTTGCCGTATGGCTGCAAAGACGGTGCCTGCGGCTCCTGCAAGTGCAAAAAGCTTGAAGGCAGCGTTACCCACGGCCCGCATCAGCTCAAGGCGCTGTCGGTTGAGGAGGCCGAAAGCGGTTTTATCCTGACCTGCTGCGCCATAGCGCATTCCGACGTGGTTATTGAATCGCGCCAGGTCACAGATGAAAGCGCCTTTCCGGTCAAGAAAATGCCGACACGCGTCAACAGCATGACCAAGGCCTCACACGACGTGATGGTGGTGCGCCTGCAATTGCCCGCCAGCGATGTCTTCAAGTACCACGCGGGCCAGTACGTTGAATTTTTATTGCGCGACGGTGACAGACGCGCCTATTCAATGGGCAATGCACCGCACACGCAGGCCGAGAACCCCGGCGTAGAACTGCACATACGGCATATGCCGGGCGGCAAGTTCACTGACCATGTCTTTGGCCCCATGAAAGAAAAGGAAATTTTGCGCGTTGAAGGGCCTTTTGGCAGCTTCTACCTGCGCGACGACAGCACAAAGCCCATGGTGCTGCTGGCCTCAGGCACGGGCTTTGCGCCCATCAAGGCCATCATTGAGCACATGCAGTTCAAGGGCATAACCCGCCCCGCCGTGCTTTACTGGGGTGGCCGTCGCCCGTCTGATTTGTATATGCATGACTGGGTCATGGGCAAAGTTGCTGAAATGCCCAACCTCAGCTACGTGCCGGTTATTTCGGACGCCCTGCCTGAAGACGCCTGGACTGGCCGCACCGGTTTTGTTCACAAGGCAGTGCTGCAGGATTTTGCAGACTTGTCGGGCCAGCAGGTCTATGCCTGCGGCGCTCCGATTGTGGTCGACTCTGCACAGACCGCCTATATTGCCGCCGGACTGCCTGAAGGCGAGTTTTACGCTGACTCTTTTGTTACCGAAAAAGACAAGGCTGCCGCAGTGGCGTAAACGCCACAAATACACACCCCGCAGACAAGTTTTTTTTCATAAAGCCCTGAAAAACACCGTTTTGGTGTTTTTCAGGGCTTTTTAATTGGCATGCCCCAAAAAAAGTACACAAATTACCTTTCTTATTATTTTGATAATTATTATTCTTTTGGTGAACACCTAGTTGACGCAAAACCTCAAGATTTATGTTTGAAATCATGAATCGCGAGGGTTTGTCCTTAATTTTTCATATTTCAATATTAAGAAAATATATATACAGTCAATAGCGTGTAACACCAATGCGCGGCTTTGCAGTACTTGGGTACAGACAGGCGGTCAAGGTTTCACAGTGTCGGTTTAACGCACGCCAGGCCCTGGCGTGTCCGAGGTTCAGCAACGTTAGTTGAAGGAAACAAGATGACAGTGAATTGGAAACAATGGCTTGCGGTGTCCCTGACAGGCATCGTCTGGAGCAGCGGGGCCATGGCGGCCTGCCTGACGTCCGAAGCAGAGGGCAACAACACCGAATCTGCCGCCAATACCGGCCTGTGCAGCAACACCAATATCGCGGGCACCTTGAGCAGCAGCTCTGACCTCGACTGGTACAAGCTT